>JBBRXG010000028.1:0-28977 GCA_038248655.1 Gaiellales bacterium
ACGGTCCTCTGCGCGGGGGAAACGACCGGTTTCCCCCGCGGACCCCCTTCCCTACCCCGCCCGCACCTCAGCAGCCGGCTCGTGCGGCGCCCGCACAGGTCGGGCGCCGCGGCGGATTCAGCCGATTCCGATCCGAACCTTCTCGTTGTCGAACACGGCTGTAACCTCGAGCTGTCCGCCCAGCGCTTCGACGTACCGCGCGAGCGTCGAGAGATAGACGTCGCGTTCACGCTCGATCCGCGACACGTTTGCCTGGGAGACGCCGAGCGCGTCCGCAATGTCACGCTGCGTGAGCTCACGCGACTCACGAATCTGAGCCAGCGCTTCAGCATCGCGCATCGCCTGTGAGTACGCGGAAACGCGCGCGGCACGCGCAGGATCGGAGCGGACTCGGTTTCGTAGGTTCTTGTAGCGCTTAGCCATCTGCGTCCTCCCTCGCGTTCGTGTTTCCCGCGATCCCCCTCAGGTAGCGCGCGACCCACTTCGCGCTGATCTCGTCGGCTTGTCTCGTCAGCCCGTCCATCGGCGTGATCCGCGCTCCAGCGACGGGCACTAGGCCGAGAGCGCCGAGTACACGCAGTGTCACTCATTCGTGATCGGCGCAGAGGTCGGCCTAGCTGACGATGATCGGGTCGATCCCCTCGGTCTTGAACCAGCGGAGCCAACTGCCGTCATAGACGCGAATCTCGTTGACGAGCCAGTCGATCTGCTCGAATCCATAGACGGGCTGGGACGTCGCTTCCTGTCCAGCCCACCACTGACCTGACTGGATTGCCTTCCACCAAGAGACGGCTTGACCGATCACATCCTCCCGCCTGATCCAGACAAAGCGGAGATCCGAGAAGACCGCCGCCAGCGCGTCGAGGTCGCTGCTCTCGTAGTCGCCGGTGTATGCCCGGATGTAGAGCAAGAGGTCGTTCAGATGTCCCCACATCAGCTTCAACGCGAAAACGCCGTTCGCGGACGTCCCAGCCCGAAGGACACCGTCCACGTACTCGCGGGGCGACGAGACCGCCCACCGCTGCTTGAACGAGGGGATCTCCTCGCGCCAGAAGTACTCGCTCGGGTGGCCGGCACCGGCGCTTTCAAGCAGGCCCGTCAACAACGAGCTTCCGCAGCGGGGGACACCGCACACGACGACGGACAAGCTCGGAGTCATAGCGTCTCGCATTCTGCGAGAAAGGGCGACACGCAGGCGCGGAGCGAAGGCCAGGTCTTGCAGGGCGACAGCCTAGACAGCCACCGCTTCCAGCACGCGCTCCGGGATGTCGAAGTTCGCGTACACGTCCTGAACGTCGTCGTTGTCTTCGAGCGCGTCGATCAGCTTCAGCACCTTGCGGGCAGTCGCCTCGTCCTCGACCGCGACCGTCGTCTTCGGGACCATCGTCACCGCGGCGTCGATGACGGCGACACCCGCGCCTTCCAGAGCCACGCGGACGGCGTGCAGGTCTTCCGGCGCGCAGGTCACCTCGAAGGACGAGCCCTCCTCCGCGACGTCCTCCGCGCCGGCGTCGGCGGCGGCTAGCGTCAGGTCGTCCTCCTCGGTCGACTCGGCGTCGACCAGGACGACACCCTTGCGCTCGAACAGCCAGGCGACCGCCCCGGACTCGGCCAGGTTCCCGTCGTGTCGCGCGAAGATGTGCCGGACATCGCCTGCGGTGCGGTTGCGGTTGTCGGTCAGCACGTCCACGTAGACCGCGACGCCGCCCGGCCCGTAGCCCTCGTAGGAGATGTGCTCGTAGGCGGCCGCGTCGGCGCCGGTGCCGCTCCCTCTGGCGATCGCGCGCTCGATGTTGTCCTTCGGCATCGACGCGGCGCGCGCCTTCTCGATCGCGTTCTGGAGCGCGAGGTTCGCGGCGGGGTCGGGCCCACCGTCCTTCGCAGCGACGATCAGCGCTCTCGTCAGCTTCGTGAACAGCTGCCCCCGCTTGGCGTCAGCGGCGCCCTTCTTGTGCTTGATCGACGACCACTTGCTATGGCCGGACATCTGCTTCCTCCCGCTTCTCCACGGCGCGGATTGTAGTCGCGGCCCTCAGCGCAGCCGCTCGGCGAGGTCGGGACGGCAGCCGTGCTCCGCCCAGCCGGCGGCCGTGCCGTCGTGGAGGGAGTCGCGGATGGTCGGATCGGCGCCGAGCTCGAGCAGGAGGTCGACGGCGTCGGCCTGCCCGGCCTGCGCCGCGAGGTGGAGCGGCGGCACGCCCTCGCCGTGGCTCGACCCGCCGAACGTGCTTGAGGGTCGTCGGAGCGCTGCCAGGCCGGGAAGCCGCCGTGCGGGCGGTAGAACCCACGCTGCGCGCCGGCCGCCGACGCCCCGGCGAGCTCCTCGATCAGGTCGAGCCGACCGAGGCCGGCCGCGACCCGCAGGTTGCGCGGCTCGAGGCCGAGCAGGTCGACGACCTCCCGGTGGCCCCAGAAGAGCGCTGCCACGAGCGGCGTGCCGCCGTCGCCGCGCGCCGGCAGGTCGGTGCGCGCGCCGGCGTCGAGCAGCAGCCGCGCGAGCTCCCGGTCATTCGAGTAGCCCGCCTGGTGGAGCTTCGTCCAGCCGTGGTCGTTGCCGCGGTTTACGTCGGCACCGCGCTCGAGGAGGAACCGGACGATCTCGAGGTCGCGCCGGCCATCCCGAGCAGGTCGTTCCCGTTCGTTCCGCGCAGCTGGACGAGCTCGGCATGCAGGTCGAGCAGCTCCCGCACCCGCCCGCGATCGTCGGCCTCGACGGCGCGGTAAGCGAGCATGAACGGCATCGCCGGCTCGGCGCCGCTCTCGAGCGCGGCGACGTGGCGGCGAAGGGCCTCCCAGGTCGCGAAGCCGTGGCCGGGCCAGGTCGCGGCGGGCGTCGGCACGCGAGACGCCGTTGACCGTCGCGATCCCCGCTGCACGACCGTCGTGGTACTCGAGGTCGGAGTGGAAGGGCTGCTCGACCTCCACACGCATGAGCGCAGGCCAGCTCGAGTACCCGAGCTCGCGCGCGAGCACCGTCTGAGCGCTCGCGAGCCGAACCGGCAGGTCGCCGAAGCGGTCGAGTGCGCTCCGATCGCCGGCCCTGGCCGCCTTGACGAGCTCCTTCGCCTAGCTCAGACCGTCTCGACGCCGTCGTCGTCGCGCCGCCAGAGCAGCATGCCGACGAGGGCGAGGAAGAGGCCGAGACAGAGGAACGCGACCGGGCCGGCCCACTTCGTCGGCACACTGGGCCCGTTCGCGACGAGCCCGAACGTCTCGCCCAGCGAGTAGTGACCGGTGGCGAGCGAGAGCCCGATCGTCCCGATCACGGCGTAGCTCGAGCGCCTGATCCCGGCGCCGACCGCCATGAAGATCAGGCCGACGACGATGATCAGCGCCCACTGGAAGTCGGACGAGTGCCACCAGTAGAGGAGGGCGCCGCCGATGGTCAGCCCGGCGACGACGTGCACCCAGAAGCCGTACGGCCGCGTGTCGCCCCCGTCGTTTACGAGCCCGACCACGAACAGGGCAAGCCCGACGATCAGCGTCACCCACGCGCTCCAGTTGCCGCCGCTCGACAGGACGTCGGTGACGAAGTACCAGCCGAGACCGGCGATCGCCAGCGCGAACAGCGGGAACTTGAAGATGCCGACATCGACGAACGCGGCGATGAGGACGAGGAGCACGAGCGCGAGCAGGCCGACATGGAAGCCGCCGAACGGCTTGTCACTGGGAAGCCAGCCGAACCAGGAGAAGAACGCGCCGATCATGACCGCGAACAGCCCGAGGCCGACGACGCCGAACAGCCCGGCGACGATGCGTCGGCCGCGTCGCAGGAAGGCGAACGCGAGCATCTCCGCGACAGCCCAGAAGAGTACCGACCAGCCCGCGAATGCGCCCTTGCCGTGGTCGGCCGCGATCACCGAGAGCCACGCCGCCGAGGCGAACAGGGCCGTCAACGCGCCCGCGTAGCACAGGAACGATCCGGTCGCCCAGCCTGCCCGGTTCACCGTCACGAGGGCGATGGTGACACCGGGGCCGGACGGAACTCCGGCCGCCACGCGCCGCCGCTCTAAGCTAGGCCCGGATGGCCGAGGGAGACACCGGTCTGCCGGTCGGCAAGCTGCCGGGCGAGCTGCTCGGACGGTTGATCGACGCGTACGCGTCGATCGACTCGTCGGTCGTCGTCGGTCCGGGCATCGGCGGTGATGCCGCTGCGATCGACCTCGGTGCGACGACGCTCGTCGTCAAGTCCGATCCGATCACCTTCGCGAGCGAGAGCCCGGCGCGGTACCTCGTCGACGTCAACGCCAACGATCTCGCGTGCCTGGGCGCGACTCCACGCTGGATGATGGTCACCGCGCTCCTGCCGGTGGGGACGACGGAGGGGGAGGCCGAAGCCCACTTCCGGGAGCTGCGCGATGCCTGCGTCGAGCGAGGCGTCTCGCTCGTCGGCGGCCACACGGAGGTCACGTCCTCGGTCCGCCGATCGATCCTCGTCGGGGTGCTGATCGGCGAGACCCGCAGCGGCACGCTCCTGCGTCCGGGAGGCGCCCGGCCCGGCGACGTCCTCCTTCTGACGAAGGCGCTCGCGCTCGAGGGAACCGCGCTCGTCGCCCGCGAGCTCGGCGACCGGCTCAGGGACATCGTCGATCCCGCAATCGTCGATCGGGCGGCGAATCTCCTCACCGATCCGGGCATCTCCGTCGTCCCGGAGGCGATGGCGGTTCTCGAGGCCGGAGGCGTGACCGCGCTGCACGACCCGACCGAAGGCGGCCTGGCGACCGGCGTCCGCGAGCTGGCGCTCGCCGCCGGTTGCGGGGCGACGGTCGATCGCGATGCCGTGCCGGTCCTGCCGGAGACGGCGGCGATCGCCGCGGCCCTCGACCTCGACCCGCTGGGGATGCTGGCCTCCGGCAGCCTGCTCCTCGCCGCCGGGGCCGAGGCGGCCGAGCGCCTGATCTCGACCGGAGACGGAATCGGAGTCCGGCTGACCCGGATCGGCGAGGTCACGGACCGGCCCGGCCGGTTCACGCTCCGTGTCGCCGGCGTCGAACAGGAGCTCCCCGTCTACGAGAGCGACGAGGTCACACGCGCCCTGAGCGGGCGCGCAGGCTAGCGGCGAAGCCGCTTACGAGGAAGCGAGGTCGCCCGGGCGGGGTTCGAGCACTCCCGACTCCGGCGAGCCGACCAGGGCCGGCAGGGTACGTAGGAAGAGGTACTCGTACAGCAGGGCGGCGACGATCGCACCCGCGGCGGGGCCGACGTAGTAGATCCACGTGTAGCTCTCCCAGACGCGGTAGACGAGCTCGGGGCCGAACGCCCGGGCCGGGTTCATCGCCGCACCCGTGAGCGGGCCGCCCGCGAGGACGTCGAGCGTGATCACCAGGCCGATGCCGAATCCGGCCACCGCCTTGAAGGCGCCCCGCGGGTCGACTGCGGTCGCGAACATCGCGATCACGAGCACGGCCGTCATGATCGCCTCGAGCACGAGCCCTGCCTCGTTTCCGATCAACGAGCTGAGCACCGGCGCGCCGAGTCGGGACGGGCCGATTGCCTCCGCGGGGAAGATCCACCAGAGAAGGAGAGCGGCGACGCACGCGCCCCCGAACTGGTTGAGCCAGTAGACGAGCGCGAGCTTCGGGTCGATCCGCCGGACAGCGAGGAAGCCGAGCGTGATCGCCGGGTTGAAGTGGCCGCCGGAGATGTGCCCGAAGGCGGTCACCATCAGCGCGACCGCGAGGCCGTATGCGAGCGCGACGCCGAGCAGGCCGGCCGAGCCGACCATGATCGCGGCGGCGCCGAAGAACGTGAGCACGAACGCGCCGATGAACTCGGCGGTACCGCGTTTCAGGAAGTCGCCCTGCACGACGCGTGAGCCTAGAGCGGAGGGCGGACGGAGTCGGCCGACGGCCGTTCCGGACCAAAAGAATTCGCCGAGCCGGTGGCGCCTTCGTCCACCCAACCGGCCGACGTTCCGCTTCCGCGTACCGCCCCCCGGCGGGGCTTCGACCTAGTAGCGCTCCGTGCTCGGCGCAAGCGGCAACCTATGAGATGCCGGCGGGACCCGCAAGGGGGCGCAGTGACGAAAGGTCCGCAAATTGCGGGCGGCGCCTTCGGGCTGCGGTCCTCGTGCTTGCAGTTCCGCGCGGCGCAGCCGCTGCCGTCGCGCGTCTATCCGGAAAACTCGAGCGAGCCGAGAATCGTGTCCGCCTCGCCGAGAAACGCCGGGAACTGGCGTGCCGGAAGCCCGAAGCTCTCCAGGAAGACGACGAGCCTCGAACCACCCACGTCGAGGACGATGATCCGGAACCGCTCCCATGCGGTGATTGCGTAGGCGTCCGGAGCGCGAGCCCCGGCGCCCCTCGGGCTGAAGGGAACGAAGACATGGCCGGTCGCCGCCGACACGCTGCCGTCGACTTGCAGGGCCGGGAGCCCCGCGACCCTCGCGCGGGTCGTCTTCCCGAAGGTCGCCCCCGCCCCCGCCGATCTGAGCCGGGCGACGATCGCGGCGGCCGACGGGGTCGGGCCGAAGGCGGTCTCGATCGTGAGCAGTCCGCGAGGATCGGCCAGGGGAAGACGGCCGACCGCTGCCCAGCCGAACCGGGACCGGGACGCCGTGCCTGTCTGCCACTGCCCCCCGCCCCAGTTTCCATCGGGGACGGTCATCCGCAGCGCAACCGCCAGCGAGTCGGCCCGGTAGCTCACCCCCGCCTGGATCGGCCGGAGCTTTCCTGCTGCGGAGTGGGCGCGAACAGGTCTCGTCGCCGGCGCAGGAGAAGGAGCACCGGGTCTGGTGGACGGCGTCTTGGCGCGAGGCGGGGCCGGGCGTGCGCCCGCGGCCGGAGGCGTCGACCGCGTCGTCGCCGCGGGCCGGGTCCCGACCGACGACTGCGCGGCCGTATCGTCCGACCGCGTCCCCAGGTAGATCGCCGTCGCCCCGCCCCCGACGAGCAGGACCAGCCCGGTCACGAACGCCGCCTGCCCGGAGGATCGGTGCGACTGCGTTCGCCGCGACGGGGAGGGAGCTGCCTTCGTCGTCGATCGCGCGGCGGCGGCCTCGATCGTCGGAAACACGATCGCGGACGGGCCGGTGGGATCGATCGCCCAGATCTCCGCGGCGCGCTGAGCGCAGACGACAGAGCACGTCTCGTAGTGGGGAGGCACGAAGACCTGAAAGCGGCCCTCGTATTCTCGTCCGCAGATCGGGCATTCGGGCATTCCCGGTCACGTATACCGGAGAGAGCGGACACGGATGCAGACGCCGGCACGCCCGCCATTGACATCTCGCCGATGCCGACGAAGGTGCAGTGAGAGGGCGGGCCACGAGTACGGCTGACGGCGGGAGAGGTCATGAGCCGACAGCCGGAGCGGCCCGCCCCATCTGCTAGTTCGATCGCCGGCTCCTTCCCCCTCCACGCGACCGTCCTCCGCCTTCGGGTGCATACTCGCCTCACGGTGAAGATAGCGTGGTTGCTGGCCTCCTGTGTGCTCCTCGGCGTGTTCCCGGGCTCGGCGTCGGCCCGGCGGGTGGCGAGGGCCGGAGAGCTTCGTTCGATCTCGACCGCCGTGCGGGGCTATGCGCACTCGAGCGGCTGCTGGGCGACCGGGCGTGTTCGCGTCCTCCGACCGGCCTGGATCTCCACGGTCGACCCGGCGTTCAGGGTGACCACGGTCGCGATCGCTCGCGCAACCGGGGGGGCTGCGCCGCGCGCCAGCATCGTGCTCGTCCACGCCTACAGCGGCGCATTGGTCGTGATCGCCCTCGGCACGGCTCGGCTCGCCTGCGGCGTCACGCCCGCGATCCGCCACAACCTCCGGCTCCCCGCCTGCGGGTAGTACTGCAATGACGAGCGACCGTCGCGCTGCTGCTCGGCGGCGGCTCCTGACCGCCGCGCTCCTCGCGCTCCTGCTCGCGGGCGGCCTCTACGCGCTCGTCGCCGGGTTGACCGGCGGCGGTCGCCCTCCGGTTCTCGTCCCGCGTCAGAACGTCGGCGGTGATCCGCTCGCGTTCAGGACGGGGCAGGAGCAAGTCCTCGAAGGAGAGGCTGCCCTCGGCCTGGCCCACGTCCTCTATGCGAAGAGCCCCGGCGGGGTGGTCGCGGCGGCCGAACGGACCGCGCGCTTCCGGAAACTGGTCGAGCAGGCCGCCGCCGACGGCGGGATCGACCCGGACGCTCTCGAAGCAATCGTCTTTCTCGAAAGCTCGGGTCGGCCCGACGTGATCGCCGGCAGCGACCCCGCGCGCGCGTCCGGCCTCACCCAGATCCTCGCCGAGACCGCAACGAACTTCCTCGGCATGCGCGTCGACCTCGCCGCGAGTCGCAAGCTCACCCGCGCGATCGCCGCCGCAACCGCCGGTCGAGGCGACGAGCACACGGCCGAGCGGCTCCGCGCGAGGCGGCGACTCGTGGACCCGCGCTTCGATCCGTTGCAGGCGCTCGAGGGCAGCGCTCGCTACCTCTCGATCGCCCGCCGGCGCTTTGGCCGCGACGACCTCGCCCTCGTCTCCTACCACATGGGGATCGGCAACCTCGAACGCGTGCTCCGCGACTACGCCGCCGCCGACGACGGGGAGCCGATCGGGCAGATCGTCTCTCAGGCAAACCTCTCCTGGGCCCGTGTCTACTTCGACTCGTCTCCGTCCCGCCACGCTCGCGCCTGGCGCCGCCTCACGAGCCTCGGGGACGACTCCCAGACCTACTACTGGCGCCTGCTCGCCGCCGAGGAGATCATGCGCCTGTTCCGGGACGATCCCGGCCGGCTCGCCGAGCTCGCCGCCCTGCAGACCGCGAAGGCAAGCGCCGAAGAGGTCCTCCACCCTCCGGCTGCCACCGAGCGCTTCCACACCCCCGCCGATCTCGAGCACGCCTGGCAGCGACACAGCCTCGATCCACTGCCGGACCGCCCGGCACGGCTCCACCTCCGAATCGACCCGCGCATGGGCGCGCTCGCCCCCCGCCTCGGCCAGCGACCCGAGCTCTACCGCGGCCTGCGCCCCGAAGCGCTCGCGCTCCTCGTCTACCTCGCAGACCGCGTCCACGCGCTCAGCCGGGCGACGGCCCCGCTGACGATCACGAGCAGCGTCAGGGACGACAGCTACCAACGACTTCTCGTCGCGACCAACCCCGAGGCGACCTCCGACTACTCGCTCCACACGACGGGCTACAGCTTCGACATCCTCCGCCGCTACGGCACGCCTGCCCAGGCGGCCGCGTTCCAGTACGAGCTCGAACGGCTCCGAGCCCGCAACCTGATCGCCTGGGTCCGGGAACCGACTGCCATCCACGTCACCGTCGCCTCCACCGCCGACACGCTCGTCCCGGTCATCCTCGAACCGGCGCCCGACGGCGTTCGTTGACCCGCCCCGCAAGAGGAACACGGTTGAATCGTGCGGACGAGGTCGGTTGGATTCGCAACGGGAGAGCGGCAACGTCTGCTCTGCTCGTCCGTGGCAGCGTTTCTCGCAGTCGGAGTGGCTGCGGAAACGGCCGGCGCCGCATCGACGACGACGCTGTCGCCGGCGAACGGGGCCTCGGTACGCGTGCAGCCGCCGCCCGGGTTCGCGAACGCCGACCTGCCGTTACGGTGGTCGCTGGAGTACTCCAACTGCCCGGGGCCGGACGACATCCACAGCTCGTACCCCGAGATCCGCCGGAAGGGTGGCAGCGAGACGGAGGCAGCCCCAGCAGCGAGGCGGACCCTTCCTCGGTCCCGGAACGTTCTCGGTGCCGACGAACCTCTTCCCGAAACCCGCGCCGCAGACGTACGAGTGGCGGGTCGGCTGGCACTGCGGCGCGACCGACCGGTTCCCCGGCGCGAACGGCTACTCCGACATCGCAACATTCGTGCTGCTGCCGTCGGTGCCGGCCTCAGCCAGGTTGGTCGCCAGGTCGCTCCGACTCGCTCCCAACCGCCACGGGCCGGGACGCTTCTCACCGCCGTCCTGACCGTACGCCCGTGCGGATACCGGCTCGGCCGTCACCCGCGGAACGGTCGTGTGCACGGCCTCGGCAGGCCGCCGTCTCGCGTTGGTGGCGCGCGGTTTCAGCCGCGGCAGCGCTTTCTGTCGGTGGAGGATCCCCTCGGCTTCGAGGGGCATGCTGCTGCGCGGCTCGATCTCGCTCGTTGCGGGCGGCAAGCGCGCAACCCGCACGTTCGCCAGGCGCGTCCGCGCCTGAGCCCGCCGTTCTCGGCGGGTCGTTTCGCGGGGGTGACCCGCGAGCCGTCCACCTCTTGCGGACGATCAAGGACGCCGCCGCGCGGCCCCAGGTCACCCTCACGCTGGCGGCGGTGATGCCGGTGGTTCCGGGTGGAACTCGTCTAAGGAGCTAATCCGAGTCGCTCCAACCTCGGCGGGAGCCGTGGATCGCCCGATGTAGCGACTCGGCGAGGAGGGCGACGACCGCGAGCGGGAGAAGCCACCAGGCTGCGACGGATTCGTGCGCGAGCAGAGCGCAGAGCCCGAGTGCCACGGCCAGCCCTGCGGCGATCCGCCAGTCGTCTCCGGCGACGAACTCCCACCAGAAGCGGGCGAACGCTGCCACGCGTCTCATCGCTGCGTTCCGACGGCGAGCAACATCGCGTGCTGCCGCCGCAGCAGCCGAACCAGTGCCAGCGACGACCCGCTTACGAAGGCGAAGACGCCGAGGATCGCGAGGTCGCCGCCCGGCCAGACGGCGCCGGCTCCCTCGGCTCCCCAGAAGATCCCGAAGGTCGTCAACATGATGCCCACTGAGAACTTCATCGTGTTCTCGGGCACGCGGCTGAGCGGGGACCGGACGACGACGCCGGCCGCGGCAACGAGAACGACCGCCATGCCGGCGGCGGCCGCGGCCAGTGGAATGTTTTTCTGGGTGCCGCCAAACGTGATCACGACGAAGGCGACCTCCAGACCCTCGAGGAACACCCCCTTGAAGGAGAGGACGAACGAGTACCAGTCAATGCCCAAGCGGACCTCGTGGTCTGCGCGGCTCGCAGCCTCGCGTTCCCGTCGGAAGATCTCGTCCTCGTCGTGCAGGGCCTTGAAGCCGCTCCCGCGCAGAATCGCCTTGCGGAGCCACTGCAGGCCGAACGCCAGCAGCAGAAAGCCGACTGTGAGGCGGAGCGCGTCGATCGGCATCCGGTGCAGCGCCGGCCCGAGCGCGGCGATGACCAGCGCGAGCGCCGCAGTCGCCGCGCCGATCCCGTAGAACGTCGAGCGCCACCCTCGGGTGACGCCGACCGCGAGCACGATCGTCAGCGCTTCGACCATCTCGACGGCGCTCGCGAGAAACGCCGCCAGGAACAAGAACGCGCTGCTCATCCGGCGAGCCTATTCCCCAGTCGCGTCGCGACGGCGGAATTGCTGGGCCGGCGCTGCTCGTCCTCGTCGCAAGTCCTAACGCGGCGAGTCCGACAACGCTGCCGTCTCGCTGAAGCTCGCCGGTCGATCGCTGCCAATCCTTGACGTCGCTGCTTGCCCGCGTCCGGACGAACGCGTTCTTGAGGCGGGCCACGACCGGGGTCACCTTGACCACTCCGGCACGGCCAGGCTCGCGGCGAAGGCGGTCGGGTGAACCCTGGGGCTGAGCGGGCTCGCGGTGATGCGCAGATTCGAGCCCACGGGGAATTTCGAGTCGGTGCGCAACGGGAGCTCCTCAGTGATCCACGATCCACAGCGAGGGGGCAGCGCCTGACGTCGTTCAGGCGGTGTTCAGGCAGGCTCGGCCAGCATCGCCGCCATGACCGTTCATCGGATCCTTCCCGCGGTCGCCATCCTCGTTGCGGCACCCGCTTTCGCCGGCTGCGGCACCTCGTCGAGCTCGAAGTCGACGGCTCCGCCATCCACCAGCGGAGCGGCGACGGCGACGGCTCCGACGCCCTCCGTCGCGCCGGCGACCACGACTTCCGCGCAGACGCCTTCACCCGGTGCGCTGCAGGCCGAGGCGAACGCGGCGGCGACGGGCGACATCCCCGACAGCCAGGTGTTCCTCGCCTTCGTAAACGCGCGCGCAGGATGGTCGATGAAGTACCCGGAGGGATGGGCCCAGAGCGGCTCAGGCACGCGGGTGGCGTTCCGAGAAAGGAACAACGCCGTCCGCATCGTCATCGCCTCCGGGTCCGCACCTACGATCGCCTCGGTCGAGGCCGACCTCTCAAAGCTGGCCGGCGTCCGAATCCAGGGCGCTCCGCAGTCGGTCGCGCTCCCGGCCGGCCAGGCGGTCGAGGTCGTCTACACAACGCAGCCCGGGCCGAATCCCGTCACCGGAAAGCGCGTCACGCTCGCGGTCGACCGCTACTACGTTGGTCCCCACGCCGGCAAGGTGGCGATCGTCGATCTCGGTACGCCGCAGGGGGTCGACAACGTCGACGCATACCGGCTGATGATCAAGAGCTTCCGGTGGAGGTAGCGAGCCTCTACCGCGAGCCGGATCAACGCGAAGAGCTGTCGTTCGGAGCGCTCGAGTTCCACGACGTCTTCAAGATCTTCCGTTCCGGGCCTGCCGAGACCGTCGCGCTGCGCGGGCTCGACCTGCGGATCGAGTCACGGGAGCTCGTCGCGATCCTCGGGCCGTCGGGGAGCGGTAAGAGCACCGCGCTCCAACTGGCGGCGGCGCTGGACGAGCCGTCGGCGGGCGAAGTGCGGGTCTTCGGGCGCTCGCTCACCCGCTTCGACGAGCGGGAGCTGGCGACCTACCGAGCCCGAGAGGTGGCGATCATCTTCCAGAACGACAACCTCTGGTCGTCGCTGACCGCCGAGGAGAACGTCGCCGTCTCGCTGCGGCTCGCGGGCATCCGCAACCCGCGACGTGAGGCCGAGGAGGCGCTTGCCGCGTTCGGTGTCGAGCGCCGACGAGCCCACCGCGTCGCAGCCCTCTCCGGCGGAGAGCAGCAGCGGGTCGCGATCGCCGCCGCCGCTGCGCGACGAGCGCCGCTCGTGCTTGCCGACGAGCCGACGGGTGAGCTCGACGCCGGGAATGAGCGAATCGTGCTCGAGGCGCTGGAGCACCTTCGCGGCGAGTACGGGTGCACAGTCGTGATCGTCACCCACTCCCCGCGCCTCGCGGCAGCGGCCGATCGCGTGCTCGAGCTGCGCGACGGCCGGGTCGTCTCCCAGTGAGCTGGGAGTCGCTTCTGGGCGAGCTCCAGCCGCTCTACAACGGCGGCGAGACGCTGGTCGGCCGGCTGGGCGGCGTTTCGCTGATTGCGCTGTCCCTGGCGCTCGCCTTGCACGTGGCCAAGCTAGGAGCCCGCGCCCGCGCGTGGCACAACATCGTGCGCACCGCCTACCCGACCGAACCGCTTCGGTTCAGTGAGACGCTGGGCGCCTTCCTCGCCGGCGTCGGCGTCGACTCCTTCGTCCCCGCTCGTGCCGGTGAGGTCGTGCGCCTCGGGCTGCTGAGGCGGCGCCTGCCGGGCGCCACCGTCCCCGGGCTCGCCTCGACGGTGTTTGCCGAGTCGGTCTTCGACGCCGTGCTTACGGTCCTCGTCGTCAGTGGGGCGATCGCCATCGGTTTCGGTCCCGGCTTTCACGGCGGATCGCTCATCCCCGGGCCGCTCGCGCACTATCCGCTGATCATCTGCCTCGCCGCCGGCAGTGCCGGCCTCGCTGCCGTCGGACTGGGCTTCCACTTCCGCGCGCGTCTGCGCTCGATTCTCGCCGACACCCGGCGCGGCTTCGCGGTCTTCGCCAATCCTGGCCAGTACCTCCGCAGCGTCGCCTGCTGGCAGGCGCTTGGCTGGGCGCTGCGGGTGGGCTCGGTGTACTGCTTCCTGGCAGCGTTCCACATCCCCGCGAGTTTGGCCGTCGCGCTCCTCGTTGTCGCAGTACAGCTCGTTGCGGCCGCTCTACCGCTGACCCCAGGGGGCGCGGGATCGCAGCAGGCGATGCTCGTCGTCGCCCTCTCGGCGAGCGCGGCCACGACGGTGCTCGGCTTCGGCATCGGTATGCAGGCGGCGACGGCTCTCGCCAATCTCGTGCTCGGTGCAGGGGCCCTGATCGTGATGACGGGATCGCTGCACTGGCGCAGGCTTGCGCCTCGACGGTCGCGGGTTCTCGACGCTGCCGCGCGCGCTTGACGCCGCCGCCCCGGTAGCTCGAACGACGGATCTCCCCGCGTACTGCACGTTCAGGAGACGTTCAGGCGTACGCGCCGATCATCGGATCGATGCGAACCTTGCCCCGTCACGAACCCGTCGGAGACGCCGGAACCGCTGCGCCTCCGCTGGCGGCGTGCCGGGACGTCAGCGTCTCGTACGGCTCCGGGGAGGCTCGCGTCGACGCACTTGTCGAGATCGACCTCGAGCTCCGAGCAGGCGAGGCGGTCGCTCTCTGGGGTCGTTCGGGCTCGGGCAAGACCACCTTGCTCCACGTGCTCGGCGGTCTCGTCGAGCCGACGACCGGCGTCGCCGAGTGGCAGGGCCGGCCGCTGTCCTCGCTCGATGCGGCTGCGCGCGGCCGCTCGCGCGCTTCGGGGATCGCCTACGTCTTCCAGGGCGCGAACCTGCTGCCCCACTTCACCGCCTACGAGAACGTCGCCTTTGCCGCCCGAGCTGCCCACGCCGATAGCGAGCCGGCGCTCGCCGCACCCGAGCTACTCGAGCTCGTCGGCCTGGGCTCGAAGCTCGACAGTCTGCCGGCCGAGCTGTCAGGCGGGGAGGCGCAGCGAGTCGCGGTCGCACGCGCGTTGGTCCAGGATCCGCGTCTGCTCCTCTGCGACGAGCCGACCGGACATCTCGACTCGGATACGGCCGAACGTGTGCTCGACCTGATCGAGGCACTCCAGAGCGAGTTCGGCTTCACGTTGGTGCTTGCCACGCACGACGCCGACGTCGCCTCGCGGTCGGGACGCCATGTCGAGCTCCTCGACGGCCGGATCGTGCACGAGGAGCAGCCTTGAGCGGCGCCGCCGCCCGCCTCGCCCTCGCCGGCCTCACGCGCGCGCCGGGCAAGGCGCTCGTACGCGTGCTCGTGCTTGCCGCCGCGGTCGGGCTCCTCGGCGCGATGATCCTCTTCATCGGCAACTCGCTGCGAACGCAGACCGCAGGCGCGATTCGCAGCGTTCCGCTCGCCTGGCAGGGGCCCGTCGGCTCGGAGGCGCAGGCGCTGCGGGTCGCCTCGGCCGTCGCACGGCAGCCCGGGATCCTCCAGGCCTCTGCGACGGCCACGGCCCCGTTCGCAAGCGCCGATCACCGGGCATCAGTTGGCAACATCCGCACCGGCAACGGGTCGGTTCTCGCCGTTCCACCCGGCTACCTGCGGCACATCAAGACGTTCCGCTTCCTGCACGGGTCGTTGCGGCCGGGCGAGATCGTGCTCGACCAGCAGCTCGCCGCGACGCTGCAGGCCACGCTCGGCGACCGGATCACGCTCACCCCTCGAGCCGGCGCGAAGCCGCAGTCGTTCCGCGTCAGCGGGGTTGCCCTCGTGACTGCCCCAGACGTCCTCTTCCAGCCCCTGAACCCCGTGCTCGGGCCGGCGCCGGCGCAACCGCCGGCTCAGATCGCGATCTTGCCGCTGACCACCTTCGCACACACGGTCGCGCTCTCACTCACGTCGCTGGCGCCGGCGACGATCGGCAGCTCGGCCGTGCCCGGTGCGCAGAACGGGGTGCAGTGGCAGGTGCAGGCCCAGGTCGCACCGGCAAGCCTCGGCTCGAGCCCGGGCCAGGCGTTCACGCTCGCGGGTCAGCTTCGCAACAGGGTCGAGCGCACCCTTCCCGGCCAGGTGCAGTTCGTCGACAACCTCTCCGACAGCCTCAACACCGCCGCTGGGGACGCGCTGTACGCGCAAACGCTCTACATCATGCTCGCCGTCCCCGGCGCATTGATCGCGCTCGGACTTGCCTACCTGGCCGCGCTCGGAACGGTCGAGCGCGACCGGCGCGAGCTCGCCCTGCTGCGGGCCCGCGGCGCCTCCCGCCGTGGTCTGGTCATCCTGGCGGCCGTCGAGAGTGCCGTCGCCGGTCTCATCGCCGGACTGCTCGGTGCCGGAGGCGCCTTCCTGGCCGTCTCGACTCTCGTCAAGGGAGGCGTCGCTCTGACGCTGGGACGAGGACTGGTGACCGTTGGCGTCTGCGTCGGTGTCGCTTTCCTGGGAGCGATGACCGCGCGAGTCGTCGCCGGTCTCACCGCGTTCCGAAGCAGCGTCAGCGAAGGTCGCCGCAGCGTCCGGCGCGAGCGCCGGCCGCTCTGGCAGCGTCTGTACCTCGACCTGATCGCGCTCGCGGTCAGCGGTCTGATCTACTGGCTGACGGCGAGCACGGGTTTCGCGGCAGTCGTCAACCCGGACTCGAATCCGACGCTCTCGCTCTCGGTCTACATGTTCTTCGCGCCGGCCTTGCTCTGGCTCGGAGCGACCCTGCTGCTCGTGCGCCTGCGGGGCGGCGCGCTCGCCTGGCTTGCCAAGCGCGGCGCCGGCTACCGACCGACCGCCCTGCGTGGCTTCCTGCTCGCGAGCGCGGGCCGGCGCGGAGCGGCGATAAACCGGGGCCTCGTCGTCGTCGGCCTCCTGCTCGCCTTCGGCGTCAGCCTCGGCCTGTTCACCGCCACCTACGACCAGCAGGCACGCGTCGACGCCCAGCTGACGCTCGGAGCCGACGTCGTCGTCACCGCGCCGCCCGGGATCGCCGCCAGGCACGACCTCACCGCCCGGATCGCGCATGTGTCGGGCGTTTCGGCGACCAGCGCGCTCGATCACTCCTACGCCTACGTCGGCCCCGACCTGCAGGACACCTACGGCATCGATCCGTCCAGCCTCGCTCGGACGACGACGCTGCGCGATTCCTACTTCCTCGGCGCCGGCGCGACCACGATGCTCGACCGGCTGCGCTCGACCCCGGACGGGATTCTCGTCTCCAAGGAGACGATCACCGACTACTCGTTGAAGACCGGCGACCTGCTGAAACTGCGCGTACTCGACCACGCGACCGGCCACTTCCGGGTCGTTCCCTTCCACGTCGTCGGCGCCGTCCAGGAGTTCCCCTCGGCGCCGAAGGACTCGTTCATGGTCACCAACCTGCGCTACCTGCAGGCTGCCGCACACGATCCTGGCCCAAACGTCGTCTTCGCCAAGACGAGCGGTGATCCCGTCGCCACTGCCGCACGGATCGCGAGCGCGACCAGGAACGACGGCACGCTCGTCAAGAACATTCGCGACCAGACCCGGCAGACCGTGAGCTCGATCACCACCGTCGATCTCACCGGAATCAGCCGCATCGAAGAGGCGTTCGCCGTCATCCTCGCCGCGGCCGCGATCGGACTCTTCGTCGCGCTCGGCCTCGCCGAGCGCCGGCATGAGTTCGCAACGATGGCCGCGCTCGGAGCCTCGCTACGGGAGATCGGAGGCTTTCTCTGGAGCGAGGCGGCGCTTGTTCTCGCCGCCGGCATCGCCCTCGCCGCCGGTCTCGGCTTCCTGCTCGCCGAGATGCTCGTCGCAATGTTGCAGCACGTATTCGATCCGCCGCCCGACCACCTCGCCGTGCCCTGGCTCTTCCTCGGAGAGCTAGCTGCAGCCGCGATCGCCGCCGGGCTCGTGGCGAGCGCGCTTGCGATCCGCGGGATCGGCCGCCTGAAGCTCGGTGCGATACTGCGCGAGCAGTGATCGAGGCCAGGCTGATCGTCGTCGAGGACGATCTGGAGTTGCGCTCCGTACTCGTTCGGGGGTTGCGCGAGGAGGGGTTCGTGGTCGACGCAGTCGGAAGCGCGGCAGAACTTCTGGAGCGCGTTTCCACCGGCGAGCCAGACGCGCTCCTCGTCGACATCGGCCTCCCGGACGCGGACGGACGCGACGCTTGCCAGGCGTTGCGGGCGCAGGGAGTCGCGGCTCCGGTGCTCTTCCTGACAGCTCGGGACGCTCTCCCAGACCGTCTCGCAGGTTTCGCGTCCGGCGGCGACGACTACCTGACGAAGCCGTTCGCCTTCGCCGAGCTGGTCGCGCGTGTCCGTGCGCTCGTACGCCGGGGCGGTGCCGAGCTCGTCGCGCACGTCGGCGACCTGCGGCTCGACCCGGCTGCCCACGCGATCTCCACCGGCGAGGTCAGCGAGCAGTTGACCCCAACGGAGTTCAGGATCCTCGCCCGCCTCGCCGCGCAGGCAGGTGAGGCCGTCCGCCGCCGCGAGCTCGTCCAGACCGGCTGGCCCCACGGCGCAATCGTTCACGACAACACGCTCGACGTCTACATTGCTCGCCTTCGCCGAAAACTCCGCCGCCTGCCGGGCGCACCCGAAATCGCAACCGTGCACGGAGTCGGCTACTCCCTTCGGTGAGGATTCGTCCGAAGCTCGGCGTTCGTGTCCGGCTCCTGATTGCCGTCATCGTTGCGGTCGCAGCGGCGCTCGCCGCCGCCACCGTCGGCTTCAATCTGCTGCTCGCGCAGCGGTTGTCGGCGGACGCGACAGATCGCGCGCGTACACGCGCGACGGCTCAGCTTTCAGTGCTGCGCGTCGTCGACGGGCGGGTGGTCGCCGGCGAAGGAGCGGACGAGGCCGCGCTCGACATCCCGGTCTGGGTCTTCGCCGGTGGCCGAGCGATCGAGCGGCCGACCACTGCCCGGGCTGATGTGGCGGCCGCGGCGCTCGCGCTTGCCTTCTCGGGACGCCCCGTGGCCGATGTGGAAGGAGCCGATACACGGCTCGCCGCGGTACCGATCGTCGCGCACGGCCGACGCCTCGGGAGCGTCGTCGCCGGCGTCTCGCTCGCACCGTACGAGGAGTCGCGCACCACGGCCCTGCTTGCGTCGGTCGGCTTGGGAGCTGCGCTGCTCACAGCCGTCGCGATCGCCGTATGGTGGATGCTCGCCGCTGCGCTCCGCCCCGTCGCCCGCATGACCGCTGACGCGGACGCCTGGAGCGAGCGCGACCTCGATCGGCGGTTCGCCCTCGGCGAGCCGCACGACGAGCTGACGCGGCTCGCGGCGACGCTCGACCGCCTGCTCGACCGGCTGGCGGCGAGCCTCCGCCATGAGCAGCGCTTCACCGCCGAGCTCTCGCACGAGCTCCGCACGCCGCTCGCGAAGATCGCCGCAGAGACCGAGCTTGCTCTGCGCCGGCCGCGCGAGGGCGCCGAGTACCTCGCTGCCCTCGAGGTCGTGCAGCGGAATGTCGACCACCTGACGAGGACGGTGGACACGCTCGTCGCCGCCGCCCGGCACGAGGCCGGACTCGCGCGCTCGACCGCCGATGCCGGAGCCGTGGCCGCCGCGACGATCGAGGCATGCTCGGAGGTCGCGGCTCGGCGCGGAGTCGCGATCGAGCTGGATGCGCCACGCGCGCCTCTCCGCGTCGGCGTCGAGAGCGACCTGGTCGAGCGCATCCTTCAGCCACTGCTCGAGAACGCGTGCCGATACAGCCACAGCCGCATCCGAGTCGGCCTCGACCGGAACGGCACCGGCGGCGTCGTCGTCAGCGTCGACGACGATGGTCCAGGCATCTCCTCCCAGGAACTAGACTGCATCTTCGAGCCGGGGTTTCGGGGCCGCACGCCCTCCGGTGGCGGCGAGATGGCCGGCGCAGGGCTTGGACTCGCACTGTCGCGGCGCCTTGCCCGGGCGGCGGGAGGCGACGTGATCTTGGAGCCGGGCACGCGCGGAGCACGGTTTGTCGTACAGTTGCCCGCTGCCTGAGCGGGGCCGTTCAGGCGCCGTTCAGCAGCGGCCCGCGACGATCGCGGCAAGATGCTCGGCTCGCTAGTCAATCTCCCGGCTACGGTCGTGTACGCCGCGCTGTTCCTGATCGTGGGCGGGGAGTCGGCCGGCGTTCCGCTTCCGGGCGAAACGAGCCTGGTGACGGCTGGCATTCTCGCGGCTCAGGGCCATCTCTCCCTTCCGCTCGTCATCGGCACCGCCGCGGCCGGCGCGATCGTCGGCGACAACCTGGGCTACCTGCTCGGCCGGCACGGAGGCAGATGGCTGCTCGGTCGTGATGGCCGCTGGTCCGGCGCTCTGCGCCGCGTCTTGGCGCGCAGCGAGCCGTTCTTCGAGCGCCACGGTGCCAAAGCCGTCTTTTTCGGTCGGTGGCTCCCCGGCCTGCGGGTTGCGGCGGCCTGGCTTGCCGGCGTGAACAGGATGCCGTGGCGCTGCTTCGCACTCTGGAACACGCTCGGCGGAGTGGCCTGGGCGACCTCGGTCGGGATCGCCGCCTACCTCCTCGGTCACATCGCGGCCACGATCTTCCGCTACGTCGGCGTCGGCGGCCTAGCTGCACTCTCCACCGCAATCGTGGCGTTGCTCGTATGGCATCGCATCAGTCGCATCCGCGCGCGCCGGGAGCGCGATCTCTGCGGCCCGACGCCCTGAGATGGTGGCCATTCGTTGGCGGCCCTCCGCCGCGAAGCCGCCCTCATGGCGTTGTTTTCGCAGGGATCGCTGCTCTGCTGCTTGGGGCCGGGCCGCCTGGAACGGATCTCGCGGCGCACACGTACCAGCGCGAACTCTTCCTGCACCACGGTTTTCCCGGCCGATGCGGCCGTGGGGGCACTTTGGGGAGATGAGCTGTAAGGGCCGGAAACGGGCGTCAGCTGCTTTGCCGAGCGGAAGGAGACGTGGCAGACACGTGATGCGTTCGGGTCGCATCCTGGATGAGCAGGGCGAGCGTGGGACAGGCTGACACTGCCCGTCGCGCGTTCTTCCTCAGTCCGGGCGACAGCGGCGTGGAGTCGACGATCGGGTAACCCCAGTCGTCGAGGTGGATTCGCTCCGGGAAGAGCTCGGCGCACAGGCCGTGGGCCTCGCATCTGATCGGATTGACCCGCACCTCCTGGTCGCTCACCGCCGGCGCTCCCTCCGTGGCAGCGGCAGGACCGCGCGGTTGCTGCCGCTGCAGTGCCCGCGCAGGTGGAGGTCGACCTCGTCGGCGAAGACCTCGAGCGCGCTCGTGACGAAGCGAGCCGCGCCGTCGGGGTGACGGCAGGCACCACGACCGCGGACCTGCTCGACCCAGCGGCCAAGCTCGGCCCGGCGCCGACCGTCGCGTTCGCGGCGGGCGAGCCGTGCCAGCGCGCCGGCGATCGCGTCGAGGCCGTACACGCAGGGGCCGCACTGGCCGGCGCTCTCGTTCGCCAAGTAGCGGGCGACGCGAGCGGTCTCGACGATGCCGCAGGCATCCGCCGGGAGCGCGATGATCGCGCGGGCACCGAGCGCGGTACCGTGTGGGGCAAGCGCCGCGTCGAGCAGGGGAAGCCGGAGTGCTGTCGAGGCGTCGAGCCAGCCTCCGAAGTAGCCGCCGACGAGGAACGCGCGCAGCGGTTCGGCGCAGCCGCCAGCCTGCGCGAGTAGCTGCTCGAGCGTCGCGCCGAGCTCGATCTCGTAGATGCCCGGATGCGAAACCGCGCCAGTCAGGGTGACGAGGGTGGAGCCGGGTTCGGCGGCGCTGCCGAGTTCGCGGAACCAGGCGGCCCCGAACCGGGCGATCAGCGCGACGTGCCCGAGTGTCTCGGCGTTCTGGACGAGCGTCGGGGCCCCGCCGACACCGCGTTCGAAGGGACGTGGCGGTGTGAAGGTGGGCTTGGCCGGCCCGCCGTCGAGGAAGCGGACGAGGGCGGTCTCCTCGCCGGCGACGAAGGTGTTCGGCGCGGAGACGGCCCGCACGCGAACGTGCCCGTCGAGCCGTCGGCGGGTCCGCGCCGCGATCGCGCTCTTCAGGGCTTCGATCTCGATCTCCGCCGCGCCGCCGATCGCGACGATCGCCTCTCGTGAGCCGACCGCCTCGGCCGCGAGCACCGCGCCGTCGAGGATGAGATGGGGCAGGTGACGGAGAAGCGCCCGATCCTTCCCGCTCGCCGGCTCACCCTCGACCGCGTTGACGACGACGACGGGGCGGCCCCGGCGCGAGGCGACCGCGGCCATCTTCCGCGCCGCCGGGAAGCCGCCTCCGCCGCGGCCCTGCAGTCCGCTCTGCTCCAGGACCGTGATCAGCCCGGAGCCGAGCTGTGGGTGGGGTCCGTACCGATCGAGGTGGGAGTCGAGGTCGACAGCGCGTCCTCCTCGGCGGAGGCCGGCGCGCAGCCGTGGCAGGCCGCGCGGAGAGGCGACGATGTGGGGGCGATCGGCGGCGGCCGCGCTCATGCGGGGTCCGTCCTCGTCGCGCGAATCGATCCGGTGACACTCCCAGCCTGCGGGTCGATCCGCAGGACGAGCAGGAGCCGCAAGCCTGAGCCCGAGGGCGACGCGACGGAGGCGACGACCCGGTTGCCGTCCAGCCCGACGATCGAGCCGCTGAAGACGGTGCCCGTCGTCGCATCGTGGTAGCTGACCCGGCTCTCGCGCATCGCGATCCCGCCGCCCTCGAGCGCCGTCCCCCACAGCGTGAGCCGGATGACACCTGGCTGGTTGCCGCGAACGGCGGCGGCGATCGCGACGGCGGCGTCGCCGGCTGAGTCCGGCCCGGAGGACGACGTGTGGCCGACCAGTCGACCGTCGAACGGCTGCATCGTCGCGATCGGCGTGCTGCTGGACGCGAGCTGGCTCGGGGTCGACGATGCGGCGCTTCTCACCAGCGAGGCGGGGGTCCCGGCCCTCGCCGCCCACCCGTGCCTGGCGGGCCCGCTCCTGTACCACGTGACGAGGAGAACGACGAGACCGAATGTGGCCGCCCCGGCCGCCAGCTGCAACCCTGCCGAGCGGCTGCGCACGAGCCGGACCGCGATCGCGACGAGGACGAGCGCGAGGCAGCCGAACGAGGCCACCGCCATCCAGCCGAACCGCGCGTCGGAGCCCGAGCCGAATCCGTGTGCGAGGGCGAGCGGCCACGTCGCATACGCGGCCCAGTGCAGGATGCGCCACGTTCGGTAGCCGATGTGCCTGCGCAGCAGGCTCGTCACCGTGATCGCGAGCAGCAGGTCGAGCGTCAGTGCGCCTAGGCCGAGCCAGACCGGTCGGTACAGCGAGACGAACGGGATGAAAACGTCCTTTACTCCGATCGGCGCGTATCCGTCGGCGATCGTCGTCCCAACGTGCGTCCCGATGAAGACGAGGGCGAGCAGGGTCAGGTTACGGTGTAGCCCGGCCACCGCGAAGCGCGGCCAGCGCTCGCTGCGCCAGCGGTTCACGGCCAGCACGCCGAGGAGGATCGTCGCGGTGAGGAGCAGGAGGGCGACGACACCGGAGCCGCGCGTCAGGTACCAGAGGGCGTGCGCGCTCACGGCGCGTCGCCAGGCCAGCCGTTGATCGTCGCCACCGTGCCGTCCTCGGCGGCGAGCCGCGCCGGCAGCCCTCTCTGCTCGAGCCAGGCGGGAGCGGCGTCGCCGAGCACGATCGCGGCCGTGCTCGCCGCGTTCGCGTGTAGGCACGACGCAGCCGCGACGCTGACGGTCTTCCAGGGCGTGACCGCCGGTCGCGTCGTCCGCGGATCGATGATGTGGTGCAGCTCGCCGCCGGCGGTCGTCCAGCGGCGGACGTGCGTCCCGGAGCTGGCGAGGCCGCCGGCGGCGAGCGAGACGGTCGGCCCCGGTCCTTCGAGCGGTGCCGCGTGGTCGTCGGCGATCCGGACCGGCCAGCCGCCATCGGGCGGATCACCGGCGACGGAGATATCGCCGCCGAGGCTGACGAGAACGCCGGCTCCGGTCGCCTCCGCCGCCCCGAGCGCAGCCCGGTCGGCGGCCACGGCCTTCGCGGTCGCGCCGAGATCGAGCTCGACACCACGCGGGGCCCGAATCGTCCGGCGGCGCGCGTCGAGGACGATCGACGCCCAGCCGGAAACCGGCGCAAATGACGGGCGGACCCGGCGTCCGTCGCGAAGCCGAACCTCGGCGAATGTCCGGTCGTAGCCGGCGAGACGCAGCGACGCGCCGACGGTCGGGTCGACGAGACCGCCCGTCAGCGCCGCAACGTCGAGGGCGGTGCGCACAGCTTGGAGGAGCCGACAGCCGACCCGCACCTCCGTCCCGGCGAAGCGGTTGAGCAGGACGAGCTCCGAGTCGGCCCGGAAGCGGCTGCAGGCCGCGTCGACTACGGCGAGCTCGTCCCTGAGAATACGGCGCGCCTTCCCCAACGCCTCGGGCTCTGCGACGGCGACGAGGGCCGTCGTGCCGAGCGCCGCGAACGAGTCCGACGCGATACTCACGACCCTCCCGAGACCGCGACCGGAGGAGCCTGGGTCTGCACCGGCGCCTGGGCGGGCGCCTGAGACGAGCTGGACTGGGACGGCACGGAGTCGGGCCGGATCAATGGCGGCACCTGCGGCGTCTCCGGGACGGGCACCTGCGCCGTCCGCTTCGGCTTCTGCAGCGTCGGACGAGTCGTGACCGCCCGTCGCACCGTCTTGTGACCGGAGGCGGCGCTCGCAACGTAGCCGGCGAGCGAGCCGGCGACGGCAACGGAGGCGGCGAGCACGACGCCGGTGACCCGGCGCACCCGTGCCTGGGCCGCGTTGCGTTCGCCCTCGGCTCGATGGCGTGCGTGGCCGTCGTCCTTCATCGCGGCTCTAGGAAACCACGGCCGCATGAGAAGCAGATGAACGCCTTCCTGCTAGGTCTTCCCGGGAGCGGCGGCCAGGCGGATCCAGGCGTCAGCTCCGCCCTCCGGCCTGTTCGACAGACCGGCTTCGCCACCGTGCGCCTTCGCGATCAAGGTCACGATCGCGAGGCCGAGCCCGGTCCCGCCGCGCCTCCGCGCTTCGTCGGCGCGGCTGAAGCGGTCGAACGCCCGTGGCAGGAAGTCAGGCGGAAGGCCGGGCCCTTGGTCCGTGACGTGGAGCTCGACGCGGCCGTCGCGAGCGCGAGCCGAAAGCGCGATCTCGCCGGCGCCGTAGTTCAGGGCATTCTCGACCAGATTGCCGAGCGCCTGCTCGAGCTGGGCAGAGTCGCCGTCGAGCGGAAGCGGGGGCGCGGCCTCGACTCGAAGCGGCCGGTCCGCTGCCTGCGCCCTCGGCCGGTAGCGCACGGCGACGCTGTCGAGCAGCGATCCGGCGTCGATGGTCTCCCGGTGCATCGGTAGACGTCCCCGGTCGAACCGGGCAAAGAGGAGCAGATCCTCCGCGAGCCGACTCAGGCGGAGGGTGTCTTCGGCGGCCAAGCGGATCGCCCGCTCGAGTTCCTTGCGCGAGCGTGGATGTCGAAGCGCCAGCTCGAGCTCGGTGCGCAGAAGCGTGAGCGGCGTCCGCAGCTCGTGGCTCGCGTCGTCGATGAAGCGCCGCTCGTGTTCGAAGGCCGCCTCGAGCCGGGCGAGCATGTCGTTCAGCGTCTCCGCGAGGCGTGAGAGCTCGTCGCGGCTGCGGGGAATCGGCAGCCTGCTCCCCGCCGTGGACACGCCGATCGACGCCGCGCGCCGGCGCATCGCCTCCACCGGCCGGAGCGCGGCCGCGGCGAGGCCGTAACCGGCGAGGATCGCGATCCCCAGGGCGAGAGGTCCGCCGAGGAGGAACCCGCGCACGAGGCGGTCGAGGGTCTCCTCACGCGGCTCGAGCGACGTCGCAACGACTACGGTGGCCTGCGACCCGGCGATCCGGGCTGGGGCAGCAACGATCCGCCAGTCCCCGTCGAGCCCGCGGATCGAGCCGCTACGCAGCATCGACTGCCCGGCCAGCACCCTGCGCAGCGCCGGCCCGCTGACGAGCGCGGGCAGCCGCGGGAGCGTCGAGTTGCGCACCCGCCCGTCAGCGGTGACGAGCTGTCCGACCGAGGGGCCGCCGGGGACGTCCCGGTCGAGAACACCGAGGCCGTGCTCGGCCCGGGCGGCCGCCTCGACCGCCTGCCCGTGCAGACCCTGGTCGACGGACGAGAGCAGGGTGCTGCCAACACGCCGGTAGATGAAGAAGCCGGTGGCCGCCAAGGCGACGGCCATTACGAGCGCAAACGGCAGGGTCAGCCGCAGCCGGATTGGCAGGCGCGAGATCATTCCTCGTCCGCCCGCAGCCGGTAGCCGACTCCCCGAACTGTCTCGATGGCGTCGTGGCCGATCTTCTCTCGCAGGGAACGTACGTAGACGTCGACGATGTTCGAACGACTCTCAAAGCCGATCTCCCACGCGGATTCGAGCAGTTGTCCCCGGGACAGAACCTCACCCGGCCGGCGCATGAACGCCTCCAGAAGCGCGAAACCCTTCCCGGACACCTCGAGCTTGGTCTCGCCGCGCCAGGCCCGATGCGTCGCTGGATCGAGTCTGAGTGGCCCGACCTCGAGCGTCGTCGGGCGCTCGCCGGGAGCTCTACGCACGAGTGCCCGCAGCCGGGCGAGCAACTCGCCGAAGGAGAAGGGTTTCAGCAGGTAGTCGTCGGCGCCCGCGTCGAGCCCGGCGACGCGATCCTCGATCGCGTCGCGTGCGGTCAGCATCAGAACGGGTGACCAGACGCCGGCCGATCGGAACTCGCGGCAGATGCCGAACCCGTCCAGGCCGGGGAGCATGACGTCGAGGACGATCGCGTCGTAGACGACCCCACGCGCCATCCAGAGCGCGTCCTCGCCGGAGCCGGCGACGTCAGCTGCGTGCCCCTCCTCCCGGAGCCCGCGCGCGAGCAGATTCGCCATCCTCGGCTCGTCCTCGACCACAAGCACCCGCATCTGCTCATTCTTCCGCCGGATGATGAGCGCGGGATGAAGCGCATTCATCCTGGCCTCATCTGGACGTGGTCTCCTGCGGCCGTGCGATCCGCGAAGCTCCGGAACGGTGACGCCGAGGGCAACGAGCGACTGACCGCGGCGACCGGCGCCGTCCTGCTCGGGCTGCTCGCGGTCGAGGGCGTAACGATCCTGCTCCTGCGACCCCTTCTCGCGGTGCACGTGTTCGTCGGGATGTTGCTGATCCCGCCGGTGGCGCTCAAGGTCGCCAGCACCGGCTACCGGTTCGTCCGCTACTACCAGCGCCGCCGGTCGTACCTGGCAAAGGGACCGCCGCATCCGGCGATGCGCTTCATGGTTGCGCCGGTTCTCGTCGCCTCGACGATCGGGATCCTCGCCACCGGTGTCGTGATGCTCGTCGTCGGGAGCCGCGCCGGGATCGTGCTTGGGCTGCACAAGGCGAGCTTCGTTGTCTGGCTCGGGGCAATGAGCGTCCATGTGCTCGTGTACGCGAGGCGCCTCCCACATCTGATCGGCTCCGAGCGGAGGGCCCACGGCGCCGTGCTGCGCGCCGGGACAGTCACCGCTGCGCTCCTCGTCGGCGTCGCCCTGGCGGCGGCGACACTGCCGCTCGCAGAGCCGTGGTTCCGCTAGTGCGGCACGCGACAATCGCCCTCGTCCTTTCTCCTCGCTATCGCCGGCGCCGTGGTGCAGGTCGTCACCCGGCGCAGCCGGTCGCATGCGGCAGCCGCGCCGACTCGAACAACCGCTTGCGCCTTCGCGATCAGGGGCACGATCGCGAGGCACGTCCTGGCCGCTCGCTCTGGTGCCGTTCGGGCATCGCACCTCGGTCTTCTCCGCTTCCGCACGACTCGCACAGCCGGAGCTCGGCCGGCCGCTCGCAGCGGCAATCGCGGCTGCCGTTGCCGCAGCCGGGCTCGCCCTTCTGCGTCGCGAGCGCGGCGCGGGAAGGCCAGGCTCCGCCTGGCTGCCGGTCTCGTCCTGCCCGGGAGGCCGTGGATCCTGCCCTGGTAGGAGGTCTGGGCAGTCCCGCTCGCCGCGGCGGAGGACGAGGCTAGCGACATACCCGGATCGCCGTTGGACTCTCCGCCTACCTCGCGGATCGCGTGTCGACCTGACCGGCTCGAGGGGCGCAACTCGAGCGCCGACACCACTCGGTAACCGTTCAGGACGGTGTCAGGTTCGACCACGGACAGTGCCTCCATGGGGAAGCCCTGTCGATCCCGCTCGGCCCTGGAAACCCGGACTACGAGCGGTCAGCAGTAACCGCTGTGCATGTCACCTCGCTTCTGTCGGGGACACTCCACGCACTCGCAGGGGTGTCGGTCGGAGCGCTCGCAGCTGCGCTGCTGCTCCACTTGGCGAAGATCCTTACCGAGGCCCGGTCTTGGCACAACATCGTCGGGCACGCGTATCCGGGCGGCAGATTACGCTTCGGCACGACACTCGGTGCGTTCCTGGGAACGAACGGAGCGAACGCGCTGCTGCCGGCGCGCATCGGCGAGTCGGTCCGGCTCGGCATCGTCCGGCAGCGGCTGCCCGGGTCGAGTCTGGCGACGATCACAGCGACGATCGCCCTCGAGACGGCGCTCGAAGGGATGTTCGCGGTTGCTGTGATCGCAGCCGTTCTGCTGGCGGGTCGATCGCTGATCGGGACCGTGTCCCCGCTCGCGGGGCTGCACGTCCTCGCCCATCCACCGATTGCCGCCCTCGCTGCGATGCTCATTCTTGGCCTCATGGCCGCAGGGTGGTGGCAGCGTGCCCGCGTGAGGGATCTCGCCCGGCGGCTCGGCCGAGGGATGTCCATCCTGCGCGCCCCGCCTCGCCTCCTCACGGGCGTGCTCACCTGGAAGCTCGCTGCCTGGGCGCTCAGGCTCGCGACCGTCTACGTGTTCCTCATCGCGTTTCATCTCGGGGCGGGACTGTGGACCGTCCTGCTCGTCGTCGCGGCGCATAACATTGCCGCGCTCTTGCCGTTCACACCGGGCGGCGTCGGCACGCAGCAGGCGGCAATCGCGGTTGCCCTCGCAGGCGCTGCGAGCGCGGGATCGGTTCTCGGCTTCGGGATCGGGATGCAGGCGGCGACGACGCTCGCCGACCTCGCCGTCGGCGCAGTGGCAGTGATGATGGTGCTGTCCCGGACCGAGCTTCGGGAGGCGTTCCACCGTGTACGACGGCACACGCCGACATGAATCGACCTCTTTAGGGATGGGGCAGTAATTAAGCGCAGGGTTTTGGGTGGGGCGGTAGAACAGATGGTGACCTGCTCCCCGCCTGTGTTGACAGGCTAGGCCGCGATGTTTTGTAGATCTTCCCAGGTTTCCTTGACTTCGTGGGGTGTCTTGTAGCCGAGTCGCGAGTGCGGCCGGCGGTGGTAGCGCTCGACGTAGCCGCCGATCCCTTGTCGGGCGTCGTCGAGGGTCTCGTATTCGTTCAGCCACACCTCCCTCTCTTTGAGTTTCCCGAACCAGCTTTCGATGAAGGCCTGGCTCTCGGGGTCGCGGTAGCCGCCGCGGCGGTGCCGGATCCCGAGCTCGGCGAGTCTCGCC
>JBBRXG010000029.1:0-27976 GCA_038248655.1 Gaiellales bacterium
GAACTTCCGGCCCGCGATGTTGTTAAGGTTCTCGGAGTAGTAGCTCTTCGGCCCCGATTTCCTGATAAGGCGCCGGGTGCTATTGGCTTTCTTGAGACCCGAGCGGTTGGGTCTCATGTTCGACTAGATCGACCGCGCCGACGAGGAGTTCGAGGCGTTCCTGCTCGAGGTGCTCTCCGACTTCCAGATCACGATCCCGGAGATCGGGACCGTCTCCGCCGCTCGCCGGCCGAGCGTGATCCTGACCTCGAACCGCACCAGAGAGTTGCACGACGCGCTCAAGCGCCGCTGTCTGTTCCACTGGATCGGCCATCCGACGCTCGAGCGCGAGATCGAGGTCGTGACCACCCGGGTCCCCGGCATCCCCGAGCGCCTGGCCACGCAGGCGGCCATGTTCGTCCGCGGCCTGCGCGGGCTCGACCTCGCAAAGCCGCCCGGCGTCGCCGAGACGATCGACTGGGCGAACGCCCTCGCAACGCTCGGCCGCCAGGAGCTGGACGCGGAGATCGTCGAGCAGACCCTCGGCTCGGTGCTGAAGTACCACGAGGACCTCGAAACCGTCCGCGACACGGCCCTCGCCACGCTCGTCGAGGAGGCCCGCGCTGTCGGGTAGTGCGCTCGTCCGCCAGGTGGTCACGTTCGGGCGCGTCCTGCGCGAGGCCGGGCTCGAGGTCGGCCCGGGGCGCATCACCGACGCACTGCACGGTCTCGACGCCGTCCGGCTCGCCCGGCGGGACGACGTCTACTGGACGCTTCGCCAGACGCTCGTCTCGCGGGCGGACGACCTCGAGGCGTTCGACCGCGCATTCGCCGCCTGGTTTCTGCGCGCGCCGGACCTGGCGCCTCCCCGGACGCCCCACACCGAGCGCCGGCGTGGGGTGCAGACGGCCTCCCGGGACGGACACGAGGAGGCCGACGACGCGGGCGCCGAGGAGAGCGACGAGCGGGCCGCGGGCTGGAGCCGCGACGAGCTCCTGCGTCGCAAGGACTTCGCGGAGCTGACCGCGGACGAGCTGGCGGAGCTCCGCAGGCTGATCGCCGAGCTGGCGTCGGCGCGCCCGCAGCGGCGCTCGAGGCGGCTGCGGAGAAACCCGCGCGGCTCGACGCTCGATCTGCGCCGCCTCGTTCGCGCCTCGCTGGCGACAGGCGGAGATCCGGCCGAGCGGGCGTTTCGCCGCCGGGTCGCGACGCACCGGAAGCTGATCGTGCTCTGCGACGTGTCCGGGTCGATGGAGCCGTACTCGCGTGCGATCCTGCTGTTCGTTCACGGGCTGCTCGAGAGTGGACGCGGAGTCGAGGCGTTCGCCTTCGGCACTCGGCTGACCCGGCTGACCGAGGAGCTGTCCGGCCCCGACCCCAAGCGTGCGCTCGAGGAGGCATCGGAGCGGGTCGTCGACTGGTCGGGCGGGACGCGGATCGGCGCGTCGCTGAAGGCGTTCAACGACCTCTGGGGCCGGCGCGCGCTCTCGCGCGGCGCGGTCGTGGTGGTCGTGTCGGACGGGTGGGAGCGAGACGACACACAGACGGTGGGTCGCGAGATGGCGCGGCTCGCCCGGTGCGCCTACGCCGTCGTCTGGGTCAACCCGCTCAAGGGCCACCCGGACTACGAGCCGCTGGCGGGCGGGATGCGCGCCGCGCTCCCGCACGTCGACCGGTTCCTGCCAGGGCACAATCTGGCGAGTCTCGAAGACCTGGCCGGCGTTCTCGCCGGCATCGAGAGGAGGCACGCGGCATGAAGGACATCCTGGGGGACATCGAGCGCTGGCGCGCGCAGGGCGAAAGGGTCGTCGTCGCGACGGTCGTCGCCACGAGACGCTCCGCGCCGAGGCCGGTCGGGGCGAGCCTGGCGGTCTCCGAGTCCGGCCAGATGTGCGGGTCGGTCTCGGGGGGCTGCGTCGAGTCGGACGTCTACGAGAACGCCCGTGAGGTGCTGGAGACCGGTGAGCCGAAGCTGTTGAGCTACGGGATCGCCGACGAGGAGGCCTGGGAGGTCGGGCTTCCCTGCGGCGGTGAGATCGACGTGTTCCTAACCGAGGAAAGTGCTCCGCACTTTCCTCGGGAGCGATGCGAGACAGAGCGGGCCGTGGAGTTCACCGTGGTCGAAGGCGACGCGATTGGAGCCAAGTTGCTCGTCTTCGAGAGCGGCGAGCGCATTGGCAACGGCGTCCCGGAGGAGGCGCTGGCGCAACTCGACGAGGTGCTCCGCCGCGGCCGGAACCGGCTGCTCGAGCTCGCCGACGGCTCGAAGGTGTTCGCCGAGTGGTACGGCCCGCCGCCGAGGCTCTTCGTCTACGGCGCGGTCGACACCGCCGAGGCGCTCTGCCGGGCCGCGAAGCTCCTCGGCTGGACGACGATCGTCGCGGACGCGCGGGAGAAGTTCGCGACCGCCGAGCGCATCCCGAGCGCGGACGAGCTGGTCGTCCTCTGGCCCGAGGAGGCGCTGGCGGAGGTCGCCCCCGATCACCAGACCGCGGTCGTCGTCCTCACGCACGACGACAAGTTCGACGAGCCGGCCCTGAAGGGCGCCCTCGAGACCGACGCGTTCTACGTCGGCGCGCTCGGCTCGCGCCGAAACCAGGAGCGCCGGCGCGAGCGGCTCCTCGAGGCGGGCGTGCCCGAGGCGGCACTCGACCGGATCTCCGGCCCGTGCGGCCTCGACATCGGCGCCGACTCGCAATCAGAGACGGCGTTCTCGATCCTGGCCGAGATTCTCGCAGTCCGCGCCGACCGCGGCGGTGGGCCGCTGAAGACGGCGAAGAAACGCATCCACGCCGAGGTGGACTAGAGAGGCGTCGTCTCGATCCCGCGTCGAGCGGCAGCCTTCACGAGGTCGCCGTCCGCCGCGACGAGAACGACTTCGTTGCCGACAATCGAGACGGCCGAGGCCAGGTGAACGGCGTCGTATGCGCGCAGTCCATGGCTTTCCGCCAGGTCGCCTGCCCGGCGGGCGATCTCCTCCGTGACCTCGATGCGGTCTACTCCTTCCCACAGGCGTTCGACCTCGCGTCGGGCGAGTGCGATATCGCCCGGTCCGACTCGCCGGATCCGGCTTGCGCGGGCCAGTGCGGCCCGTGTCTCGGCGTACAGCAGGGTCGACGAGACTCGTCGGTCGGCCGCGGTCCACGTCGCCTCGACGAGATCCGTTCCGGTCTCCGGGACGACGAGCTTGAAGAATGCCGACGTGTCGAAGTAGGCGATCAGCGGCGCTCGTCCTGCAGAAGATCACTCAGCGGCTCGATGCCCTCGATCGGCCGAGGCGGCGGCGCCTTCCTGCGCGGCGCGAGCTTGATCACTCCGGCTGCGACCAGCTCGTCGAACCGCGAGCGACCGTTCGCGGGCACGATTCGCGCGACCGGCTCGCCGCGATCGGTGACGACGAGCTCTTCGCCCTCGCGCACGCGCTTGATCCAGCGGGACAGATCGGCGCGCAGGTCGCGGATTCCGACTTCCACGCACGTTATTGTAGCGACAACTCGAGGTGTCATGTAGCGACATGTCCGGGTGCAACGAACAGGCATGCTTCCGAGACAGGACACGATGGAGAAGATCCGCAAGACCGACGAGGAGTGGCAGCGCGAGCTCGACCCGGACCGCTACGCGGTCCTGCGCTGCGCGGCGACCGAGCCGCCGTGGTCGGGCGACCTCAACTACGTGAAGGACAGCGGTGTCTTCCGCTGCGGCGCGTGCGGCGCCGAGCTCTTCAAGTCGCAGGCGAAATTCGACTCGGGCTCCGGATGGCCGAGCTTCTTCGAGCCGAGCGAGGAGGACGCGGTCGAGACCGAGGTCGACTCGAGCCACGGCATGCGCCGGATCGAGGTGCGCTGCGCGGCCTGCGACTCGCACCTCGGCCATCTCTTCCCCGACGGGCCGCATCCGACCGGGCAGCGGTACTGCATCAACTCGCGCGCGCTCGACTTCGAATCCGCGGACGAGCGCTAGGTCGCGCATGCCCTTCATCGACCGTGCGCGCGCGTCCCGTGCTCGGGCTTCGGGTAGTGGAACACCATGAACACGAAGCTCACCCGACCATCCGCCAGAGGACGATAGGTGACCGGAAAATCAGGTGTCGACCGGCGAGCGGCACGGCCGGGAGCACGGAGCGCGGGTCTGTTAGGTTCGCGCTCGTCGTTGCACGCGAGAGGAGGGAGCGTGAGCGTAGACGTGAGGTCAGACAGGCTGGCGAGCCTCGTCGACGAGAACGTCGAGGTCGAGCGGCTCGGCACCGGTTTCACCTTCACCGAGGGGCCGATCTGGAACCCGGACGGACAGTTCCTGCTCTTCTCGGACATGCCGGGCGACACCCGCCGGCGCTGGGACGAGCAGGGCGGCGTCCAGGTGGTGGCGAGCCCGAGCAACAAGGGCAACGGCATGACGCTCGACGCCGACGGCCGGCTGCTCGTCTGCGAGCACTCGACGAGCTCGCTCGTCCGGATGGACCCGGACGGGGCGAACACGAACAGGGAGACCCTCGCGTCGCACTTCGAGGGCAAGGAGCTGAACAGCCCCAACGACGTGTGCGTGTCCTCCGACGGCTCGATCTGGTTCTCCGACCCCTGGTACGGCCGCATGCCCGTGTTCGGCGTCGAGCGTGAGCGCGAGCTGGGCTGGCAGGGCGTCTTCCGGATCCCGCCGGGCGGCGGGGAGCCGGAGCTCGTGGTCGCCAGGCACGAGTACGAGCAGCCGAACGGGCTCTGCTTCTCGCCCGACGAGTCGCTGCTCTACGTCAACGACACCCCGGCCGCGCTGATCAAGCTCTCCGACGTCGGCCCGGACGGCTCGCTCTCGAACGGCCGGATGTTCTTCGAGGGAATCGGCACCGGCGAGATCGAGAAGGGCATCCCCGACGGGATGAAGTGCGACGAGGAGGGGAACATCTGGGTCACGGGCCCGGGCGGCATCTGGGTGATCGGCTCGGACGGGGAGCACCTCGGGACGATCCGCGTGCCGGAGAACGTCGGGAATCTGACCTGGGGCGGACCGGACTGGCACACCCTGTTCGTCCCGAGCTCGACATCGCTGTACGCCTTCGAGACGAAGGTCGGGCCGCGCCGCGAGCCCTACATGAGCTGAGGAGAGAACCACATGGCGAAGCTGAAGCTGGATCCGAAGCGGACGGCGCTCCTGATCCAGGACCTGCAGAACGACGTGATCACCGAGGGCGGCGCCTGGGCGGACTCCGGGGCGCCGAAGCACGCGAAGGAGCAGAACGTCGTCGAGAACGTGAAGGCGCTCGCCGACGGGTTCCGCAAGGCAGGCGGTCACGTGATCCACGTCTGGTACCTGGTCGAGCCCGGCGCGCCCGGGTTGAAGCTGAACGCGCCGCTCTTTCAGGGCGTGAAGGACGCAAGCGGCGTCGTTCGCGGCACCTGGGGCGGCGCGCCCGCAGACGGGCTCGAGCCGCAGACGGGCGACCACGTCGTCGAGAAGATGCGCATGAGCGCGTGGCAGGGGACGAAGCTGGAGACGCTGCTCGCCGGCCTCGGGGTCGACACGATCGTCGTCACCGGGGCGTGGACGAACATGTCGATCGAGCACACCGCTCGCACCGGCGCCGACAAGGGCTACTACATGGTCGTGCCCGAGGACGGCTGCTCGACGATCGACGCCGACTGGCACAACGCCTCGATCAACTACGCCCTCCAGAACGTCTCGACCGTCACCGACTGCAAGACGGTCTCGGCCGCGCTCGGGTAGCGACGAGGCGGACGTGAAGACGCGCGCCGCCGTCTTCCACGGTGCGGGGGAGCCGCTCGAGGTTCGCGAGATCGACCTCGACGAGCCGGGCCCCGGCGACGTCCTCGTCCGCATGGCCGCCGTCGGGATCTGCGGCACCGATCTGCACTCGATCCGCGGGGAGTGGACGCGTCCGGCCCCGATCGTGCTCGGCCACGAGGGGGCGGGCGTCGTCGAGGCGGTCGGAGACGAGGTCGAGTCGGTACGGCCGGGCGACGAGGTCGTCCTCTCCTGGGCGCCCGCCTGCGGCGACTGCGCCGACTGCCGGCGCGGCCGCCCGGCCGCGTGCGTCAGCCTGCACCGGGCGATCGGCGCCGGGACGCTCGTCGACGGGACGACCGGGATGACGCTCGACGGCGAGACGCTCTACCGCGGCACCGCGACCGGGGCGCTGTCGGAGCGGCTCGTCGTCACCGGGCGCGCCGCGCTCCCGACCGGCGGCGGGATCCCGCTCGAGGAGGCGGCGCTCCTCGGCTGCGCCGCGCTGACCGGAGTAGGCGCCGTTCTGTTCGCGGCGCGCGCGCAGCCGGGGGGGGTCGCGCTCGTGATCGGCGCCGGCGGCGTGGGGCAGTTCTGCGTGCAGGGCGCCCGGATTGCCGGGGCCCGGGCGATCGTCTGCGTCGACCCGCTCGAGGAACGGCTGGAGCTCGTCCGGGAGCTCGGCGCGACGCACGTGGCGGCACCCGAGGGCCTGAAGGAGCTGATGAAGGAGGTCGCCCCCGACGGGGCGGACCACGCGTTCGACGCGGTCGGCAACCCCGAGACGGTCTCGCTCGCCCTTCGCTTCACCCGCAGCGGCGGCACCTGCGTGATCGTCGGCCTGCCGGCGGCCGGGGCCCGCTTCGACCTCGACCCGGCCGAGTTCAACCGGCGCGAGAAGCTCCTCACCGGGACGATGTACGGCTCGGAGGACCCCGCGGTCGCGCTCCCGGTCCTGCTCGAGCACGTCCGCGCGGGCCGGCTGAAGCTCCGGGAGCTGCTCGGTCCGCGCTATCCGCTCGAGCGCGTGAACGAGGCGTTCGAGGCGGCGCTCGCGGGCGCCCCCGGCCGCGTCCTCGTCATCCCCGAGTAGGAGGGATCCGAGACGACTGCGCGGATGAGCCGGAACCTGTGTCTCCAACGAGGAAAACAGCAGACAGTGCCTCTGAACGCACCGTTCAGCGGGAAGCCCGACACTGCCCGCTGCCAGTTTCGCGAAGGAGGGACGAGATCACCGACTCCCAGCAAGAGGGCTGGCCACCTGTGCGTGCCGGAACTTGGGTCTTGCGTCGCGGGTCTCTGTTTGGAGGTGCTGACCGACCTCAGATGCGGATGACGGGAACGGCGTCGGTGAAGTCGGTGAAATCGGTGTCTCGAGTCCAGACTTCGGCGTCGTTGATGAGGGCGGTGGCGGCGATCCAGGTGTCGTGGATGCGGGGTTTGCGGCCGGCGGCGAGGGTGCGGGCGGCGAGTCGGGCGTAGGCGGAGGCGGTGCGCTCATCGATCGGTAAGGCAGCGGCGAGTGCGCGGACTTCGCCGAGTGTGCGCAGGCGTCGCGCACGGGTGTCCGGATCGGCGGCGGCGAGGACGCCGAGCTCCAACTCGGCGAGCGTTACGACCGATACCGCAACGTGTTCGGGTAGCGGCTGCTCGAGTGGTCGGTCCTGTTCGCCTGCGATCAGGACGGAGGTGTCGAGGATGGCGCGGCTCATGCCGGCTCGATCGTCTGCTCGCGCAGGGGAGCGAGATCGTCGAGCAGACCGCGGTCGGCGGGCGCCTCGCGGAGTACTCGCTCCATGGCGGCACCGGAGATCCAGGTCGGCCGCCCGAGTGGGATGAGCTCTGCGACGGGGCGGCGGCTGACGGTCACGCGTAGCCGCTCGCCTGCCTCCACTCGGCGCAGAATCGCAGCGGTGTGGTTGCGCAGATCGCGTGCCGAAACGTCGGCCACACACGAACTGTAGCACCAAGGCTACAACCGTGAGCATGATTCCGTCGGCGACCTCCGAGACGGCCCTGCCCGCCCTGCGCTTCGCCCGCAGCGGAGGGCACCTGCGTGATCGTCGGCCTGCCTGCGGCCGGGGCCCGCCTCGACCTCGATCCGGCCGAGTTCAACCGGCGCGAGAAGTTCCTCACCGGGACGATGTACGGCTCCGAGGACGCCGCGGTCGCGCTCCCGGTCCTGCTCGAGCACGTCCGCTGGGGGCGGTTGGAGCCCCGGGAGCTCCTCGGGCCGCGCTATCCGCTCGACCGCGTGAACGCGGCGTTCGAGGGGGCGCTCGCGGGCGCCCCCGGCCGCGAGCTCGTCATTTGAGACCAAACTCCTCGAGCCCTCACGCTGAAAGCGCTATCGAACGCGCACGCGCTTCTGCGCGACCTTCCTCACGCCGACGAACCACTCGAACGTGGTGAACTGCGCGAGACCTCGCGTGGATAGGGAGAGCCGGTCGGTCGCGCTCGAACCCCAAGAGTACCCGTCGAGAGTGCCGCGCAGGCACCTCCGCGCCTTCACCGCGTTCCGGTAGCAGAGCTTGTACGGCACCGTTTGGCCGAGGGGCGATGCTTTCAGCACCAGGAACGCCCGGCCTGAGAGGCGCAAGACCTGGATCGTGGCGGAGTATCGGACGGGCGGCTTCGGGACGATGAGCTGCGCGACCGCGGAGTAGCCCTGGGCGCAGGAGTCGTCGTATGTGCCGGCGTCGTAGATGTAGCACTGGCCGAAGGCGGGGAAGGCTTGGAGGATCAGCCAGTACGTCCCCGGATCGACCTGTGCCTCGCTGAGCCAGTGGCCGGTCTGGATCTCGGAATCCGTGAGGATGTCTGCCCCCTTGACGTTCTCCTGAAGGAAGGAGCCGTCGGTTGAGCGATCGGGCTTCGAGGCAATGGTGATGTAGACGCTGTCCGCTTTCGGCGCCGAGAAGGTGATTTCCGGGTGCCGGTTGCTCACGCTCACGGAGCTGAGCGCTGGCGGGACGGCGGCCGCGGCCGACGGCAGGAGGAGCGCGAGCGCAGCGGCAACGACAACGAGCCGAACCACGCGCGGGATGTTACTTCAGCTTGCACGTTCCGGCGCGTCAGCCAGGACACGCGGTCGCAGCCCAGATCGACACTCTGGCGCCTGAGCTAGTTCCACGCCGGGCTCCGGAGTCTCCAAGACTCCCAGGGTCATTCAGACTGGCGATACGCGGGTGCAAGACCTGGCTGTGAGCCTCGCTAGCCCGGTCGCCGGCGACCAAGCTGGGTTTCGAGCATTCGACGGCCCCAGCCGGAGCGTCGCCGCTCCCGGGCTGCCGCGGAGATCCGGCCGGGAATATTCGCCCGCTTCATCAGCACGTCGTAGAGGAGTCGGCGCTCGCGATCGTCGAGGGCCTCGTGCCCGAACCTCTCGACGGCGGCCACGAACGCGACCCCGCGGTGCTCGAGCGCCAGCTCGTCGACGCGCGCACCGATCGCCTCCCGACTCCAGACGCCCATGCGTCGGAACGCTACCTTTCCGAGCGCGATTACGTGCGCCTACACGTCGCCGTGATCGGGGCCGAGCCGCATCGGGAGGTGGTACCGCCAGCACTCGCTCGCCCGATCCGAGTCGGTGCCTGGAAGCCACGACGTTGATCAGAGGGCGGTGAGCAGCTCGACGTCGCGACCGTCGGCGAGTCTCGGGTGCCAGGTCTTGCGTTCACGCAGCCACCAGCGAGTCTCGGGTGCCAGGTCTTGCGTTCACGCAGCCACCAGTGCTCTCGACGACTCGGCCCCAGGGTAGAGCCGGACGGATCGCGTCACCCGTTCGGAACGTGAGTGACAAATTCCGTCATCTAGGCTGCTGCCATGGTCGAGCAGATCGAGCATGCGCGGGTCGCCTGGGTCGACACCGACGCGGGCGGGCGCATTCACTTCACCGCTGTCTTCCGGTGGGCGGAGGCGGCCGAGACCGCGCTCATGCGGCGGCTGGGCTTCCTGGAAGCTGCCTGGGGCGACTATCCGCGACGCAAGGTCGAGGCCGAGTACCTGAAGGTGCTGCGCTTCGAGGACGAGATCGAGATCAGGCTGCGCGTGGACAAGGTCGGCCGCACCTCGATCACCTACGCCTGGACGATCCTCAAAGCTGGTGAGCCGTACGTGACGGGCAGGCATACCGTCGTGCACGTGGACGCAGACGGCCAGCCGTCGCCGCTCGACGACGGCATCCGGGCAGTGCTCGAACGCTAGTCAGCCGCGCGGCGCCGGCGCAGCTGGAGCAGCGCCAGCGCGACGAACAGCAGCGGCACCGCCACCCAGAACTGCGCGAGCGTGTAGTGGCGCAACTCGCGCCGAACGTCCGCGCCCGCCAACTCGTGGTGCAGCCTGCCTCGTGGCAGGAGCGAGAGGGCGTGCACCGCGAGCGGGACGTAGTTCAGGGACACGCCTGCGAGCCAGGCCCCGAACACCTGCCAGCCGAGCCCCGAGCTCAGGCCGGCGACGAGGACGCCGAGCGCGGTGCCGCCGGCGGCGCCCAGAACGAACTCGGCGACGATCACGACGCGCCGGATCCGGGTGCCCTTGGCCCCGAACATGTCGACGGCTGCAAGCCGGCGAACGTCCAGTCGGTCCGCTCTGGCCCGTCGGCGTGCGTACCCGATCGGGCGCTCGCTATCGCTCGAGCGCGTGCCAGCGCTCCCGGTAGTCCTCGCGCACGGGCCGGAAGACGTCGAGGACGAGCGCTCCTTCGGGGCCGCAGTACGCCGAGTGCTGCACTCCGCCCGGAAGGACGTAGCCCTCCATCGGCCCGAGCTCGTGCGGGACTCCGTCGACGACGAGCGCCTGCATCCCCTGGAGGACGATCCCGAGCTGCTCGTGCTCGTGGCTGTGCTGCGCCACCGTCGCTCCGGGCTCGAACTCGATCAGGTTCAGCATCGCGCCCTCGCCGAAGAGCGGACGGCCGGTCACACCCGCGGCCAGCTCGAACGCGCGGACGTCCCCGAAGTGCACGAACCGCGGCTCCACCGCCCGATTGTACGATGGCCACGGTGCACCATCGCGAGGAGTACCGCGTCGAGGGGATGGCGGAGCCGCTCAGCCACTACACGGACGCCGTCCGTGCCGGCGGCCTCCTCTTCGTGTCCGGGATCGTGCCGGTCGACGCCGACGGTGCGCTCGTCGGCGCCGGCGACGTCGCCGAGCAGGCCCGCCAGGTCTTCCGGAACATGCAGCTCGTCCTCGAGGCGGCCGGCTGCGGCTTCGACGACGTCGTCAAGGTCGTGCACTACCTGCTGAGGGTCGACGACCGGCCGGCGATCAACCCGGTGCGGATGGACTTCTTCGGCGAGGCGAGGCCGGCGAGTACGCTCGTCGAGGTCTCGGCGCTCGCGGTCCCGGGCGCCCTGCTCGAGATCGAGGCCGTCGCCGCTATCCCGGGGCGCTGAGGCTCCGTTCCAGGACGGCGCGCTCGGAGCCGGCCGGCGCCCGCTCGTCTCAGCGAAGGGCCCGTCGGTCGTGAGAGTCTCGCCGTTTCGGGCCCGCGTCAGCGGCCTTCGAAACTCGGCGGACGCTTCTCTCCGAACGCCTCGACCCCTTCGCGAAAGTCGTGAGTGGAGCGGAGCATCCCGTAGGCGAGCCCTTCCAGCTCCAGCCCGATCGAGAGCGGCGCGTCGTACACGTGGTTCAGGACACGCTTGGCGGTGCGCAGCGCGAGGGGGGAGAGACCCTCGAGGTCGGCGATCACTCTGTCGACGGCGGCGTCGAGGGCGGTCGCCGCCACGACCTCGGAGACGAGTCCCCAGGCGAGCGCCTCGTCGGCGCCGATCCGGCGGCGGCGCATGATCACGTCCTTCGCACGGCCCAGGCCGATCAGGCGGGCAAGTCGCTGGGTTCCGCCCGAGCCCGGGATCATCCCGAGCCCGACCTCGGGGAGCCCGAGCTGGACGTCGTCGGCGGCGATCCGGAAGTCGCAGGCGAGCGCGAGCTCGAGCCCGACGCCGAGACAGTAGCCCTGGATCCGCGCGATCACCGGCTTCGGGCAGCGCTCGGCGGCGGCGACGTTCCAGGCCAGGCGCGACAGATGTTCGGGGTCGGCCTCGAGGAACGCGGCGATGTCGCCGCCCGCCGTGAACGCGTCGCCTGCGCCGGTGATGACGACGACGCGCACGGCGTCGTCCCCGCCGAGCTCGTCGAACAGCTGTGCGAGCTGCCCCCGGGCGGCGAGCGGCAGGCGGTTGAGTTTGCCCGGGACGTCGAGCGCGATCGTCGCGATCCCGCGCCCGCTGTCGCGCTCCAGCCGGAAGCCCCGATCGTTCACGTCCGATCCAGCCATGTCAGGGGTCTGACCCCTGCCGTGTCGCTTCTGGACAAGGACTGTGCGGACGGGCTCCACGCAACCATGCGCCTCCTCGTCCGTTCGAGCCATGGCAGGGGTCTGACCCCTGCCATCGCCGAAACGGACATCACCTCATCACCTGGTCCGAGCGCAACATCCTGCGCAGGATCTTCCCAGACGGACTCTTTGGGAGCTCGGGCACGAAGCGGTACTCCCGAGGACGCTTGAAGCGGGCGAGCGTGTCGGAGGCGAGGCAGTGCGCGTCGAGCTCGTCGGCGCTCACCTCGCCTTCGGCGACGACGACGGCGACGACGCGGTGGCCGAGCCGCTCGTCGGGGGCGCCGATCACGGCGATCTCGCGGACGCAGGGATGGCAGGTAAGCACGTCCTCGACCTCGAGCGGGTGCACGTTCTCGCCGCCGGAGACGATCATGTCGTCGACGCGGCCGTCGAGCCAGAGGTCGCCCTCCTCGTCGAGGCGCCCGACGTCGCCGGTGTGGAACCAGTCGTTCCGGATCGCCCGCTCGTCGGCGTCCGGCCGGTTCCAGTAGCCTGCGAACGCCTCGTCGGAGGACATGTGGCAGAGGACCTCGCCGCTCTCGCCGAGCCGGAGGCGCGCGTTCAGCGCCGGCCGCCCCGCGCAGCCCGGCTTGGCGCGCTGATCACGGTCGACCGCATACGTGTAGATCTCGGTCGAGCCGTAGTGGTTGACGAACAGGCGCGGCGCGAACGCCTCGACGCAGCGCTCGACGAGCGCGCTCGTCATCGCCGCGCCTGCGTAGGCGAGCGTCTCGACCGACGAGAGGTCGAAGTCGCCGAGGCGGGGATGCCGGACGAGGTCGTGGTACAGGGTCGGCGCGAGGTAGAGCGACGTGATCCGCTCGCGCTCGATCAGCCCGAGTGCGACCTCCGCATCCCACTCCGGCTGGCACACGTAGCAGCCGCCCGCGAGGTGCATGGCGATCAGCGAGTGCATGCCCATCGTGTGGTAGAGCGGCATCACGCCGAGCGTGCGGTCGCCGTAGCGGTAGCCGTGCTGGACGACCTGCGAGAGGCCGCCGGCGCGGTCGGCACGGTGTGAGCGCGGCACGCCCTTCGGCCGGCCGGTCGTGCCCGAGGTGTAGAGCATCAGGCTCTCGGCCCGCTCGTCGGTGCCGAGCGCTCCGGGGTGCTCGGCGCTCCTCGCGGCGAGGAGCGGCTCGATGTCGGCGTCGGTCTCGACGAAGAGCCTCGCGCCCGAGTCGTCGCGGCAATAGGCGAGGTCCGCGGGCGAGCTGCGCGGCGAGAGCGGGACGAACGTGGCACCGAGCCATTGACAGCCCCAGTAGAGCTCGACGGACTGGTGCCCGCAGCGCGTCACGGCCGCGACGCGGTCGCCGCGCTCGACCCCCTCGGCCGCGAGGCCGCCGGCGAGGCGCGCCGCCCGCTCGCGGAGCTCGGCGTAGGTGATCCGCGTCTCGCCCTCGACGAACGCCTCGGCGCCGGGGGTACGCTCGGCCGCCGCGATGAGGCTGAGCGCGAGGTTCACGCCGATGAGCCTAACGCCGCCGCGCGGGCGCCCCGGCGGCAGGCCTCGGCGAGCGCAGCCGCAAGCGGCTCGCCGCGCGCGAGCGAGACGAGCAACGCGGCGGCGAAGGCGTCTCCGGCACCGGGGGTGTCGGCCGCGACCGGGGCGGAGGGGACGGCGCTCTCGAGCGAGCCCTCGAGCACGGCGACGGCGCCGCGGGCGCCGCGGGTGACGCACGCGAGGCGGTAGCGCTCGCCGAGCGCCCGGGCAGCGTCGTCCGGAGGGAGGCCGGTCAGTCGCCGGCCGGCCGCTTCGTTCGCGATCAGGGCGTTCCCTCCATCAGGCAGACGAGCGAGCCTGGCCGCGTCGAGGGCGACCCACGGCGCCCGCGCCCGGCCGAGCGCGGCGCCGATCGTGTCCGGCGGAAGGTAGCCGGAGACGAGCACGACGTCGGCCTCGATCGTCGCCGCGAAGGACAGGTTTCCGCTCACCCCCCGGTCGACCATGATCTCGCCGCCGGCGACCAGGAACGTCCCCGTCGAGCCGGCGGAGACGGCGACCACCTCGGCCCGCACGCCGTGCCCGGCCAGCTCGCCGGCGATCATCCGGCCGGCCGCGTCGTCGCCGACGGTCCCGATCGCGGCCGCATCGGCCCCGGCGTCGGCCGCCGTGACCGCGGCGTTGAAGGCGGAGCCGCCCGGTCGCACGGCGATCGCCGCGTCGTGGCCGGAGCCGCCGGCGACGACGTCGACGAGCAGCTCGCCGACCGCGACGAAGCGCACCGCCTGCATGTGGCGCCGAGACTACGGGGCGCGGTAGGCGAACGGGTGGTTGAAGACCTCGAGCGCGTTGTCCGGCCGGGCCGGAATCTCGAAGTGCTCGTCGGTGCGCCAGTCCTTGACGACCACCTTCAGCGCACCGTCCTCCTCGGCCCAGAGGAGCGTGACCTCGAAGCCGTCGCCGACCCGGTGGGCGAGCTCGCGCATCTCCCGCTCCAGCGTCTCCATGCCCTCACACTGCCACACGCCGTCCGGGCTGGGTCGGGGGAAGGCGTAAAGCTTGCGTTAAGCCCGATCTACGCGGTCAGCGCGCCGAGCTTGGCGCTCAGATAACGCAGGTAGGGCTCCGGGTCCATGCCGCCGCCGACGACCCGCTCGAGCGTCTCCTGCGGCGTGAACTTGCGGCCGTGCCGCCAGAGCTTCTCGCGGAGCCAGTCGCCGAGCGGGGCGAGGTCGCCGGCCTCGAGATGCTCCTCGATGTCCGGCACGTCCTCCCGCATCCGGTCCCAGATCTGGACCGAGATCACGTTCCCGAGCGCATAGGTGGGGAAGTAGCCGATCGTCCCGCGCGACCAGTGGACGTCCTGGAGGACGCCGTGCGCGTCGTCGGGCACGTCGACCCCGAGGTACTCGGCCATCCGCTCGTTCCACTCACGCGGGAGGTCGGCAGGGTCGACCGTACCCCCGATCAGATCCTGCTCGAGCTCGAAGCGGAGGATGACGTGGAGGCTGTAGGTCGCCTCGTCGGCCTCGATCCGGATCAGCGACGGCTGCACCTTGTTGATCGCCCGATGAAACTCTTCGATCCCGACGGCGCCGAACTGCTCGGGGAAGATCCGCTGCACGTACGGGTAGCCCCAGCGCCAGAACTGGATGCTTCGGCCGACCAGGTTCTCAAACATCCGGCTCTGCGACTCGTGCAGGGCCAGCGACGTGCCGCGGCAGAGCGGCGTCCGCTCGAGGGCCGGGTCGATGTTGTGCTCGTAGAGGCCGTGGCCGCCCTCGTGCATCTCGGCGAAGATGCTCGAGAGCTCGTGCTCGGGGTACCGGGTCGTCATCCGGATGTCCGCCGTGCCGAGCGAGATGGCGAACGGATGCTCGACGGGGTCGACCCGCCAGCAGCCCTCGCGGAAGCCGAACCGCCCGAGAATCGTCTGCTGGAGCTCCTGCTGCGACGCCCGCGGGAAGTGGCCCTTCAGGCACGAGTCGTCGATCTCCTGCCGCGAGAGCTCGGCGACCAGCGGGATCAAGCCCTCCTTCAGCCGGACGAAGACGTCGCGCACCTCGGCGGTCTTCATCCCAGGCTCGAAGTCGTCGAGGAGCGCGTCGTACGGCTCGTCGACCTCGTCGAAGCACTCGGCGTACGTGCGGCGAAGGTCGATGTTGCGCCGCAGGTACGGGAGGAAGAGCTGGAAGTCGTTCGTGCGGCGGGCCTCGACCCAGACCGGGAACGCTTCCGAGCCGGCGCGCGTCTCCTCCTCGCGGAGGGCGGCCGGCACGCGCAGCTCCTTGTCGCGGTCGCGGCGCGTGACGCGGATCAGGCTCGCCTCGTCCGAGTCGTAGTCGAGCGACTCCTCGTAGGAGCGCAGCTCCTCGAGCAGGTCGCCGATCTCCTCCGAGACGAGCTGGTCGTGCGTGACCCTGGAGACGGTGGCGAGCTGGTGCGAGCGGATACCCGCACCCTGCGGCGGCATCATCGTCTGCTGGTCCCAGGCCGCGAGCCCGCCCAGATTGGAGAGGTCGCAGAGCGCGCCGAGCCGCTCGCGGAACTCCTCGTACGGTGCCTCGCTCACCCGCCGGTCACTCTACGCGCTGCCGCGGCGACCTGCTCCGCCGTCGGTCCGCCTCGATCGAGCGCGCGGACCGCCTCCAGGAGGGCGCGCGGGTCGCGGCGATGGCGCTTCGCCGCGAGTGTCAAAGGCTCGTGAAATGCCCCGCCGCAGTGGGCGCACGGGAGCGAGAGCGTGGAGAAGAGACGCCCGGCCTCGCCGCCGGGGAACAGGCGCAGGAGCTCGACGACCGTGGTCGAGCCCTTGATCTCGCGAGACACCGGAGCCTCCGGAGCCGTCCCGCGGGCCTCCAGGCCGAGCACGCGCTGCTGCTTCATCGCCTCAGTCTAGGCCGGGCAAGGCAGAGACAGGCTGAAGCCTGTCCCTGAATTACGCCCGCGCCTCCTGGGGGAACCGGAGCGGCTCGGCGTCCATCCGGACCATGTTCCGCGGCAGCTGGTAGCGGGCGAAGGGGAGCACGATCACCTTCGCCTCCGGGCCGTGCCGCTCCATCGCCTCGGCGAACGCCTCGTCGAGCGACGGGGTTGCGTCCATGCCGATGTCGGCCGCGAGCTCCAGGTTCTCCTCCAGCGTCACGAGCTTCAGGTGCTTGCGGGTCATCACCTCGTAGATCGGCACCCAGATGCAGCCCGCCCACATCTGGATCGTCCGCGCGTGGATGTCCCGGAGCACCTGCTGGTAGTTCTCGGGCGTCGCCGGCATGTACGGCTTCATCAGGTCCATCAGCGCCAGCCCGGGGAAGTCTCCCACGGCGGTGTTCACCCCGGGCGAGGGCGAGGCGTAGATGATCGTCCCGCCGTCCTTCAGCACGAAGTCGGCGGACATGCACCCCCAGCCGGTGTGGAAGAAGAGATGGTCGGTCGGCGCGAAGACGCCGCAGACGGCGATGTCGGCCTGCTCGCCCGGATGCTCGTACGTGTAGATCTCGTTGAAGCGCTCGATCGCCCGTCGGTGGGCGTCGGGGTGCGCGCCGAACATGCACTCGACCACGCGCCCGCGCGTGTCGAGCACGACGTTCATCGTGCACTGGAGGCCGCACATCGTCGCGACCTCGTCGATGTCGGAGCGCATCGGGCCCGCGTAGGCGCCGTAGTGGGTCTGCGGCGAGGGGACGAACGCGCAATGGTTCGACTCGATCGTCTCGTCCGAGACGACGCCCGGAAGGATCAGCTTCCCGCCGCCGCCGGCGCCCCAGTGGTTCGACTGCGCCTGGCCGATCGTGATCTTCAGGTCGCACTCGGCGACCGCGGTCATCAGCCACACGGGCGTGCCGCGCGACGACACTCCGACGTAGGTGTAGACGTCGGCGTTGCGGGGCTCGTTCTGGTGGAACTCGATCCCGAGCCGCTCCATCCGCGCCAGATTCTCCCGGCCGATCTTCTGCTCGATGTCCGTCTCGGACATCGGGAAGACCTTTCCGTTCGCGCAGACGACGACCGCCGGCTTGCCCGCCGCCTCGATCGCGTCGAACACCGCCGGCAAGAGCCGCGACTGCGGCGTCGGCCGGAACTGGTTGTCGATCACGACCGCCACCCTGGTCGCGCCGGCCAGGAGCTCCGAGAAGCGCGGCCCTGCGACCGGCGCCTCCAGCGCAGCGCGTGCCGCCTCGGTGGCGTCGCCGACCGGGCCCGGCTCGGCCGGGTAGATCGCGGCGAGCAGGTTGGCGTCCGGGACGTCGAGCTCGAGCTCCTCGCGGTAGACCTTCGACTCGTCACCGGAGGCGCCGATCGTCAGCGGGTCGAGCGACTCGTACGGGATCTTCAGGCGCGGCATCTTCCCTCCTCGTCGAGAACCTGCCGTTGAGGCTAGGGCCGGGGTGCGGTAGCGTCAAGGAGGATGAGCGCCACGCGGATCAACCACGTCTCGATCGTCGCCGACTCGCTCGACGAGTCCGCCCGCTTCTACGAGGAGCTGTTCGAGCTGGAGCGCCTCCCGACCGCGAAGTTCCCCGAGCCGGTGCTCTGGCTTCGACTCGGCGAGCAGCAGCTGCACCTGTTCGAGAGCGATCAGGACGCGCCGACGCCGCGGCAGCACGTCGCGCTCGACGTCGAGGACTTCGACGCCCTCTACTCGAAGGCGAAGGCGCTGGGCATCCTCGACTCGAACGCGTTCGGCTCGCCGCTCCGGAGCCACCCGACGGGCTGGGTGCAGCTGTACCTACGCGATCCCGCGGGAAACCTGGTCGAGATCGACTGGCCCGACCGGAGCACGCTCTCGGAGGAGACGCGCGCCGACATCCTGCCGCTCGAGAGCACGGTCGAGCAGACCGGCGACGCGGCGGGCGCGACGCTCTACCCCTCCTAACGGCCGCGCGACGCCGTTTGAAAGGAGCAAACCTGCCTGTTACGGTCGGCTCCGGTTGAGCGCGCTCTCCGCACGGATCCCCGATCGCGAGCAGGTCGCCTCCTGGCTGACCTGGCGGAAATGGCCGGTCTTCCTCGTGATCGCCCTGATCGCGTTCGCGCTCGCCTACGTCCTCTTCATCACGAAGGTTCAGCCGTTCGGCGCCGGCAACTGGCGCACGACCACGTTCGGCTCGGCCGCGCACGACCCGTCCTCGTTTCTGAAGATCGTGCTCGACTCGCTCACCTACGCCTCCGCGCTCTTCATCGTCGCCAGCGGGTTTGCCCTGATCTTCGGGCTGATGCGAATCGTGAACATGGCCCACGGCGGCTTCTACCTGCTGGCCGGCTACATCGCCTACGAGATCCAGCAGGCGATGACCGGGCAGGGCTTCTCCCTGGACGGCAGCCAGGTCAACACCTGGGAGTGGATCGTGCCGCTGGTGGTCGCCGCGCCGTGCATCATGGTCGTCGGGCTCGTCGTCCAGCAGGCCTTTCTGCGCTGGACGCAGGGGCAGGAGCTCCGCCAGGCGCTGATCACGATCGCGGTCTCGGTGATCGTCGCCGACCAGATCATCGCCCACTTCCCGCGCAAGGTCTCCCAGGGCCAGCGCTTCGGTGGCAACGCGGTCGACCTCACCTGGCCGGGCTGGACCGACCGTTTCGTCAACCTGCGGGTCGGCGGTGTGCAGTACTCGCTCGCCAAGCTGGTCCTGCTCGCGATCGGCGTCGCCGTCGGCGTCGGGCTGTGGCTGTGGCTGTACCGCACCAAGACCGGGATGAAGATCCGCGCCGGCGTCGACGACGAGAAGATGACCTCGGCGCTCGGGATCAACATCCAGAAGACGTTCGCGATCACGTTCGCGGTCGGCTGCGGCCTCGCCGCGCTCGGCGCGGTCGTCTGGGCCTCCCAGTCGAACATCTCGTCCGGTCAGGACGGCGTGTGGCTGCTCAACTCGCTGGTGGTGGTGATCGTCGGCGGCATGGGCTCGATCTTCGGCGCCGCCGCCGGCGCGCTCCTCTACGCCTTCGTCGCCGACTTCAGCGCCTCGTACCTGCCGACGACCGGGTCGGACTGCTGCACCCAGTACTCGACGATCGTCACCTTCGTGCTGATCGCCCTCGTCCTCTCGTTCCGGCCGACCGGGCTCTTCGGGCGGGGAGGCTGATGAACCCGTCCACCTGGACGCGCCAGCAGCAGGTCGAGCGCGCGATCGCGGCGATGGCGCTGGTGGCCGTGATCGTCTGGCCGGCGGCGGGGTTCAGCCCGTACTGGGCGCACCAGATCCTGATCGAGACCTTCCTGTTCGGGATCGCGGCCGCCAGCCTGATCTTTCTCTCCGCCTACGGCGGCATGGTCTCGCTCGCCCAGACCGCCCTGTTCGGGATCGCCGGTGTGATGCTCGGCAACCTGGCGACGCACGGCGGCCCCGGCGGGACGTCGAAGGGCCTGCATCTCGGGTGGGACCCCACGCTCGCGCTGGTGGTCGCGATCCTCGGGACGACGATCATCGGGCTGATCGGCGGCGCGGTCGCCTCCAGAAGCACCGGCATCTACTTCCTGATGATCACCCTCACCTACTCCGTGATCGCCAACTCCACACTCGGGCAGGTGACGAAGATCTCGGGCTTCTCGGGCATCGGCGGGATCAACCGCTACACGCCGGGCTGGATCGGCGACATTCTCGCCCACCCGAACCGCCTCTACTACATCGCGCTCGGGACGGCGATCTTCGCCTACGTCCTCATTCGCTTCGTCGTTCGCACGCCGTTCGGGCTCAGCCTCCAGGGCGTTCGCGACGAGCCGATCCGGCTGAGCTCGCTCGGCTACGCCGTCCCGCTGCACCGGACGCTCGCCTTCGGGCTCGCGGCGTTCATCGCCGCGCTCGCCGGCGTCCTCTACGCCTGGTGGGCGGGTCAGGTCTCGCCCGGCGACGTCGACCTGCCGCAGACGATCAGCCTGCTGATCATGGCCGTCATCGGCGGGCTCGTCCGGATCGAGGGCGCCTGGGTCGGCGCGTTCGCTTTTCTGCTGATGCAGAACTACATCACCTCGAGCACGCACGTCCCGCTGCTCGGGTTCGGAGGGACGCTCTTCGGCGGCAGCTTCAACACCGTGATCGGGGTCATCTTCCTGGTGATCGTCGTCGTCTCACCCGACGGGCTGATGGGTCTCTGGGGACGGATCTTCGACGTGCGGCGCCGAGCCAGGGGCGGCGACGCGCCTGCCGCTTCCGTGGCGGAGCCCGCGAAATGACCACTCATCGACCGACGTACTTGAAAGTTGGATCCATGCTGGGCGAGAATCGCCTGCATCTTGAAGACACCAGAGGGAGGAGGGCATCACCCGTGAGGAGACACAAGCTGAGGAGCTGGAAGGCTGCGGCGGTCGTGGCCGTCGCCGGGGCCGCGGTTGCGGTCTGGGCGACGGGCTCGCTCGCCGCGTCCCACGCCAAGGTCGTGAAGGTCGCGATCATGACCGACTGCAAGGGCGCCTTCGCGTTCGGCTACGACTACGACATCGGCGGCGCGCAGGGTGCGTTCGCCCAGTACGCCCACGGCAAGACCAAGAACCACGCGAAGCCGTCGGCGGGCATGACCGGGATCAAGGTCGGCTCGACGCCGGTCCAGATCGTCGGCTACGGCTGCGGGAACGACACCGTTCCGGTCGCCATCAGCGAGACCAAGCGGCTGATGGAGAAGCTCAAGGCGGACGTGATGATCGGTCCGCTGTCCGGCGACGAGGCGGTCTCGATCGCGAACTACGCGAAGTCGCACCCGACCAAGACGTTCATCATCGGCACCGCCGGGTCGCAGGATCCGACGATGCAGATCCACCCGAAGAACATGTTCCGCTACTTCGGCGACGGCGCCCAGTGGAACGCGGGCATCGGCGAGATCGCCTACAAGAAGCTGCACTGGCGGAAGGCCGCGATCATCATGGACGACTACAGCTTCGGCTGGACGTCCGCGGCCGGCATGATCGCCGACTTCTGCGCCGTCGGCGGTGACATGGTGAAGCGGGTGTTCCCGCCGCTGAACACGACCGACTACGCGCCGTTCGTCCGCCAGCTGCCCAACCCGAACCAGGTGGACGGCTACTTCTCGGCGGTCGGCGGCACGGGGACGGCGGCGCTCTTGAAGGCGTTCGAGCAGACCTACGGGAAGCTCGATCCGAAGCAGTGGATCGGCAACCTGTTCTTCGGCTTCCTCGGCGCGGACAAGGTCGTCGCTCCGAAGCTCGTCGGCTCGTACGTCGGCGGGTTCGGGAACGCACCGGGCGTCCACACGCCCAGAATGGACGCCTACCGCGCGTTCATGAAGAAGATGTACCCGAAGCTGCCTGCAGACGACGGCTTCGTCTACAATCCGTACGTGTCCGCGCTCGCCCTGATCCAGGGCTTGCAGAAGTCGGGCGGGGCCGTTGGCGCAAAGCTCCAGGCGGCGATGCCGCGGGCACTCAAGTCGCCGTTCCAGATCTCGAACAACGGCTTCGTTCACCTCGACTCCCGCCGGCAGGCGATCCAGGACCAGTACCAGCTCCAGCTGGTCAAGAACGCCGACGGGTCGGTGGGTCCGCAGGTCGTCGCGTACGTCCCGAACGTCGACCAGTCGTTCGGCGGGCTGTTAACGCCGTCGAGCCCGCCGCCCGGGCGCACCCAGCCTCCCTGCAAGAAGCTGAAGACGCCCTGGCAGGGCAAGATCAAGGTCGTCTCGAACGGCAAGATCACGAACCAGGTGATCAAGTAGCCGCTTGACCGAAGCAGCTGGAAACAGTGTGGGGGACAGACTTCAGTCTGTCCCCCACGCAGATTCTTCTGCCGCACCGACCCTCCGCTTGCGGGGGGTCGGTCGGCGGTTCGGCGGCCTCCACGCGGTTCGCGAGGTCGACCTCGCGATCGCACCCGGCGAGCGGTGGGCGATCCTCGGCCCGAACGGGGCGGGCAAGACGACGCTGTTCAACGTCATCTGCGGTGACTTCCCCGCCACCTCCGGTCGCGTCGAGCTGTTCGGCCGTGACGTGACGGGGCTGCCCGCGCGGGTACGGACCAAGATGGGGCTCGCCCGCACGTACCAGCAGTCGCGCCTCTTCGGCGGTCTGTCCGTCGAGGACAACATCTACCTCTCGGTGCTGGGCGTCGAGGGCGGTCACCTGCGGCCCGTCGTTCTGCGCAAGGACTCCGAGTACCGCGAGCGTGCGCGGGACGCCGCCCGCCGGGCCGCGATCGACCATAAGCTCTCCGACCTCTGCGGGCCGCTCTCCCACGGCGAGCACCGCCAGGTCGCCCTCGCCGTCGCGCTCGCCGCGCAGCCGCGGATGCTGATGCTCGACGAGCCCTGCTCGGGCCTCGCCCGCGGCGAGCGCCAGCTGCTCACCGACCTCCTGCTCGCGCTCGGGCCCGAGCTCACGCTGATCGTGATCGAGCACGACATGGACGTCGCGCTCACGGTCGCCGAGCGGGTGACGATGATGCACGACGGGCGCGTGATCGTCGAGGGGACACCCGACGAGATCCGCGCGAACGAGACCGTCCACGACCTCTATCTCGGTCGCGGCCATCGTGAGTGACACGCTCCTGACCGTCGAAGGGCTGAACGCGCACTACGGCAGCGCGCACGTCCTCCAGAACGTCTCGTTCGCCCTCGGCGAGCAGGCGGTGGCGATCGTCGGCCGGAACGGCATGGGCAAGACCACGCTCTGCGCCGCGATCATGGGAATCAGCCCGCCCCGGGCGACCGGCTCGGTGCGCTTCGCCGGCAAGGAGCTCGTCGGCATGGCCTCGCACAGGATCGCGAACCTGGGCATCGGCTACGTTCCGCAGGGACGCCGGCTGTTCCCCTCGCTGACGGTCGACGAGCACCTCCGCATGTCTGCGAGCGGCAACGGGGACCGTCGCTGGACGATCGCCCGTGTCTACGAGCTCTTTCCCCGGCTCGCCGAGCGGAAGCGAAACGGGGGTGCCCAGCTCTCGGGCGGCGAGCAGCAGATGCTCGCCATCGGCCGCGCCCTCGTTCTCAACCCGACGCTCCTGATCATGGACGAGCCCTCCGAGGGGCTCGCCCCGACGATCATCGAGATGCTGATCGACACCTTCAGGAAGCTCGAGCAGGAAGGGTTGCGGATCCTGCTGATCGAGCAGAACCTCGGGATGGCGACCGCGATCGCCGAGCGGCAGCTGGTCATGGTCGGCGGCGATCTCGCCGCCGAGACGACGGCGAAGGAGCTCGGAGGCGATCCGGAGCTCCAGCGGCGCTACCTGGGCGTCGAGCCGGTCCAAGTAGGCGATTGACCGTCCCGGTCGATCGCCTGGCAGTCTCAGCGATCGCCCTACTCGCGCTGACACTCGCCGGTTGCGGCAGTCGGTCGAATGCGACTCGACCGCCGACGCTCGTCTTCGTCAGCGTCAAGGACGGCGACTACGCGATCTTCGGCGCGGACGCGGACGGCTCGCATGCGCGGCGCCTGACGAAGGAGAAGGGGGACCCGACCACCCCGGCCGGCCTCTTCTTCCAGGTGCAGCCCGCCTGGTCGCCGGACGGCGAGAAGATCGCCTTCGCCAGCGCGCGCGACGGGACGCCGCACATCTTCGTCATGAACGCCGACGGCACCGGGACGAAGAGGCTGACCGATTCCGACCAGGAGGACGAGCATCCCTGGTGGTCGTCGGACGGCAGGCGCATCGTCTTCTCCCGCGAGGGTGCGATCTTCGAGGTTCCTTCCACGGGCGGAAAGGCGCATCGCGTCGGACGAGGCCTCGGCAGCGACACCAGCCCCGCCTTCTCGCCGGACGGACGGCTGATCGCCTATGACTACCGCCGACCGGGCTTCCCGATCCGCGAGCTCTACGTGATGAACGCCGACGGCACGGGCATCCGTCAGGTCACGCGGCTCGGCGAGGTCAGCAGCCTGCCGGCCTGGTCACCCGACGGGAAGAGGCTGGCCTTCCAGAGCAACGCCCGGCTCGGCCACTACGAGATCTACACCGTCGATCCGGACGGTAGGGACCTACGCCGGGTGACGACCTCGACGATCGACGCGACCCAACCGGCGTGGACTCCGGACGGAGCGATCGGCTTCGTGCGCGACGGTGCGATCTGGACGAGCAAGGCGGGTGCGGAGACGCAGCTGACCTCGGGCAAGGACGTCGACTCGAGCCCGGCCTGGCGTCCGGCGGGCCGCTAGTAGGATCGCGGGCAGGCATGGCGACGGTCGTCCTCCTCGGCACACTCGATACGAAAGGGAAGGAGCTCGACTACCTGCGCGCGCGGCTGCGGGAACAAGGCGTGGACGTGCTGCTGGTCGACGCCGGCGTCTTCGAGCCGCTGGCCGAGGCCGACGTCACGCAGGGGGAGGTCGCCGCTGCGGCGGGCGCGGACGTCGCGGCGCTCGCCGAGGCGAAGGACCGCGGCGCCGCCGTCGACGCGATGGGGCGCGGCGCGGCGGAGGTGGCTGCGAGGCTGCACGCCGAGGGCCGGCTCGACGGAATCCTCTCCATCGGCGGGTCCGGCAACTCGTCGATCGCAGCCCAGGCGATGCGCGCCCTGCCGGTGGGCGTCCCGAAGCTGATCGTCTCGACGGTCGCCTCCGGGGACACCCGCCCCTACGTCGGCGCGACCGACGTGACGATGACCTACTCGGTCGTCGACATCTCGGGACTGAACCGGATCTCGGAGCGGATCCTCGCGAATGCGGCCGGCGCGATCGCCGGGATGGCCAAGGTGAAGGTCTCCGAGGGCGGCGGGAAGCCGCTGATCGGCGCGACCATGTTCGGCGTGACGACGCCCGCGGTGACGAGGGCCCGGGAGCGGCTCGAGGAGCTCGGTTACGAGGTGCTCGTCTTCCACGCGACCGGCACCGGCGGGCAGTCGATGGAGGCGCTCGCCCGCGGCGGGTTCCTCGCCGGAGTGCTCGACCTGACCACGACCGAGCTGGCCGACGAGCTCGTCGGCGGCGTCCTGAGCGCCGGCCCGGACCGCCTGGAGGCGGCCGGCGAGCTGGGGCTGCCGCAGGTGGTGTCGCTCGGCGCGCTCGACATGGTCAACTTCGGCCCGCGCGACACCGTGCCGCCGCGGTTCGAGGGCAGGAACATCTACGTCCACAATCCGACCGTGACGCTGATGCGGACGACGCCGGAGGAGTGCGCCGAACTCGGCGGGCAGATCGCGCGCAAGCTGAGCGCCGCCGTCGGCCCGACCGCCCTGTTCGTACCCCTGAAGGGCGTCTCGATGATCGCGACCGAGGGCGGGCCGTTCCACGATCCGGCCGCCGACGAGGCGCTCGTCGGCGCGCTCCGCGACGGGCTCGGCCCGAACGTCGAGGTGCACGAGCTCGACGTCGACATCAACGACCCGACCTTCGCCGAGGCGGCTGCGGACCGGTTGCACGGCCTCGTTCAGGAGGGTGGATGACGCGACAGAAGGCGCTGGCGAGGCTGCGCGCCCAGATCGCACAGGGCCGGCCGATCATCGGCGCCGGAGCGGGCACCGGTCTCTCGGCCAAGTGCGCCGAGGCGGGCGGATGCGATCTGATCATCATCTACAACTCGGGCCGGTACCGGATGGCCGGCCGCGGCTCGCTGGCCGGACTGATGCCCTACGGCGACGCGAACGCGATCGTCGTCGAGATGTCCGCGGAGGTGCTGCCGGTCGTTGCGCACACGCCGGTGCTCGCCGGGGTCTGCGGCACCGACCCGTTCCGGCTGATGCCGGTCTTCCTGCGCCAGCTGAAGGAGATCGGATTCTCGGGCGTCCAGAACTTCCCGACTGTCGGGCTGATCGACGGCAACCACCGGATCGGGCTCGAGGAGACGGGGATGGGCTACGGCGTCGAGGTGGAGATGATCCGTGCCGCGCACGAGGCCGATCTCCTGACAGCGCCGTACATCTTCACGCCCGAGCAGGCGGTCGCGATGACCGAGGCGGGCGCGGACGTGCTCGTCCCGCACATGGGCCTGACCACCGGCGGCGCGATCGGAGCGACGACGGCGAAGACGCTCGACGAGTCCGTCGAGCTGGTCCAGGCGATGCGCGACGCCGCGGTCGCGGTGCGCGACGACGTGATCGTGCTGTGTCACGGCGGGCCGATTGCAGAGCCCGAGGACGCGGCGTACGTACTCGAGCGGACGACCGGCGTGGTCGGCTTCTTCGGCGCGTCGAGCATGGAGCGGCTGCCGACCGAGACGGCGATGACGGAGAACATGAAGCGGTTCAAGACAATCGGGACGGGAGGAGGAGCATGAGCACGTTCGTGATGAGGAACGAGGTGTCGACGGAAAGCTTCGACTGGGGCACAGCCGGGATGCGCTGCGCGCCGCCGGGGACGGGGTGCGAGTCGTTCGTGGTCATGGACGTCCGCCTGGATCCGGGCTTCTTCCACGCGTTCCACAAGCACCCGGGCCAGGACGAGATGATCATCGTCAAGTCGGGCCGCGTCACGCAGTGGCTCGACGACGAGCACGCCGAGCTCGGGCCCGGCGACTCCGTCTACATCGACGAGAACGTCGTCCACGGCTCGTACAACGACTCCGAGGAGCCGGCCGAGCTGCAGGTGATCCTCGCCCCGGCGGTCGGCGACGGCGGCTACGTCGCTGTCGACGTGTCCGCCGAGGAGCCCTGGGCGTCGAGACGATGAAGGCGATGGTCGTTCGCGAAGGCGGGGCGCTCTCGTACGAGGACGTCGACGACCCGGTCGCCGGGCCGGGAGAGGTCGTCGTCGAGCTGCGCGCAGCCGCGGTCAACCGCCGCGACCTGCTCGTCAGAAACCCGCCCGGCCCCGCGTACCGGTTCCCGCTCCCGGTGATCCCGGGGTCGGACGGGGCCGGCGTGCGACGCGACACGGGCGAGGAGGTGATCGTCTACCCCGGGCTCGGCTGGGGGCCGCGCGAGGATGCGGCCGGACCGGACTGGCGGATCCTCGGCGGTCCGGACGACGGCACCTACGCGGAGCTGGTCCGGGTGCCGACCGAGAACGTGTTCCCGAAACCGGCGCGGTTCTCGTGGGAGGAGGCGGCCGCGTTCCCGCTCGCGGCCCTCACCGCCCACCGGGCGCTGTTCCAGGTCGGCCGGCTCGTCGACGGCGAGACGGTGCTCGTGCTCGGCGCCGGGAGCGGCGTGTCCACGTTCGCGGTCTCGCTCGCCGTCCAGGCCGGAGCGAGGGTGCTCGTCACCTCGTCGAGCGAGGAGAAGATCGAGCGGGCGAAGGAGCTGGGCGCCGCCGGCGGCGTGCTCTACACCGAGGGCGACTGGGCGGCCGAGGCCGGCCCGGTGGATCTCGTCCTCGACTCGGTCGGGGCGACCTGGGGCGACTCGCTGCGGGCGCTCCGCAAGGGCGGCCGCCTGGTCGTCTTCGGCGGCACCGGCGGGCCGGAGGTGACGCTCGACGTCCGCGCCCTCTACCTCGGCTGGCAGTCGATCCTCGGGACGACGATGGGCTCCCCGCGTGACTTCGCGCTTCTCCTCCGGACGGTCGAGTCGGGCTCGTGGCGGCCTGTGATCGACAGCGTCCGTCCGCTCGCGGAGGCCGCGGCCGCCCACGACCGCATGCAGGCCGGCGAGCA
>JBBRXG010000030.1:0-27550 GCA_038248655.1 Gaiellales bacterium
ACGACGTAGAGCAGAAGACGTCCCGGCCGGAAGATGCCCCCGCGGTTGCGATTGCGGCGAGGCGAAGCCGCGGCGGCGTGCGGCAGCGGAAGCTCGACCTCGGCCATCAGTACTGCACCGCCTCGCGGCGCGTGAGGCGGTTGACGCCGAGCGTGAGCACGAGGATCAGGAAGAACATGACCACCGCGATCGCGGCCGCGTACCCGTACCGGAACTCCTGGAATGCGACCTCGAAGAGATAGGTGCCGAAGACGTTCGTCGAGTTGAACGGGCCACCTCCGGTCATCGCGTAGATGAAGGCGAAGGCCTGCAGCGCGTTGATGATCCAGAGCACGAGCAGGATCCGCGTCACGTCCCAGATCAGCGGGAAGACGATGAACCGGAAGATCGCGAGTGTCGAGGCCCCGTCGATCCGGGCAGCCTCCTTCAGCTCGACCGGTACGCGCGTGATGGCCGCCGCGAAGAAGATCATCCAGATGCCCACGCCGTGCCAGACGGTCGCCGCGACCACGGATGGCATCGCAGTGCTCGTCTGGCCGAGCCAGGGTTGCTCCAGGCTGTGGAGGCCCACGGATCCGAGCAGGCCGTTGAGCAGGCCGAAGTTCGGGTTGAGGGCAAACTTCCACAGCAACGCGGCTGCTGCGACCGACAGCGCGACGGGCGCGAGGATGATGAAGCGGAACGTCCGCCTGCCGAGCAGCCGCTCGCTCGTCGCATAGGCGAGGAAGAGGGCCAGCGGGAAGAGCACGACGCCGCCCATCACGGTGAACTTGAACGTGTTGCCGATCGTGTTCTTGAAGATCTGGTCGTGCGCGAGCTGCGAGAAGTTGTGGAGTCCCACGAACGGCAGGTGGCTCGTGACCCCGCTCCACGACGTGAGCGAGACGTAGAACGTCCTCGCCGCCGGGTAGAGGAAGAAGGTCGCATAGAGGAGGACGGCCGGCGCCAGAAATGGGAGCAGCAGTTTTCGCTTCTGGCGGTTGAGCATTCCCGGCCGTCCTCCTGTGGTCCTCAGTCCCTCGCTACCGCGGAGCGGACTTCAGGCTCGCGTCGATCTCCTTGACCATCTCAGCAGCGTCGATCTTGCCGAAGAACATCTTCACGATCGGCTGCTGGTAGGCATCGCGGACACCCTGCGTCGCCCCGCCGTAGAGACCGAAGTACGACGGCCAGAACGACCCGCCGGCCTGCAGGTTCTTGATGATCGTGCCGTACGTCGGGTCCTTGACCGCCACGCCCTTGTACGGGCTGATCTCGTTCAGGTAGCGGACCCGCGCGGTCTGGATGTCCTTGCGTGCGAACCACTGCAGCCACTTGGCACCGAGGTCGGGCCGCTTCGACTGCGCCGCGACGACAAGGTTGTTGACCACGCCGAAGACCGCATTGTTGGCCTTGCCGCCCGGCACCGCCGGGAACGGGAAGGTGCCGATCTTGAAGCCCGGCGGAATGCTTGCCTTCATCTCGCCGACCAGCCAGGTGCCCATGAGAATCATCGCGGACTTGCCCTGGAAGAAGTCGAGTTGCGCCGCGGTGAAGTCGGTGCCCTCGAAGCCGTTCAGGAAGTACCCCTTCTTCGGGTCGGTCAGCTTCTGCAGGTCCTGCGCGGCCTGGAGGACGCCCGGGATCGACGCGAAGCTTCGCTTGCCCCGGATCGCGGAGGTCACCGCCGGGTCGAGCCCGCGGTGCAGGAGCAGGTAGTCGTAGTAGAACTGCATGTAGCCCGCGAACGTGCCGGTGACCGTCAGCGGCGCGACGCCCGACTTCTTCAGCTTCGCGCAGACCGCGAGGAACTGCGGATACGTCTTCGGCGGAGCGAGATGGTTCTTGGCGAAGATCTGCTTGTTGTAGAAGAAGGTCAGAACCGTGATCTCGCGTGGCGCTGCGTAGATGTGGTGGTTGGTGGGCGAGGTGATGAAGGGCAGCACCTGCGGGAGGATCGCCTTCTTCCAGCTGGTCTTGTAGCCGGCGAGAGGCTGCTGCATCACGCTCGTCAGGTCGTACACCTGGTTGGCCTGCTGGTACTTCAGCCCGTCGGGATTCGTGCCGTCGAAGAAGCCAAAGTTCACCTCGGGCGGGTTGCCTGCGCGCCAGCGCTGCACGATCTGGGGCGTGTCCTGCCCGCCGCCGAAGGTGAGGTTGACCTTCACCCCGGGATGCGTTGCCTCGAATGACTTGTTGATCGTCACGAGGTTGTCGGTGTCGGGCGCGCCCGACGGGTAGAACGACACCACCTCGAGCGAGTCGCCGCTCGCCGCCCGCGCGATCAGGCCAGCGCAGAGAGCGACGACAACGGTGGCGGCGAGCACGAGGCAGCGTTGGACCCTGCCTCGTGGTCGGTGCACGTCGATCGAGCTGAAGCTAAACGGCAAGCGCTTCATCCGTCTCCTCCTCCTGGATTGGGACACCGGCTCCCGTACGGCAGGAGCCGTGTATCGCTTCAAGGACTTGCGTCACTCGGACAGAGCTCTCGAGCGAGACGAGCGGTTCCGTCTCGTCGAGCACGGCATCTACGAAGTGGGTTACGGCCGCATACGTGGACCCCGACGGGCGTCCACCGACCCGGTTGACGAGCAGATTCCGCGGATACTCGAAGCGGCTCTCGCTCGCGATCTCGATCTGCTCTCGCTTACGGTCGAGGTGAATCGCGCCTTTCGTGAAGATGAGCTCGACGAACGAGTCCGTCATCGTCGGAAACGTGTTCGGGTAGGTCCAGCACGCTTCGAATGTGGCGATGGCGCCGTTCTCGAAGCGCACCTGCGCCTGGATCGCATCGGGGGTGTCGATCCCATGAGCGACCAGGACCTTGCGCACCTCGCTGGCGTAGACCTCGACCGGCGCCGACTCGAAGTACCAGCAGACGAGGTCGATGTCGTGTGAGGACAGAAACCACGCAGGTGTCGTCTTGTCGGCCCACGAGATCATCTCCGTGGGCACCTCGATGGTGTCGTTCTTGCGCGTGTAGGCGAGCACCGGCTCACCCAGCGCCTCGCCGGCCGTCCGCTCCTTGGCCTGCCAGTACGCGGGCACCCAGCGGTGGTTGAACAGCGTCATGGCCTTCACACCCGCCCGCCGCTGAGCGGCGAGAATCGCGTGCGCGTCGGAGCTCGACGTTGCGAGCGGCTTCTCGATCAGAACCGGCTTGCCTGCCTCGAGCGCGGCGACCGCCGGGCCCGTGTGCACCCAGTCGGGCGTTGCCACGAGCACGGCGTCGACGTTCGGATCGGCGACGAGCTCCTCCGCCTCGCGGTAGACGCTCGCCGGACCGAACTCCTTGAGGTCGGCGGATTCCGCGCTTGGTCCGGCCCAGGCGACGACCGAGCTGCGGTGATACGCGGCGATCGACGCAGCATGCGCCTTCCCCATGATCCCGCTGCCGACGATCCCGAACCGAAGCGTCTGCACTTCCCCCGCCTCTCCTGCATGCACGCGCGATATCCCCCGAAGGTTCGAGGGCTCCGGGATCGTACGCCTGGCCGTCGAGCGAGCGGAAGGCCGATTCCTGCTCTCCCGGAGGCGTTCCTTGTCGTCTGACCCCGCGATCCTGTGGTCTTCTGTGACGCCGCGGTAGCCTCTCGGTCAGCGCGAGAGGCGGGGCCCCCGCGTGAACAAAGGAGTGTCGATGACGAGTCTGGAGCAGCGCAGCGCTGCTGAGCGGCCTTTGTCGAAGAGCCGCGCCCTGTACGAGCGCGCGACGAGCGTGCTCGCAGGCGGTGTCTCGAGCGACGCTCGCCGGCTGTCCCCGCTGCCCCTGTTCGTCGACCGCGCGTCGGGCTCGCACCTGTGGGACGTCGACGGGAACGAGTACGTCGACTACGTCCTCGGCCAGGGCCCGGCGATCCTCGGACACGCGCCGCAGGCCGTCGCCGACGCGCTGCAGGCCCAGATGACGCGCGGCCAGGTGTTCTCGGCGCAGCACGAGCAGGAGGTCGAGGTCGCCGAGCTCGTCTGCCGGCTGGTGCCGTGTGCGGAGCGGGTGCGGTTCAACACCGTCGGCTCGGAGGCAGTGCACGGCGCGCTCCGCCTCGCGCGCGGAGTCACCGGCCGCCCGAAGATCGTCAAGTTCGAAGGGCACTACCACGGCTGGTTCGACCCCGTGCTCTACAGCGTCCACCCGCCGCTCGACCAAGCGGGTCCGCCCGATTCCCCGCATGCCGTCCCAGGGACGAAGGGTCAGCCGGCGACCGGGGCCGAGGACCTCGCCGTCTGCGTCTGGAACGACCTCGGCGCATTGGAGCGGACGCTCGAGCGACACCCCGGCGAGATCGCCGCCGTGATCATGGAGCCGCTGCTCTGCAACACCGGCTGCATCGCGCCGCGTCCCGGCTACCTCGAGGGGGCGAAGGAGCTCTGCGCCGAGCACGGCGCACTGCTGATCTTCGACGAGGTGATCACGGGCTTCCGGCTCGCGCCGGGCGGTGCCCAGGAGTACTTCGGCGTCACTCCCGACCTCGCGATCTTCGGCAAGGCCATCGCCGGCGGGCTGCCGCTCGCCTGCCTCGCCGGGCGGGCCGAGGTGATGGACGCGATCAGCCGCGGCGAGGTCGGCCACGCGGGCACGTTCAACTCGAATCCGGTGGTGATCGCCGCCGCCGCCGCGACGCTGCGCGAGCTGACGAAGGACGACGGCGCCGCCTACGCGCGTCTCGCTGCCACCGGCGCGCGGCTGATGGACGGACTGCGGTCGGCGGCACAGGACGCCGGTGTGCCGCTGCTCGTCGATGGTCCAGGGCACCTTTTCCAGACCTATCTCACCGACAGGAGCGAGGTCGCGGACTACCGGGACTTCGCGTCGACCGACCTCGCCGGGATGGCGCGGCTGCACGGCGCCCTGCTCGACCGCGGCGTCAACGTCGTCGGTCGCGGGCTCTGGTTCCTCTCGACGGCCCACGACGACACGGACGTGGACGCCACCGTCGCGGCCGTCGCCGACGCCCTGGCCTCCCGGTGACGGTCCAGGTGGGCAGCCCCGGTTACCGCTCCATGGACGACCGCCTGGCGGAGTGGCGCCGCGCGTCGCTGCTGCGGCAGCGCCGGCTCGGCGACCTGGCGCGGATCGACGATCCCGACTACCACGGCCGCAACCTGGCGGTGCGGCCCGGCACCGTGATCCGGGTCGACAGCTTCCTCGGCACCATCAACACGGACGACGCCGAGACTGCGTACGCGCCGCCCGACCGCGTCGAGGCGGGCGGCTACCGGTTCCGGCGCGAGGATCCTGCCCACCCGAGCCTCGCGAAGCTGCGCAGCAGCTTCGCTCTCGACGAGGTCGCCGGCAGCGGGGACGATCTGACCCGCGTGAACCGGTTGCGTGTCTGGTTGAAGGGCCGCTGGCCGCACGAGCTCCCGTTCACGAACCCGCCGTACGACGGCCTCGTGATCCTGGAACGCGCCGCGCGTGGAGAGACGTTCATTTGCATGCACTATTCCGTGGCGCTCGTGCACTGCTGTGCCGCTCTCGGAATCGACGCGCGCGTCGTCAACATCCACCGCGGCGTCGCCGACGACTATCCGTTCGGGGAAGAAGGTGCGGCGGGAGTCGACGAGCACGTGACGACGGAGGCGTTCAGCCGCGAGCTGCAGCGCTGGGTGATGGTCGACCCCGACTTCGACTGCACCTTCGAGCTCCGGGGCGAGCCGCTCTCCGCCTGGGACATCCATCGAGCGCACCTCGCAGGCGAGCGCATCGCGAGCGTCAAAGGGCCGGGGGCAGCGGCCTACGAGTCCTTCGGCGAGGACTTCTACGACACGAAGCTCGTGTCGTTCTACGCACACGTCAGCTTGCTCATGCGCAACGACTTTCTCTCCGATCCCGACGGCCCGGTGCCCGTGCTGCACCTCGTCGACGAGTCGACGCCCCCCATCCTCTGGTACGCGGGCGAGGACATGCGACTTCGCCGCGACGTGCTCGGACCGCTGTGCGTGGCGAAGCCGTACACCGACCGCACGCCGCTCCTGACCGATGGCAACCTCGAGTCGGCCTGGGCCTCGGACGACACGGAGCAGGAGCACTGGGTCGAGGTCGCCCTGTCCGAGGAAACGCCCGTGGAGCGGGTCGTCCTGCACTGGCCCGAGTGGCGCTCCCGGCTGCGAACGTCGGCCGCGTACCGGATCGACGGCCTGGTCGAAGGCTCCTGGCGCCCTCTGGCCGACGCGCGCTCCAACCCGGAGCGGCCGTGGACCGTCCACGAGCTCGAGCCCACGGCGCTCACGGCGTTCCGCGTCGTCCAGCAACCGGGCGGTGGCTCGTCCGACTATCCGAACCGACTCTGGCTCAGCCAGGTCGAGTGCCAGTAGAAACCGGAGGTAGAGAACCGCGTGTCCAGCGTCGCGTTCAGGAATGTCGGGAAGGTCTACGACGACGGCACCCGCGCCGTGCTCGACCTCAACCTCGAGATCGCCGACGGCGAGTTCATGGTCCTCGTCGGCCCGTCCGGGTGCGGGAAGACGACGGCGCTCCGAATGGCAGCGGGGCTCGAAGAGATCACCGAGGGCGAGGTGATGATCGGCGACAAGGTCGTCAACAACCTCGAGCCGCAACACCGTGACATCGCCATGGTCTTCCAGAACTACGCGCTCTACCCGCACATGACCGTCGCGCAGAACATCGGCTTCGGCCTGCGGATGCGCAAGAAGTCGCGCAAGGAGATCGACTCGCGCGTGAAGGAGATCGCCGGCGTCCTCGGTCTGGGCGACCTGCTCGACCGCAAGCCGCGCGCACTGTCGGGAGGCCAGCGTCAGCGCGTTGCGATGGGGCGCGCGATCGTCCGCGATCCGCAGGCGTTCCTGATGGACGAGCCGCTCTCGAACCTCGACGCGAAGCTCCGTGTCCAGATGCGCTCCGAGGTGGCCCGCATCCAGTCGGAGCTCCGTGCCACGACCCTCTACGTCACCCACGACCAGATCGAGGCGATGACGATGGGAACGCGCGTCGCCGTCCTGCGCAAGGGCGTGCTGCAGCAGTGCGACAATCCGCAGACCCTGTACGACGACGCCGCCAACCTCTTCGTCGCGACGTTCATCGGCAGCCCGGAGATGAACCTGATCGAGGGACGGCTCGAGCGGGACGACAATGGGATCGTGTGCGTGCTCGGCGAGCTGAGCCTCGCGCTGCTGGACGATGTCGCCGACGGCGGGCTCGCCGCGTATCTCGGCCGCCAGATCGCAGTCGGCATCCGGCCCGAGGCTCTGGAGGACGCTGCGCTCGTCCCCGACTCCCCGGCCGACAGAAGAATTCGCGGGACGGTGGTCGTCACCGAGGCGCTCGGCTCCGAGCGGCTGGTGCACTTCCGCATCCCCGCCAGGCCGGTCGTGACGGACGACGTCGAGGATGCCGTCGAGCACGTCGAGGGCACGGTCATCGAGCAGCGCGACGAGAGCACGATGATCGCGGTCGGGCGGTTCGACACGGAGTCGCGCGCGACGGTCGGGGACGCGATCGAGGCCGCGGTCGACGTCGACAAGCTCCACTTCTTCGACCTCGAGACCGGCCGGCGGATCTGAGCGGAGCCCGGGCGCGCGCATGACCCGCGCCATCTGGGCCTATCCGCGCGACCTCGTCGAACGGGGCGCCGACGCGGAGTTGACCGAGCTGCGGGCGATCGGATTCGACGCGGTCAGCGTCGCCGCGGCCTACCACTCGGTGCAGGCCTACCTGCCCGAGAACCCGCGCCGCGTTTGGTGGACAGAGGTTCGGTCGCAGGTCAACTACCGCACCGACGCCTCCCGCTACGGCAGCCTCGCCCTCCTCGCCGGCGAGCCGGACGAGCCGTTCGCGGCAGCCGCCGACGCAGTCGGCCGCAGCGGCCTCGACCTCGTCGCGTGGCTCGTGCTGTGCCACAGCTCCCTCGGCACGGATGTCCCCGAGCTCGCCCCGCGTCCCCTGGGCGGCGATCCCGTGCCGGGCGCGCTCTGCCCCGCGCAGCCCTCGGTGCAGGAGTACGTCTGCGCACTGGCCGCCGAGGTCGACGAGCGGTTCGCGCCGGCCGCGCTCGATCTCGAGACGCCCGGGTGGGTCGTGCTCCCGCACCACCACCACGGGAAGATCGGCGCGGCCCTCGGCGCCGGCGGCCGGTTCGCGGCCGGCGTCTGTGCCTGCAACGCCTGCGAGCAGCTCGGCGCGGCCGACGTCGTCGCACGTCTGCTCGAGCTCCGGCGGGAGGATGCCGCAACGCTCACGATCGACGATCTCCTCGACGATCCCGAGCTCGCCGCGTTCCAGCGCGCGCGAGAGCAGGTCGTCACCGGTCTCGTCACCGCGATCGCGGAGGCAGTCCGCGCCAGGGTGCACGTGGCGCACTGGGGCGACCCGCGCCCGAGCGGCGTCGACTACGCCGCGGTGGGTCGCGTCGCCGACCGGCTGACCGTCCTCGCGTACTCGGCCGACCCGGACGCCGTCGAACGGACGCTGGCACCGGCCGTGGAGGCGTGCGGTGCGGACCGGATCGCCGCCGGGCTGACGCTCTGCCACCCCGAGATGCCCGACGCCGACTCCTTTCGCCGTTGCGCCACCCGCTGTCTCGAGCTCGGTGTCGACTCGCTCTCGATCTACAACCACAGCCTGGTCGACCGCGAGCGGCTGCGCTGGGCCGCAGTCTGAGTCAGACGCCGTGCGCGCGGCGATGGAAGTCGGCGAGCGCGCGGCCGACCTCCTGCTGCGCCCGCTCAATCAGCCGTGCCCCGAGGTCGGCGTCCGCAGCGGACGCGTCGTCGCTCGTGCCCGGGCCGGCAGCCCAGGCGCCGTGCGCCGCATGGACGACGCGCGCGGCAGGGTCCTCGGTCGTACGCGTCGGCGCAGGACCGACCCGGCCGTCGCCGCGGACGAGCTCCGGTCGTGCCGCGAGCATCAGCGACGTCTCGAAGCCCCCGGCATGGCCCGGGAGCGCACCGACCGCTTCGGCTCCCACCGCGACGAGCGCGTCCCACGCGATCGTCCAGTAGGATGCGCCGCCCGCGGTGAGCGGCAGATCCTCAGCGGCGTCGGCGAGCGCGACCCGCAGCGGCGCGTCGTTGCCGCCGTGGCCGTTGACGGCGAACACGGCCCGGACGCCCCAGGCGCTCGCCGAGCGGAGCAGGTCAGCCAGGACGGCGAGGAGCGTGGCGCTCCGAAGCGACAGCGTCCCGGCGAACGGCAGGTGATGGTCCGAGCGTCCGTACGGCAGCGGCGGGGCGACGAGGAAGGGGCCGGTCTCGGCGGCCGCGAGCCGGACCGCGCCGGCGACCACGTGCTCGCACACGATCGTGTCGACGGAGACGGGCAGGTGCCCGCCGTGCTGCTCGGTCGCGCCCAGCGCGAGCACGAGCGTGCTCGCCGGCGCCGCCTCCGCGATCTCCTCGCGCGTGACCTCGCCGAGCTGGAACGCCTGGCCCACTAGGCGACCGCGGCGTCGAGGAGGCCCGCCGTGCGCAGGTACTGCGCGATCTCCTCCCGCTCCTGCGGCCCGACCTCGCTGGCCGGCGGGCGCACCGGGCCTGCCGGACGCCCGAGCTGTCTCACCGCCTCCTTGACGACCGAGACGTTGTAGCCGTCGGCCCTGCGCGCGCGCAGGGCCTCGAACGGGAGGATTGACGACCACGCGGCGAGCGCACCTCGCCGGTCCCCGGCGCGCAGCGCGTCGAGCAGCGCCCGCGACGGACCGCCGGTGACGTTGACGAGGCCCGAGGTGAAGCCGTCGGCCCCCGCGGCGAAGAAGAACGGCGCCCAGCACTCGGCGGTGCCGCAGACCCACACGACCTCTGCCCGACCCGCCGCTGCAGCGACTGCGGCGGCGAACGCGGGCAGGTCGTTGACGGCGTACTTCACCGCGACGACCCAGGGCTCGGCCGCGATCCGGGCGAGCTCGTCCGGGCTGACGACCGGCGCCTTCACGTACGGGACGACCGGCACGCCGACCGCGGCGATCTCGCGGTAGTAGGCGTGCAGGCCCTCCGCGGTGACGTACGGGTTGGCGGGGTGATGCACCATCACCGCATCTGCGCCGGTCTCCGCCGCGTGCTCGGTCGCGCGGCGTGCAGCATCGGGTGCGCCTCCGACGCCGACGACCAGCGGGGCCCGTCCGGCGAGCGCGCGCGCCGACGCCTCGACCACCGTCCGCGCCTCGGCCTCCGAGAGGCCGTAGTACTCGGCGGTGTTCCCGCACGCGACGACGACGTCGGACTGCTCCGCGACGAGGACGTCGATCGTCGTCTCGAGACCTGCGACGTCGACCTCCGACCCGTCGTCGGTCAACGGGGTGATCGCCACCGCGCTGATCCCGCGAAACCGCTCGCTCAGCTCACGTCCCTGCACCGGTACCTCCCACACGCTGAATGTCCCGACCTGCGCAGTGTGGCCGCAGCACGCACGCGCTGCAGGTCGTCGGGCAACATACAGCCCTTCGCGAACAACGTCTCGACCTCCCGCAGCGCTACCGTGGCTCGTAGCATTCGCGTCGACTCGTGAGCACACCTCCGATCACTCCGGGCGAGACGTCGGGCGCCCGACAGGCCGCGCGCGGCGCGCTGGCGGTCACCGGCGTGACGGCGATCCCGATCCTCGTTCCACGCAAGTGGGCGATGATCGCGACGCAAGGGGCGATCATCTCCTCCGAGTTCGGCCTCGTGCGCATCGAGACGGACGGCGGGATCGTCGGGTGGGGCGAGATCTCGATGACCTGGGGCCGCATCGGGCGCTCGCTCGTGCAAGACGTCGAGAACTACCTGGGCCCGGCGCTCGTCGGCCTCGACCCGCTCGACATCCAGGGCTGCGTGCTCGCGGTCGACCGGGCCATGGAAGGCGGCGAGGCCGCGAAGGCCGCCCTCGACAACGCCCTCTTCGACATCGCCGGCAAGGCGCTCGGCGTGCCGGCCTACCAGCTGCTCGGAGGACGCGCGCGCCCGGCGGTGCCGGTCGCCTGGGCCATCCCGTGGGGTGAGCCGGAGGCGACGGCCGAGACTGCTGCGTGGGCGGTCTCCGAAGGGTTCCGCACCGTCAAGCTCAAGGTCGGCCGTCCCGGGACGATCGACCGGCGAGCCGTCGCGGCGGTCCGGAAGGCGGTCGGCGACGAGATCGAGATCAAGGTGGACGCGAACCTGGCGTACCGCAGCGCCGGTGCCGCGCTGCGCGCGCTACGCCCGCTCGAGGCGTTCAGGCTCCAGCTGATCGAGCAGCCGCTGCCTGCACGCGACCTCGACGAGCTCGCACTGCTCCGCAGCCGCCTGGAGACGCCGCTGCTCGTCGACGAGTCGAGCGCCACGCTTCGAGACGTCGGAGAGGTCCTGCGGCACGGCGCCGCGGACGTCTTCAACATCTACGTCAGCGAGGCGGGCGGGCTCCTCGCCGCATCCAAGGCCTTCGCGGCGGTGGAGGCCGCGGGATTCGTCGGGCTGATCGGCAGCCAGTGCGAGCTCGGTCTGGGCACGGCGGCCTGTGCGCACCTCGGTGTCGCGGTCGCGAACCTCGGCTACGAGTCCGACATCGTCGGGGTGCTGCGCTACCCGCGGGACATTGTCGTCGATCCACCGGTGATCGTCGACGGACTGCTGTATCCGCCCGATCGACCGGGGCTCGGAGTGACGATCGACGACGACGCCGTCGAGGCCTTCCGCATCGACGCGTGAGCACCCGCCCGCTGGAGGTCGTGGTCATCGGCTGCGGGGACATCGCCGTCTTGCAACACCTTCCCGCGCTCGCCAACGACGCGCGCTTCCACGTCGTCGCGGTTGCCGATCCGGCGATCGATCGCGCGCAGAACGCGGCGCGGATGTTCTCGGTGGAGCACGTGCTCACGGATTCGGACGCGGCGCTCGAACTGAGGCCCGACGCCGCCGTGGTCGCGACGCCGCCGCACGTCACGCCCGAGATCGCACTGCGCGCGCTCGACGCGGGAATCCACGTGCTGTGCGAGAAGCCCGTCGCGGTCACGCTGAACGCCGCGGAGAAGCTCGCGCTGCGCGCGGCCTCGTCGGGCCCGATCCTCCAGGTCGGATTCAAGAACCGCTTCTCGCCGCTGACCCGGGAGGTACAGGCGCGCGTCGCGGAGGGCCGCCTCGGCACGCCGCTGATCGTCCGCATCGGAGCGTTCGACGAGGCGTACGACCCGAACGACACGGAGCACACCGACCGGATCCGGGGCTTCCTCGAGCACGGCCCGCCCGTCGTCCACGAGGGAGCACACGCGGCGGATCTGCTCGGCTGGCTGCTCGGCCCGCCGGTGCGCGTGACCGCGGCCGCGGTGCGCAGCCGGCCCGAGTTCCCCGCACCCAACTATCACGCCGCCGCCATCGAGTACGAGGACGGGTCGGTCGCGAAGCTCGAGGTGGGCTGGTGGGTGCCCCACCCCTGGCCGGGCGAGCTCCACGTCCTCGGCCCGCTCGGCTCCGCCGACCTCAGCAGGCCCGAGGGCTACCTCCGCTTCCACGACGGCGTCCAGCAGGAGGAGATCCGCTTCGACGGCGACTGGCAGACAGTGTGCTTCCGCGGGCAGCTCGACGCATTCGCCGAGGCGATCGAGACCGGCGTGCAGCAGGGGGCGGACGCAGCCGCCGGCCGCGCGGCGCTCGCGCTGACGCTCGCGGTCGTCGAGGCGGCGGAGACCGGCGAACCCGTGCGGTTGGACGGATGAGGCTCGTCGACGCCCACTGCACGATCGGCGAGGGCCGCGTCGCGGCTCTGTCAGCCGACGAGCTCGTCGAGCTGCTGGACGCGAACGGCGTCGAGGCCGCCGTGGTCGGTCCGCCCGACCGCTGCCTGGCCGTCGCCAACCGCGAAGGCAACGACTTCGTGCTCGAGGCGTGCCGGCGCCATCCCGACCGGCTGATCGGCTTCGCCACGGTCAATCCCTGGTACGGCGAGGCTGCAGTCGCCGAGTTGCGGCGCGCGGTCGGCGCCGGCCTGCGCGGGCTGATCCTCCAGCCGCCGCTGCAGGGCTACGTGCTCCTCGACCCGCTCGTCGACCCGGTCGTCGCGGTGGCGGCAGAGCTCGGGTTGCCGGTCTGGGCACCGACGGGCAAGCCGTTCCAGGCGCTGCCGCTCCAGCTGACCGAGCTCGCGCGGCGCTTCCCGGACGTCAACTTCCTGATGGGGCACATGGGACACACCGACTTCTGGATCGAGGCGGTGCCGGCCGCGGCCGCGGTGCCGAACATCTACGCGGAGATCTCGTACAAGCAGCCCCATGTGATCATGGACGCCGTTGCCCAGCTCGGCCCTGGGCGCGTCGTCTTCGGCTCGGACGCGCCGTTCAACGACCTCCGGCTCGAGGTGGAGAAGCTCCGCGAGACGGAGCTCGACGACCGGGCGCGCGAGCTCGTCGGCGCCGAGACACTCCTCTCCCTGCTGCCGTCGTGATCGTCGACTGCCACACGCACTTCCTCGGGCGGAGGTATGCCGACCTCGGGGCGGGGCCGCTCGTCGAGAGCATGGACACCTACGGCATCGACCACGCCGTCGTCTTCACGCTCGACGGCTTCTTCGAGGACGCGCGCAAGCACAACGACGAGCTCGCGCAGTTCGTCGCCGCGCATCCGGGCCGCCTCACCGGGTTCGCCACGGTGTACCCGCGGCGCGCCGACGCAGCCGACGAAGTTCGTCGCTCGGTCATCGAGCTCGGCATGAAGGGCGTGAAGCTCCACCCGTGGCTCCAGGGCTTCAGCCCGGTCGAGGCGCACATGACGCCGATCGCCGAGACGTGCGTCGAGCTCGATGTGCCGATCATCTTCCACGACGGAACGCCGCCCTACACGACGCCGCTGCAGATCGCGGTGCTCGCGGAGCGGCATCCCGAGCTGACCGTGATCCTCGGGCACAGTGGCCTGCTCGATCTCTGGTCGGAGGCGCTCGCCGCGGCAAGCCGCAACGACAACGTCTGGCTCTGCCTGTGCGGACCGCCGACCGCCGCACTCCAGAAGCTCGTCGACGGCGTTCCGCACGACCGCATCGTGTTCGGCTCGGACATCGGCTTTGGCCACGACTACCAGGCGCGGCACCGCCTCGAGCAGGTCCGCGCACTGAACCTCACGGACGAGTCGCTCGAGGCGATCCTGGGCGGCAACGCGACTAGGCTGCTGTCGCTCGCATGATCGTCGACTGCCACACCCATCTGATGTGGTACCCGGAGCACATCTCCGAGGAGTACGCGGAGGCCGCACTCGAGGCGAAGCGGGTCAAGCTGAAGATGTCGGGCGGGCTCGCGCATACCGGCACCCTCGACCTGCACGTCTACGACGCACGCCCCGAGGATCACTGGGCGGTCGCGCAGGAGGTCGACCGCGTCGTCGTGTTCGGCCTGCAGGCGCGCAAGGCCGGCGTCTACGTGCCGAACGAGGTCATCGCCGAGTACGCGGCGGCGCATGCCGACCGCGTCGTCGGCTGGGCGTCGATCGACCCGAACGAGCCGGACTGCGTCGCGCAGCTCGAGCACGCGGTGCGCGAGCTCGGGTTGCACGGCCTGAAGCTCGGCCCCGTCTACCAGCATTTCGACCCGACCGACCATCGGCACTTTCCGCTCTGGGCGAAGGCGGCGGAGCTCGGCATCCCGACGATGTGGCACCAGGGAACGACCTTCCCGCGTGACGCACCGCTGAAGTGGGCGAACCCGGTCCAGCTCGAGGAGATCGCGCTCGCATTCCCGTCCCTCGTGATGATCGTCGCCCACCTGGGCCATCCGTGGGAGACGGAGACGATCGTGACGATCCGGAAGCAGCCGAACATGTACGCGGACGTCTCGGCGATCCACTACCGGCCGTGGCGCATGTGGCAGGCGCTCGTCACCGCGCAGGAGTACGGCGTGCAGCACAAGCTCCTCTTCGGCTCCGACTACCCGTCGGGAAAGCCGTCCGACGTGATTGCCGGCCTGCACGCGACCAACGCACTCGTCGAAGGCACGAAGCTCCCGCGCGTCACCGACGAGACGGTCGACGGAATCATCCACCGCAACCACGCGGCGTTGTTCCCCGAGTGGGCCTGACCGCTACGCCGGCTCGGAGCGCAGGCGGAAGTCGGTCGGCGTCACGCCGACGACCCGCCTGAACGCGCAGCGGAAGTTCTTCGCGGTGCCGTAGCCGACGAGCGCGCCGATCTCCGACACCTGCAGGTTCGTCGCCAGCAGCAACTGGCGGGCCTTCGCGATGCGGATCGCCGTGAGGTAGCGGAGGAACGTCGTGTCGAGCTCGCGGTGGAAGAGATGGCTGATGTAGAACGGGCTCACGAACACGGCCTGGGCGACCTTCGTCAGGCTCAGGTCCTCGGCGTAGTGCTCGTGGATGTACGTCTCCACCAGCTTGACGATGTGTCGCCTCGAGGTGCGCGGCGTGCGCGTCTGGTCGAAGATCCGCTCGAACAGCCGCTCGAGCCAGAGGCCGAGGTACGACTGCTCGTGAATCGTCCCCATTGCGAGGAGCTCGTCGAACGACGTCTTCCCGAAGATCTCGAGCCAGTCCGTCGACCCGTCGGAGAGGCGACGCTCGCCGACCACGTTCAGCGCGAAGAGGATCTCCGCGGCGAGCCATGACCGAAGCACCTCGGGCGTGACGCCCTCCAGCTCCGCCGATTTCGTGACCCAGTCCTTGAGGACGCGCAGCGCGCCTTCCTGGTCGCCGACGTGCAGCTTCTGCGAGAGCTCGTTCTCGATCCGCTCCGGCGACGGCAGGCCCGTCTCGGCCTGGACGTGCGTCGCGGCGATCACGCGGTTTCCGCCGAGCACGAGCTTGCGCTGATTTGCTTGAACCGCCTCGGACAGCGTGCGCTCCACCTGGTCGGGACCGCGCGCGACGCCGCCGAGGCTGACCGTGGCGGTGCCGTCCGTGCTCGTGGCCACGCGCGCGCACAGGCGCTCGGCCAGCTCGCGGGCGCCGGTCTCGAGTTCGCCGCGCGCAGATCCGCTGAGCACGAAGATCCACTCGTCCGGGTCCAACCGGTAGAGCGAGCTCACGAGCGGTTCCCCGGCCTTCTCGCTCTGCGTCAGCTGCTCGATGGTCGCGATCTCGGTCGCGGCCCATTCCGGCCCGCGCGCCAGGCGAGAGACGACGAAATCGTCGATGTCGAGGAGAGCGACGATGGAGTACGAGGCCGGCGGCGCCCCCGGCGCGACCCGCGCCGGCGGCGGGGGCGCCGGCAGTTGCTCGATCTGGATCACCGCGTCAGGTTATATCCGTCCGCGACGAAGGAGCTGATGCATTTTGGCAACCAGCGACCCGGTGAAGCTGCACGACGCGACGGGGGCTCCGCGGTGACCGCGCCCTCACGCGTCGCGGTGGTGGGCGGCGGACTCGTCGGCGCCCGTGCGCGTGGGCTCTGGCGGGCGACGGGCACGAGGTCGTGCTGCTCGAGGAGCGCAAGCTCGGGCAGGGCGCGTCGGCGGGCAACGCGGGCTGGGTCGTCCCGAGCCTGGCGACGCCGCTCGCCTCTCCCGGCGTGGCGGTCGACGCCGCGCGCGCTCGAGCCCTCCCTCGGCGAGGCGGTCGGCTGGGCGACGCGCACGAGCGTCGACCGCCACGTCGATCCCGGGAGCCTCGTTGCTGGCCGTGCGCGCGAGCGCGCTCGGGACGGTGGCGCTCGTCGCGCCGCTCGGACTGCGCCTCCCCCTCGTCGGCACCAAGGGCTACTCCGTGACCGTGCAGATGCCCGCGCCCGCGCCGCCAAGACAGCAAACCGCGCCGGTCTACAAGCCCTGCTCACCCGACTCGAAGAGGGCGACATCACGCACGTCCTCGTGCACAAGGTCGACCGACTGGCCCGTAATCGCGCCGACGACGTCGAGATTGTGATGCGGATCCGGGGCCATGGCGCCCAACTCGTCTCGGCGACCGAGAACATCGACGAGACACCCTCCGGCCGATTCCCCCGACGATCCGGGGGCGATCGCGGAGGGGCTCGCCCGCTTGCGCGTCGGCCTGGGTGGAATGTTTGCCGAGATCGAGGCCGGTCTCGGCCAGGGTGACGGGAGCGGAGGGGACATCCAGCTCACCACCCAGCTTGCGGCTCATCTCGTCGGCGGGCAGGGGATCGGCCGGCAGGCTCGATTCTTCAACCCCTCCGCCCTCGGCGGCCCCGGTGGTACGCGCTCGCATCCGGCCGTCTCCGAGTGGCTGCTGGCGGGTCGACCAGGACGCAACGGAGCTGCTCCACGCGGCCGGCTCGGACGTCCAGGCCTTCCTCGCCGAAATCGGCGGGCCTGCGCTGCTCGAGTTGGGCAAGCGGCTCGCCGTGCAGGAAACGCTCGACGGCCGCGAGTTCGAGGCCGCGGTTTGCGACGTGCTCGGAGCGATCCCGACCCTCTCCGCGCCGCAGTGAAGGTCTGGTTGGACGACGTGCGCGACCCTCCCGGCGAGGACTGGGTGCACCTGCGAACGCCGGAGGAGGTGATCGAGCTGCTCCGCGCCGGACGGGTGACCGACCTCAGCCTCGACCACGACCTCGGACTAGTCACCGCCGAGGACAAGGAATGGACTGGCTACGACGTCCCCACCTGGATCGAACACGAGCTCGCCAACGGCTCGGCCACCTTCCAGGTGCCGCGCATCGCGATCCACTCCGCCAACGTCGTCGGCCGCCGGCGCATGGAGCAAGCCCTCGACTCGATCAGGCGTCTGAGTGCAGATCAAGAGCGCCCTGAATGAAAGGGGCCGCCTCGCCTCTCCTGCTCGATCTTGCCGCCGTGGCTCGTCGGCTCTCCAACCTCGGGAGGTGATTCGCCGTTCCGAACATGTGTGACACGGCTCTCACGATCCAGGGAGAAAGTCAGCGACTCTTGGAATTCCTGGTGGAGATCGGCCTCGACCGTGAGGCTCTGGCCGCCGCAGAGGCAAAGATGGGGCGGCTCGTCGAGAACCGCCAATCTGGCAAGCTCGTGCTCCACATTCGGCAGTCGCTGGACTCACTCTCGGGGTACTGCGGAGAAATGATCGACGCGCCAGAGCGGCGCTGGGCTTCACCCGGCTGGGAAGATCGTGACCCGGATTCCGAGCCGGACACGTGCAGCATCTGCGAGAGTGCTGCCGAAGTTGACTCGCCGTGGAAAGACACGTCTGGCCGCCGAGGAATGCTCTCTTTCGCGGACATCCTCTCGCCACCGCAGGGTCTATCCGCTGAGGACAAACACCGTTGGGTCATCGACCACTGGGGAACGAAGTGGGATCTAGCGTTCACCGGATCGTACGTCGAAGAGGAGAGGCCGGAAATGATCAGGGTCAAACTCGAGACTGCGTGGGGCCCCGCCGCTTCCTGTGATCGACGAGATGGCGCGCCGAGCCCCGGACTTGACCTTTGAGGTGTCCTGGGAAGCAGAGCCGGTCGGCGCAATCGACGAGATCGGGAAGGCTGTCTGGCGCGGCGGTGCGCGGGTTCACTATCAGGCAGGCGGATGAAGGAGTGCCCCCTTACCCCCGAATAGTCACGCTTCGGCGGGCAGATGCGTCTGACCTGCGATGCAATCACGGTTTGATGCAATTCCGTGACTCAGATGGATCCTGGGCGTCGAACTGCACCGGAGAATGAGTTGAGTCTGTTGCGTTCTCAGTGTGCCTGGTCGGCACGGAGGAGTCGGAATGAGTAGCCGTCAGGAACTAGCGGTGCGGATTGCCGGTGAGCTCGTCGGGTCGCCGGGTATGACCGCCCGCGGGCTTGCAAGCCATCTGGGCGAGGACAAGAAGCGGGTCAACGGGATTCTTTACTCCCGCTCCGACCTTTTCTTCGCGAGCCCCGATGTGCCGCCGCAGTGGTGGCTTCAGAAGTTGCGAGCCGTGGTCGATCAGGCCGTCCAGCTCGAGGTTGTCAAGGTTGTTGAGGAGCAGGCCGTGGCCATCGGGGACGGCGACTTCTTTGCGTCGGGGACGAACCTGTACCCGTGGCAGCAGCGAGCGCTTAAGACTTGGGAAGCGAACGTTTTCAGGGGCGTTATCGAAGCCGTCACGGGGTCCGGCAAGACGCGGGTTGCTCTCGCGGCCGCCGAGCGACACCTGTCCGAGGATGGGAAAGTCGCTGTAGTCGTTCCGACGCACCCACTGCTCGAGCAGTGGGTTGCAGCTCTTGAGGAGCAGATGCCGAACGCGCGAATTGCTGTTCTTCCACCCGAGTTCCGCAGTTCGTAGGCACGTGAGGGCAGTTTCGGGCCTGGATTCGGCCTTGTAGAGCCAGGTCGGGGTTGGCGCGGCTTCGAAATCGTGGGCACACGGATGCGAGGATCTTGTCCTGATGCCGTCCGGTGTTGCTGCTATCTCTGTGGGCATGTACTTGCGGACGACGCAGCGGCGCAGGAAGGACGGTTCGTTGGTGCGCTATCTGCAGCTGGCGCACAACCAGCGGGTTGGTGGCGTGACCCGGGCGGAGGTGTTGCTCAACCTGGGCCGCGAGGACGAGCTCGACGTCGAGGGCCTGCGGCGTCTGGCGCGCTCGATCCGCCGCTACACAGATCCGGGGCAGGAGGGCGGCGCGCCGCTCGAGCCGGCCGAGGGGCTCGAGGTCGTCGGCTCGCGTCCGCTCGGCGGCGCCTGGCTGTTGGACGCGTTGTGGCGGCGGCTCGGGGTGGCGGAGACGCTTGGCGAGCTGCTCGGGCCGCGGCGGTTCGGTATCGACGTCGAGCGGGTGCTCTTCGCCCTGGTCTGTAACCGGGCGCTCGCGCCCTGCTCGAAGCTGGCGGCGGCCGAGTGGGCCTCTTGCGACGTGGCGATCCCGGGTTTGGAGCGGATGGACGACGATCAGGCGTACCGGGCGCTCGACCTGCTCGTCGAGGCGGACGCGGAGGCGCACGTGCAGGAGGCGGTCTTCTTCGCCTGCGCCGATCTGCTCAACCTCGAGGTCGACCTGCTCTTCTTCGACACCACCTCGACCTACTTCGAGGCCGAGCCCGACGAGGCCGACAACGACGAGCAGGCGCCCTTCCGTACGCTTGGGTACTCGAAGGACCACCGGCCCGACCTGCCGCAGGTGGTGATCGGGCTCGCGGTCACCCGGGAGGGGATCCCGGTGCGGGTCTGGGTCTGGCCGGGGAACACGAACGACCAGACGGTGATCGGCGAGGTGAAGGACGATCTGCGCGGCTGGCGGCTGGGCCGCTGCGTCTGGGTCGTCGACCGCGGCTTCTCCTCGGACGCGAACCTGCGCTACCTGACCCGCGGCGGCGGCCACTGGATCGCCGGCGAGCGGATGCGCGACGGCTCCCCCGACGCGCAGGCGGCGCTCGCCCGCCCCGGCCGCTACCAGACCGTCCGTGACAACCTCAAGGTGAAGGACGTCCGCCTCGGCGCCGGCGACAACCAGAGGCGGTTCGTCGTCTGTCACAACCCGGCCGAGGCCGCCCGCGACAAGGCCGAGCGCGACGCGCAACTCGCGCGCTTGGAGGCCGAGCTCCAACGGATCGAAACCGCCCGCGCGAAGGCGAAGACAGACAAGCAACGGGCGGCGCACACGCGCGCCGAGTGCGCGCTGCGCGACCACCCGACCCTCTCCCGCTACCTGCGCCAGACCGCGAGCGGCCGGCTGCTGAGCGACCGGCGCAAGGTCGCGGCCGAGGAGCGCCTGGACGGCAAATACCTGCTCTCCTCCTCCGACCCCGACCTCTCCGCCGAGGAGATCGCGCTCGGCTACAAGAACCTGCGCGAGGCCGAACGCTCCTTCCGCGACCTGAAGACGACACTCGCGCTGCGCCCCGTCTTCCACCGGCTCGAACACCGAATCCGCGCCCACGTGGTCGTCTGCTGGCTCGCGCTGCTGCTGATCCGGATCGCCGAACGCCAAAGCGGCCAGAGCTGGCGGCGGATCGCCACCGAGCTGCAACGCCTCCACCTCGTCACGCTGGACGGCGCCGCCGGCGCCGTCCAGCAGACCACCCAGCCAACCGACGCCCAGCACGCCATCCTCGCCGCCCTCGACGTCGAGCCGCCGCCCCGCATCACCGCGCTCGAACCAGCCTGACGCCCCTCTCACGCGCCGCCAGCTGTAGGCACACGCCTACCAACCCGCCCCACCGACAAAAACCCTGCTAATCGGCCGCTTCTAGCCCGATCGCGTGTCCACCAACTGCGGAACTCGGGTTCCAGGCGCCTCCGGTAACCTCGCCTTCTGCGACGTCTTGGTTGCGGTTGTGAACTCGGCGTCAACGCACGGGATGGGGCTCCCTCCCGCGCGTCGTGGCCTCTTGATCGCCGATGAGTGCCACCGCTACGCCGCGGGACAGTTCCGGTTGGCGCTCGAGGAGCGATTCGAGCGCCGGCTTGGGCTTACGGCGACGTATGAGCGCTATGACGGCGGCCACAAAGACGTGCTCGACCCGTACTTCGGCGGAGTTGTCTTCTCCTACGGCTACGCGGACGCAGTTCGCGAGGGCGTTGTGGCGCCTTTCCGGGTCGCGCTCATGCCGGTCGTGTTCGCTCCGGCCGAGCGGGACGAGTACGACGAACATACGGACGCGTTGCGGCAGGCGAGGAGAGCGCTGCTCGCCGCCGGCGCGCCTGAGGATCCCTACGAGGAGTTCATTCTCTTCGTCAACAGGCTCAGCAAGCACGGGACGATGCGGGAAGGGATGCTCGCGAACTGGTACCTGTCCACATCTTCCAAGCGCCGTCGGCTTCTCGCAGACACGGCCGCAAAGTACCGCGCTCTCAATTCACTGGCCGATGCCTTTCGCGCTTCGGATCGCTCGATCGTCTTCACCCAAACAATCGAGTCGGCGTCGAAGTGTTCGGCCCTTCTCGCTGGGGCTGCCGTATCGTCGGAAGCGCTCCACAGTGACCTCAACAGAGCCGAGCGCACACAAATCCTCCACCGTTTTGCGCGCGGTCAGGTAAAGGTCATCCTGGCACCGAAGCTGCTGGACGAGGGAGTCGACGTGCCGGAGGCTGACCTCGGCGTGATCTTCGCGGCGAGCCAGCAACGCCGGCAGATGGTGCAGCGGATGGGGCGCGTACTCCGGCGAAAGCCGGACGGGCGCGTGGCTCGGTTCGCAATCATCTTCGTGGAAGGGACGAGCGAAGACCCCGATCTTGACGCGCACGAGACCTTTCTCAGCGAGATCCTTGAGGTCGCTGACGACATCCAACGCTTCTCGCCGCGTCCCGGCAACGAGGCTCTGATCGAGTTCTTATCACCCGACTTTGAGAATTTGGCCAGTCCTCCCAGGCTCACGCGCGAGGCATACAGCTCGGAAAGCACCTGCTGGAAGAGGCCGACATAGCTGTGTGCCTTCGCGGCCGTGAGGTTGTGCAATGTCCAACTCGCCCCCATCACCAGGCCCCGAGCTCGATGGCGACATCGACAACTCGAGCCGGCAACCGAAAGGCACACCCGGACGCAAGAACCCCCGACCCGTCTAAGAAGGTCGAGGGTTCATACGTGAGAGATTTGGTGGAGCTAGCCGGGCTCGAACCGGCGACCTCCTGGGTGCGATCCAGGCGCTCTCCCAACTGAGCTATAGCCCCGGGCGCGTGACAGTGTAGCGTCCGATCGACGTGGAGCCTTTCAGCCAGGTCGAGCTCCAGCTGGCGGCGCGAAACCACGGGATGCCGCTGGAGGCGCTCCGCTACCCGGTCACTCCGGCCGGCCTCCACTACCTGCTCACGCACTACGACATCCCGGCGGTCGACCCGAGCGACTTCTCGCTCGAGATCGGCGGTCGCGTCGCCCGGCCGCTCGCGCTCTCGCTCGACGAGCTGCGGACGCGGCAGGCGGTCGAGCTCGCGGTGACGATGGAGTGTGCCGGCAACGGGCGCGCGCTCCTCTCCCCCAGGCCGCTCAGCCAGCCCTGGATCTCGGAGGCGGTCGGCACCGCCTCGTGGCGCGGCACGCCGCTCGCGCCCCTCCTCGCCGAGGCCGCCCCGCTCGACGACGCGCTCGAGGTCGTCTTCGGCGGACTCGACCGCGGCTTCGAGGCCGGCGTCGAACAGAGCTACGAGCGGAGCCTCACGCTCGACGAGGCGCTGTCCGACGACGTGCTCCTCGCCTACGAGATGAACGGCGCGCCGCTCCTCCCCCAGCATGGCTTCCCGCTCCGGCTCGTCGTCCCGGGCTGGTACGGGATGGCGAGCGTCAAGTGGCTGGCGCGGATCACCGTCGTCGCCGAGCCGTTCGCGGGCCACCAGCAGGCCGATGCCTATCGGCTGCGCCGCGACGGGGACGACGAGGGGACGCCGCTGACCCGGATCCTTCCGCGGGCGCTGATGGTGCCGCCCGGGATCCCCGACTTCCCGACCCGCGAGCGGACGGCCGTCGCCGGCCCGATCGCGATCGAGGGTCGGGCCTGGTCGGGCTGGGCTCCGATCGCGACCGTGGAGATCTCGGCCGACGGCGGCCGCACCTGGGCCCCGGCCGAGCTCGGCGACCGACCCACGTCACGCTGGGCATGGCGGGCCTGGCGCTACGACTGGCAGGCGCAGGCCGGCGAGCACGTGCTCTCGTGCCGGGCGCGCGACGAGGCGGGGAAGGAGCAACCGGCGGAGGCCGAGTGGAACGTCGGCGGCTACGCCAACAACGGCGTCCAGCGCGTTCCGCTGACCGTCAGCTAGGCCGCGCCGCCGCGCTTCTCGTCGAGCTTGCCCGCGCGGATCGTCGCCGCCATCTCCTTCGACTCCGCGCGGTAGACCGACCCGTCCTCGAACTGGATCACCGGGTAGCTCGACTGCCCGGTCAGGCGCTCGACCTCGTCGCGCTTGCCGCGGCGGAGCGGGCCCTTCACGACCTCGTAGTCGATCCCCTGCTCGTCGAGCGCGCTCTGCACCTTCCAGCACGGGTGAGGCTGGATCTTCACCCACAGGTTCGGGCACCGATGGAGCTTCACGGCCATCGCCGTACGATACTCCGATGCGCGCGGTCGTTCTCGACGGGAGCGGACAGCCGGCGCTCGCAGACGTGGCGGAGCCGACGGGCGACGGCGAGCCGGTGCGGATTCTCGCCTGCGGCCTGTGCGGCTCGGACGTCGAGAAGATCGGGCTGGCGCCGGCGGGAACCGTGCTCGGCCACGAGGTCGTCGCGGAGACCGGCGGGCGGCGAGTCGCGCTCGTCCATCACCTGCCCTGCGGCGAGTGCGACCGTTGCCTGGCCGGGCACGAGTCGACCTGCGCCGACTTCGGGACGGCGACGATCGTCCCGGGCGGCCTCGCCGAGCGCGCGCTCGCGACGCGGACGCTCGATCTGCCCGACGGACTCGACGAGGCGCACGCGACCTATGTGGAGCCGCTCGCGTGCGTCCTCCGCGCCGCCGAGCGGCTCCCGCACGGCCGGGTGCTCGTCGTCGGGCACGGGTTCGTCGGGCGGCTGCTCGCGGCCGTTCTCGCCCGGCGGGGCGACGACGTCTACGCCGCCGACCTGGATCCGAGGCGGGACGGGCGGCGGCCCGCCGGCCCCGTCGACGCGGCGGTCCTCTGCGCGCCCGGCGGCGCAACGGAGGCAGCCGAGGCGCTCGAGCCCGGTGGGACGCTGCTCGTCTTCGCGCCCTCGGCGCCGCTCGGCCTCGACGAGGTCTACCGGCGCGAGCTGACGGTCGTCGGCTCGCGCTCGGCGACCCCGCGGCACCTGCGCGCGGCGATCGACCTCCTCCCCAAGCTCGACCTGCCCGAGCCGACGGTGCTGCCGCTCGAGCGCTTCCGGGAAGGCCTCGAGCTCTACCGAAGCGGCGCAGCGCTGAAGGTCGTCTTCACGCCGTGAAGGCGCTGATCTTCCACGGGCCGGGAGACCTCCGGCTCGAGGAGGTCCCCGACCCAGTGCCCGGCCCCGGCGACGTGCTCGTCCAGGTCGAGGTCGCGCTCACCGACGGCACCGACGCCAAGGCGTTCGCGCGCGGCCACCCCGTGCTGCTCGGGCCGGCGCCGAGCCCGTTCGGCCACGAGCTCTGCGGGATCGACGTCGTCACCGGACGGCGCGTCGTCGCCGCCAACTCGGCTCCCTGCGGTGCGTGCGAGCGCTGCCGCCGCGGCGACGAGACGCTCTGCGAGCACCTCCTGCCGCTCTTGAACGGCGCGTACGCCGAGCTGATCGTCGTTCCCGAGCGAATCGCCCGGCGCAACCTCCTCCCCGTCCCGCCGGGCCTTGCTCCCGAGGTGGCGGCCCTCACCGAGCCGCTCGCCTGCTGCCTGCACGGAATCGACCAGGCTCGGATCGAAGCGGAGAACTCGGTCGCGATCCTCGGCGCCGGGCCGGTCGGGCTGATGCTCGCCGCCTGCGCGGCCGATGCCGGCGGGCGGCCGTTCCTCGTCGGCGGCCGTCCCGAGCGGCGCGAGCTCGGGCCGCTGTTCGGCGCCGGCCCCGCCGTCGAGCGGGCAGACGTGGTGATCGAGGCCGCCGGCACGGCGCAGGCCTGGCGCGACGCGGTCGACCTCGTTCGCCCTGGCGGCACCGTCGTCCTCTTCGGCGGCCTGCCGCGCGGGACCGAGGTCGCGTTCGACAGCTTCCGCCTCCACTACGAGGAGCTCACCCTGCGCGGCGCGTTCCACCACACGCCTGCGACCGTTCGGGCGGCGCTCGCCTTCCTCGCGAGCGGGGCCCGTCCCTGGGAGCGGCTGATCACCCACCGCGTGGGGCTGGACGGCGTCGCCGCGTTGCTCGCCGACCCGCCGCGCGACTACCTGAAGGCCGCGGTCATCCCGTAGGCGCAACCGCCAGACCTTCCGCTCGCGCCTCCCGGGTGAGCTCGGCATCCCAGGTCGCGACCACGAGATCGGGGTCGCCGATCTCCAGGGCGGCCGCGAGATGGAGAGCGTCGAGCGACCGCAGCCGGTGGACCTCGATCACCTCGGCGGCTCGCGCGATCAAGGACTCGTCGACTTCGATCGTCTCCACCTCGTCTCGGTCCCCGTCCAGGTCGTCGCGCGCGCGCCTCGCGGCGGCGTGCGTGAGTCGCCTGGCGATCACGCTTCTGACTTCGAGATAGCCAAGGGTCAGGCAGAAGATCCGGTCGCTCCCGTCCCACAGGTCGGCGACTTCCTCGGCGCCGGCCTCCTCGACGAACAACTTGGCCCACGCCGAGGAATCGAGATAGAGGTTCAGCCTCGCTCCCGCCCGCGGTCCTCGACGATCATGTCCGAGAGCGACGGGAGCTCGTCCAGCTTGATCCGCCGATCACGCCGCATCGGCCGCTTCGGCCTCTTCGCGGGCCGCACCCGGCCCTCGGCGATCATGCGCTCGAGGTTCGACGGTCCCTGAAGCCGGGCGACCGGCTTGCCGCGCTCGGTGATGATCACGACGTTCGTCCCCTCGCGGACAAGGTCGAGGTAGTGGCTCAGGTTCTCGCGGAGCTTCCGAACGCCGACGGTCACGCCCATGACGCTAGCGTACACCTCGCGGTGTCGAAAGTGTCCACAAATGACAGATGACCGGGCGATGGCCGAACCCAGGGACAGTCCTGAGGACTGTCCCTGTCGAGGCGCGCCCACGACAACGCGTGAACCCTCGATCCGGGCACAGCACACTCCGGAGGGCTGTCCCTGCGAAAACCAGCCCGCTGTCGTTCTCTACAGCCGCTCGACCCGCGAGCCGCCGACGATCGCGTCGCGCCCGTCGGCGAAGCGCACCCACGCCTTGCCGTTGCCGTCGTAGTCGGGCGACCAGACGACGAGCGTCGCGTCTTCGCCTCCGACCCGGCACTCCTCGGTGCCCTCGGCGTCGGCGCCGCGCCAGACGCGGACGAACGGGTTGTGCTCCCACTCGCGACCGATCGTCGTCTCGTCGGTGTGACCGGGGAGGACGCGCGTCGCGTGCGGCAGCGCCATCAGCACGTCCATCACCGAGCTGCGCACGCCGGCGAAGTCGTCGCCCGTGCCCCCGACTGCGTCCTTGAAGAGCGTGTCACCGCTGAAGCAGGTCTCGCCGTTGACGACGAACGAGACGCCGTCGGCGCTGTGGCCCGGCGTCGGCAGCGACTCGATCCGCAAACCGCCGGTCTCGACACTGCCCGAGGTCGCCGGTACGCCGAAGCGCCGCTGGAGCTCGTCGTGGCCCTCGACGTGGTCGTGGTGACCGTGCGTGGTCAGCACGTGGGTGACCCTCACGCCCTCCCGCTCGACCGCGTCGAAGAGCGGCTCGAGCGGCGCGCCGCTGTCGACGAACACCGCTGTCCCCCCGGGCTCGTCGGCGAGGAGGTAGGCGTTGGACAGATACGTCGGGTGCATGCTCCGGACGACAAGCACGAACGAGACGATAGAGAAGCGCGTCGCGGGCTGCGCGACCTTTCGGCAAGATCGGCCTCTGCGGACCGCCGCCCTCGCATTGACGCTCGCAGCCGTCTTCGCCCCTCCGGCGCAGGCGGGCGTGAGCGTGATCGCCGTGCCTCCGTTCGACCCGGCGGCGTACGCCGGCCGCGGCGCCGCCGGCCTGTTCGTCCCCGGGTCGGGCCCGACCGCCAGCCGCGCGGGAGCGATCGCGTCGCTCGTACGCGGGAAGGTCGAGCCGGCCTCCCTCGGCGGCGTCCCTTCCGGGCGACCGCTGATCGCGCTCTCACGGCGCCCGGCTGCGGTGACGATCTACGTCGCGCTGCCGCCGCCAGGAAAGCACGCGAACACGAGGCGCTACCCGATCGCGATCGTCGGCGGCGGCTACCGCGGGATCCTCACCTCCCGCTCGACCCGCATCCGAGGGCTGGTCTCGATCGCCGAT
>JBBRXG010000031.1:0-26523 GCA_038248655.1 Gaiellales bacterium
ACTCCGTCGGGGTCCGGGGGCCCGGCGTCGCGCCGGGTGTCGTCGGGGTCGGCGGGGGTGCGGTGCGGGCCGGGGTGGGCGGCTCGGGAGTCCGGCCCGGGACGGATGCCGCGGGCGGAGCCGAGCCGGTCGAGTCGGTCGATTCCACGGTCGCTTGGCCGGCGTGGTCGCCGCCGACGTATGAGGTGAGCTCCGTGCGAGGAGCGGCTCTCGGCGTCGTGCGAGGAGCGGCTCTCGGGGCCGGGCGAGCGGGGGTCGGGCGAGCGGGGGTCGGGCGAGCGGGGGTCGGGCGAGCGGGGGCGCGGACCGAGGGGAGCGACGCCCGGGGCGGCGGGCTCTGCGTGCGGCTCGGAACCGGTGGGCCCGCGGCGAGGGGCGGCGTGCCCTCGCCCGGCCGGGCCCAGAGGTAGATCGACGCAGCCGCTCCGGCTGCGAAGAGCCCGACTCCGGTCGCCAGGGCCGCCTGACCCGGCGAGCGAACGAGTGCACCGGCCCCGTGCCGGCCGCCCGGGGAAGGCCGAGCGTCCGACCGCGCACGCACCACCTCGATCGTCGGAAGGATCACCGGGACCGGACGGACGGCGTCCGCCCCGCGGAGCTCGGCCGCCCGGTGGGCGCAATCGACGGTGTCGTAGGCTTCGCGGTGCGGTGGAACGAAGACCTGGAAGCGGCCGTCGTAGGACTGCCTGCAGACGGGGCACTCGGGCATGCCCGCCCAGGTATAGCGGGGAACGCGGATGGACAAGCGTCCTCAATTCGCTCTTTGCGGCTTGTTTGACGCGCGGAGCCGAACTTCGCTACCATGGCCGCTGGGTTGGCGTGGGCTTCGTCCCGCCGGCCTTTGTTGTGTTCACGCCCTCTCGAGGAGTTCGATACCAGCCTTACACCCATGCCGACCGTCAATCAACTTGTGCGAAAGGGTCGTACCGCGCCGAAGGCGAAGGTCAAGACCCCTGCGCTCCGCGGGGCTCCGCAGAAGCGCGGCGTCTGCACGCGCGTGTACACGACCACGCCGAAGAAGCCCAACTCCGCGCTCCGCAAGGTCGCCCGCGTTCGGCTGACGAACAGCATGGAGGTCGGCGCCTACATTCCCGGCGAAGGCCACAACCTTCAGGAGCATTCGGTCGTGCTGATCCGCGGCGGCCGCGTCAAGGACCTGCCGGGTTTCCGGTACAAGGTGATTCGCGCCGCGCTCGACTCGTCGGGCGTCGCCGACCGCAAGCAGGGCCGCTCGAAGTACGGCGCGAAGCGGGGGACGTAGTGCCGCGCCGCGCAGAGGTCCCGGTTCGGGCGCTCGACCCGGACCCCGTCTACAACTCCCGACTCGTCACCCAAGTGATCAACCGGGTGATGACCTCCGGCAAGCGCTCGACCGCCGAGCGGATCGTGTACGGCGCGCTCGACAAGGTCGGTGAGCGGACGGGCAAGTCGCCGCTCGAGGTGCTGGAGCAGGCGGTCAAGACCGTCACCCCGGTGCTCGAGACGCGCAGCCGCCGCGTCGGCGGCGCCAACTACCAGGTCCCCGTCGAGGTGCCGCAACGGCGCGCGCGCACGCTCGCGATCCGCTATCTCGTCACCTACTCGCGCGAGCGGCGCGAGAAGAGCATGGACGACAAGCTCGCGGGCGAGATCCTCGACGCGCTCTCGAACCAGGGCGGGGCGTGGAAGCGCAAGGACGACATGTACCGGATGGCTCAGGCAAACAAGGCGTTCGCGCACTACCGGTGGTAGCGATGGCGACGGTGGAGAAACGGGCCGGCGCGACGCTCGACCGCGTGCGCAACATCGGGATCATGGCGCACATCGACGCCGGCAAGACGACGACGACCGAGCGCATCCTCTACTACACCGGCCGCACCCACAAGATGGGCGAGGTGCACGAGGGCGCCGCGGTGATGGACTGGATGGAGCAGGAGCAGGAGCGCGGGATCACGATCACGTCCGCGGCGACGACCGCGTTCTGGCGGGACTTCCGGATCAACATCATCGATACGCCCGGGCACGTGGACTTCACCGTCGAGGTCGAACGCAGCCTGCGCGTCCTCGACGGCGCGATCGCCGTCTTCGACTCGGTCTCCGGCGTCGAGCCGCAGTCCGAGACCGTATGGCGGCAGGCAGACAAGTACCGCGTCCCGCGGATCGCGTTCATCAACAAGATGGACCGAACCGGCGCCGACTTCTTCGGGTCCGTGCAGTCGATGGTCGACAGGCTCGGCGCGCGCCCCGTCCCCGTTCAGCTGCCGGTCGGCCAGGAGGAGCACTTCCGCGGCGTCGTCGACCTCGTCGAGATGAGAGCGGTCGTGTGGACCGACGACCTCGGCGCGAGCATGGCTGTCGAGGAGATCCCGGCCGAGCTCGCCGAGCAGGCGAACGAGTACCACCATCAACTGATCGACGCCGTCGCCGACCACGACGACGAGCTGATGGAGACCTACCTCGGCGACGAGCAGCTGGTCACGCCGGAGATGCTGAAGCGCGCCCTGCGCAAGGCGACGCTCGACAACTCGGTCACACCGGTGCTCGCCGGCTCCGCCTTCAAGAACAAGGGCATCCAGCCGCTTCTCGACGCGGTGATCGACTTCCTCCCGAGTCCGCTCGACGTGCCGCCCGTGCACGGCATCGACCCGCGCACCGAGCACGAGCTCTCGCGCCGGCCGGCGATCGACGAGCCGTTCTCGGCTCTGGCCTTCAAGGTCATGTCGGACCCGTTCGTCGGGAAGCTGACCTACATCCGCGTCTACTCGGGCGAGATGAAGCAGGGTGACAGGACGATGAACACGACGACCGGCAAGAGCGAGCGAATCGGCCGGATCCTGCAGATGCACGCCAACCACCGCGAGGAGCGCGACGCGATCGGCGCGGGCGAGATCGCAGCCGTCGTCGGGCTGAAGTCGACCACGACGGGCGACACGCTCGCCGTCGACAGCGCGCCGATCCGGCTCGAGTCGATGACCTTCCCCGACCCGGTGATCTCGGTCGCGATCGAGCCGAAGACGAAGGGCGACCAGGACAAGCTCGGGGCCGGCCTCCAGCGGCTCTCCGAGGAGGACCCGACCTTCAAGGTGCGCACCGACGACGAGACCGGGCAGACGCTCATCTCGGGGATGGGCGAGCTGCACCTCGAGATCATCGTCGACCGGCTGATGCGCGAGTTCAACGTCGATGCGAACGTCGGCCGCCCGCAGGTTGCGTACCGCGAGACGGTCGGGAAGCCGGTCGAGAAGGTCGAGGGCAGGTTCGTCCGCCAGACCGGCGGCCGCGGTCAGTACGGCCACGCGGTGATCAACCTCGAGCCGGCCGAGCCGGGCGAGGGCTACGAGTTCCTCGACAAGATCGTCGGCGGCAAGATCCCGCGTGAGTACATCCCCTCCGTCGACCTGGGCATCCAGGAGGCGATGGAGTCGGGGGTGCTCGCCGGCTACCCGGTGGTCGACGTCCGGGTCATGCTCGTCGACGGTTCGTACCACGACGTCGACTCGAGCGAGATCGCGTTCAAGATCGCGGGCTCGATGGCATTCAAGAACGCGATGCAACGTGCGAAGCCGAAGCTGCTCGAGCCGGTGATGGCGGTCGAGGTCGTCACGCCGGAGGAATACCTCGGCGACGTGATGGGCGATCTCAACTCCCGTCGCGGCCGCGTCGAGGGCCTCGAGCCGAGAGGCAACGCCCAGGCGATCCGGGCCAAGGTCCCGCTCGCGGCGATGTTCGGCTACGCCACCGACCTGCGCTCGACGACGCAGGGGCGGGCCACCTTCACGATGCAGTTCGATCGCTATGAAGAAGCTCCTGTGGAGCTTCTCCATACATTGGCAGAGGGCAAAACGGGATAGGAAGTCCTATCCCAGAATTTCCGGAGGAAATTATGGGAAAGCAGAAGTTCGAGCGCACCAAGCCGCACCTGAACGTCGGCACCATCGGCCACATCGACCATGGGAAGACGACGCTGACGGCTGCGATCACGAAGGTGCTCTCCGAGAAGGGGACGAACACGTCCGTTCGCTCGTTCGAGTCGATCGACAACGCTCCCGAGGAGCGCCAGCGCGGGATCACGATCAACACCGCGCACGTCGAGTACGAGACCGACAACCGTCACTACGCGCACGTCGACTGCCCGGGCCACGCCGACTACATCAAGAACATGATCACCGGCGCCGCCCAGATGGACGGGGCGATCCTGGTCGTGTCGGCCGCCGACGGCCCGATGCCCCAGACGCGCGAGCACATCCTGCTCGCCCGCCAGGTCGAGGTGCCCTACATCGTCGTCGCGCTGAACAAGGCCGACATGGTCGACGACCCCGAGTTGCTCGAGCTCGTCGAGATGGAGGTCCGGGAGCTCCTGACCAAATACGAGTTCCCAGGCGACGACATTCCGGTCGTCCAGGTCTCGGCGCTGAAGGCGCTCGAAGGCGACGAGGAGTGGATCCCGAAGATCCTCGAGCTGATGGAGGCGGTCGACAGCTACATCCCCGAGCCCGAGCGGGACGTCGACAAGCCGTTCCTGATGCCGATCGAAGACGTGTTCACGATCACCGGTCGCGGCACGGTCGTCACCGGCCGGATCGAGCAGGGGCAGATCAAGTCGGGCGACGAGGTCGAGATCGTCGGCATCCACGAGAAGACCGACAAGACGGTCGTCACCGGCCTCGAGATGTTCAACAAGCTCCTCGACTTCGCCCAGGCGGGCGACAACGCCGGCGCGCTGCTTCGCGGGGTCAAGCGCGAGGAGGTCGAGCGCGGCCAGGTGCTCTCGAAGCCGGGATCGATCACGCCGCACACGCAGTTCAACGCCGAGGTATACGTCCTCTCGAAGGACGAGGGCGGGCGGCACACGCCGTTCTTCAACGGCTACCGGCCGCAGTTCTACTTCCGCACCACGGACGTGACGGGCTCGATCAAGCTGCCCGAGGGCCAGGAGATGGTGATGCCGGGCGACAACACGAACATGGAGATCGAGCTGATCCAGCCGATCGCCATGGATCAGGGCCTGCGCTTCGCGATCCGCGAAGGCGGGCGCACCGTCGGCGCCGGCGTCGTCACCAACGTCGTCAAGTAGGAACGAAGGGAAGGGGCACGTGCCGCAACAGAAGATCCGCATCCGGTTGAAGGGCTACGACCACAAGCAGGTCGACAAGTCGGCGCGCGACATCGTCGAGACCGTCGAGCGCTCCGGGGCGACGATCACCGGGCCCGTGCCCCTCCCGACCGAGAAGAACGTCTACTGCGTGATCCGCAGCCCGTTCAAGGACAAGGACTCGCGGGAGCACTTCGAGGTGCGAACCCACAAGCGGCTGATCGACATCCACTCGCCCACGCCGAAGACCGTCGACTCGCTGATGCGGCTCGACCTTCCGGCCGGCGTCGACATCGAGATCAAGCTGTGAGCAGCTTGATCTCGACGGAGACATGATCTTGAAGGGAATCATCGGCAGAAAACTGGGAATGACGCAGCTCTTCGATCCCGAGTCGGGCCTCGTCACGGCTGTAACCGTCATCGAGGCCGGTCCCTGCCCGGTCGTGCAGGTGAAGACCGAGGAGACGGACGGCTACGAAGCGGTTCAACTCGCCTTCGACCCGGTCGCCGAGCGCAAGGTGACGAAGCCCGAGCTCGGCCACCTGGCCAAGGCCGGGGTCGGCGCGCACCGCCATCTGGTCGAGTTCCGCGGCCGGTCCGAGCTCGTGATCGGCGAGTCGGTCACGGTCGAGGCGTTCGAGCCGGGTGACCCGATCAAGGTCTCCGGGATCGGGATCGGCAAGGGATTCGCGGGCACGATCAAGCGGCACCGCTTCCATCGCGGTCCGGCCTCGCACGGCTCGCACAACGTCCGCAAGCCGGGCTCGATCGGCGCGTCGGCCACGCCGTCGCGCGTGTTCAAGGGGATGAAGATGGCCGGCCGGCTCGGCGGCAAGCGCGTCACCCAGGTCGGCTTGAAGGTGCACGAGATCGACTCGGAGCGGAACCTGCTGCTGGTCGAGGGCGCCGTCCCGGGACCGAAGAACGGCATCGTCGAGGTCAGAGAGGAGAAGGCGCATGCCCGCCGCCACTGAGTCCGCCGGCAGGACCCCCGGGCAAGGCTCGCAGGCGAGCAAGAAGCGGCCCGGACCGCCCAAGGCGCCGGTCCTCGACACGGCGGGCAAGGTCTCCGGGCAGGTCGCGCTCGACCCCGATCTCTTCGACGCGGAGGTCGAGCCGCATCTCCTGCACGAGACCGTGCGCGCCGAGCTGAACGCCCTGCGCGCGGGCACGCGCGGCGCGAAGAGCCGCGGCCTCGTCGCGGGCGGCCGGGCGAAGCCCTGGCGCCAGAAGGGAACCGGCCGGGCCCGGGCCGGCACGATCCGTGCCCCGCACTGGACAGGAGGCGGCGTCGCGTTCCCGCCGACGATGCGGAGCTTCGACGTCAAGGTCAACCGCAAGGCCCGTCGCGCGGCCCTGCGCGGCGCGCTCAGCGGGCACGCGCGCGCCGGAACGCTCGCGATCGTCGACGAGAGCGGCTTCTCCGAGCCGTCGACCCGGGCCGCGTCGGCTCTCCTGAAGGAGTGGGGGCAGGAGCTGCCGGCGGTCGTCGTCGTTCCGCCCGGCGACGAGAACGTCGCCAAGTCTTTCCGCAACCTCGAACGCGTCGTGGCGGTGGAGCCGGCCGAGCTCGAGGTCGCCGCGGTCCTGTGGGCGCGCTCGTTGCTCGTCGCCCAGGGCGCGCTGGATGCGGTCCAGTCGCGTGCCGGCATGGTCGGCCACCCGACGCAGGAGGCGGCGTCGTGAGCCTGCAGCCGCGTCAGATCCTGCTCGCCCCGGTCGTCTCGGAGAAGAGCTACCGCCTGATCGAGGATCGCAGGTACTCGTTCCGCGTCCATCCGGACGCCCACAAGACACAGATCAGACAGGCGGTCGAGGAGCTGTTCGAGGTCAAGGTCGTCGCCGTGAACGTCTCGCAGGTCCAACCGAAGCCGAAGCGGCGCGGGCTGACGAAGGGCACGAAGCAGGGATGGAAGAAGGCGATCGTGCAGCTGCGTGAAGGTGACGAGATCCAGATCTTCCAGGGAGCCCAGGTCTAATGCCGAAAATGCTGCGCATTTCCGGCATCGGAACCCTTCAAGGTCGGGTTGGCTGATGGCACTCAAGAAATACAAACCCACATCTCCAGGTCGCCGGTTCATGTCCGTCTCTTCGTTCGCGGAGATCACGAGGGCCGAGCCGGAGAAGTCGCTCACCGCCCCGCTGAAGAAGACCGGCGGACGGAACGTGAACGGGCGGATCACGACTCGCCACCAGGGGGGCGGTCACAAGCGCCGGTACCGCATCGTCGACTTCAAGCGCCGCAAGGACGGGATCCCGGCGAAGGTGGCTGCGATCGAGTACGACCCGAACCGGTCGGCCCGGATCGCGCTGCTCCACTACGCCGACGGCGAGAAGGCGTACATCCTCGCGCCTGCGCGACTCGAGGTCGGCGCGACCGTCGAATCCGGCCCATCGGCGGACATTCGGCCCGGAAACGCGCTCCCGCTCGAGAACATCCCGACCGGCACCCTCGTGCACAACGTCGAGCTGAAGCCCGGCCGCGGCGGGCAGCTCGCGCGCAGCGCCGGCGCCGGTGTCCAGCTCGTCGCCAAGGACGACGGGTATGGCACGTTGCGGCTCCCGTCGGGCGAGATGCGGCGTGTACCGTTGACCTGTCGCGGCACCGTCGGCCAGGTGGGGAACGTCGACCACGAGAACCAGACCGGCGGGAAGGCGGGGCGCAGCCGCTGGCTCGGCAAGCGTCCGACCGTGCGTGGCTCGGCGATGAACCCGGTCGACCATCCGCACGGTGGCGGCGAGGGCAAGTCGAAGGGCGGCCGCCACCCGGTGACGCCGTGGGGCGTGCCGACGCTCGGCAAGCGCACCCGCTCGAAGCACAAGGAATCCGACCGGCTGATCGTCCGCAGCCGCCGCCGCGGAAAGGAGAAGCGCTAGGTGAGCCGGAGCTCGAAGAAAGGTCCGTTCGTCGAGGAGCGCCTGATGAAGCGGATCGAGGAGATGAACACGTCGGGGCGCAAGCGGATGATCCGCACCTGGTCGCGCACCTCGACGATCTTCCCGGAGATGGTCGGGCACACGATCGCGGTCCATGACGGCCGCAAGCACGTGCCGGTATTCGTCTCCGAGCAGATGGTCGGACACAAGCTCGGTGAGTTCGCCCCCACACGCATGTTCCGCTGGCATTCGGGTGACCGCCAGACGCAGGTGAAGCGAGGCTAGGTGGCGGCGGGCACCTCGACCACCCGGTCGCCGACCGTGCGCGCCCAGGCCAAATGGGTGCGGACGCCCGCCCGCAAGGCGCGCGTCGTCGCGGAGCACATCCGCGGGCGCAGCGTGCCCGAGGCACGGACGGTGCTGGCGTTCACCACGCGTGCTGCCGCCCGCGACATCGAGAAGGTGCTCGCCTCGGCGGTCGCCAATGCGGAATCGCGCCCCGATCTCCTGTGGCACGGAGACGACCTCTTCGTCGCCTCGGTGACGATCGACGAGGGGCCGACGCTGAAGCGCTGGCGGGCACGCGCGCGCGGCCGCGTCGCCCGGATCAAGAGGCGCACCTGCCACATCACAGTCCAGCTTGCGCCCGTGGCGCAATCTGGACTAGCTGTTGCGGAGGCGCCGAAGCGCCGTAAGACCCCGCAGGGGGAAGCGCCCGAAGCTGCGGAGGGAACGACGAAGCCCAAGGCGGCGGCGAAGGGTACGGTGAAACCGAAGTCCGAGACGACATCGAAATCATCCCGAGCAGCCGGGGCGCGAGCGAAGCGCGCGCGCAAGAAGACCGAGACCGAGGGGAGCTAAGTGGGTCAGAAGGTTCATCCGGGAGGGCTCCGGGTCGGCGTCATCCACGACTGGAAGTCGAACTGGTACACGTCGACGAAGGAGTTCAAGGGCGCGCTGCTCGAGGACATCAAGATCCGCGAGCACATCAACCGCAAGCTCGGCCACGCCGGGCTGTCGGACATCCTGATTCGCAAGGACAAGCAACGGATCACGATCGACATCTACACGGCGCGGCCGGGGATCGTGATCGGCAAGTCCGGTGTCGAGGTGGACGCGCTACGTCGCGACGTGCACGCGATGACGCACAAGAACGTCCACATCAACATCAACGAGATCAAGCGCCCCGAGCTGGACGCGAAGCTCGTCGCACAGTCGATCGCCGAGCAGCTGCAGAATCGGGTCAGCTTCCGGCGAGCGATGAAGCGCTCGCTCGCCTCAGCGATGCGCTCGGGAGCCCACGGCGTGAAGATCATCTGCGGCGGCCGCCTCGGCGGCGGCGAGATGAGCCGCGTCGAGAGCTACTCCGAGGGCCGCGTGCCTCTGCACACGATCCGCGCCGACATCGACTACGGGTTCTGCGAGGCGCGGACGACCTTCGGCCGCATCGGCGTCAAGGTCTGGATCAACAAGGGCGAGATCATGCCCGAGGGCTACGAGGGCTTCTCCCAGAAGGATTCCCGGCTCGGCGACCAGGACAACGCCCGCCGCCGGGGCGGCGCCTCCGAAGGACTGTCCGCCTCGCGCGAGAGCGGCCGCGGACGCTCTGCCGACCGCGAGGGTCTCGGTCCGGTGCGCAAGCGCCGCGGCGGGGGATCGGGCGGCGCGGGTGGAGGCGCGCGCGGCCAGCGCGGGCGCCGCGGCGGCGCGGCTCCCCAGAGCGGTGGCCGCCCCCGCGCCGACGAGTCCACGCCGCGCTCCGACGGCGAGCAGCCGCCGGCCGAGCCGCAGGTCGACACCCCTGCCGCCGAGGCGCCCGAGTCGACGCCCGAGCCGGCCGAGCCGACCGCACCGGAGACGGCGGCCTCCGAGCCCGGCGAGGAGAAGAGCTAGCCGAATGCTGCTGCCGAAGAAGACCAAGTACCGCAAGGTCCAGCGCGGCCGCCGGCGCGGAACCGCGAAGGGGCAGACCACCGTGCACTTCGGCGACTACGGCCTGAAGTCGCTCGAGGCGGGTTGGCTGACGAACCGCCAGATCGAGGCCGCGCGCATCGCGATGACGCGGAAGATCAAGCGTGGCGGCAAGGTCTGGATCAACATCTTTCCGGACAAGCCGGTCACCCAGAAGCCGGCCGAGACGCGCATGGGCTCCGGCAAGGGCTCGCCCGAGCACTGGGTCGCAGTGGTCAAGCCCGGACGCGTGATGTTCGAGCTTGCGGGGGTGCCCGAGCCGCTCGCCAAGGAGGCGCTCCGACTCGCAGGGACGAAGCTGTCGGTGCGCACCAAGATCGTGAAGCGGGAGGCTGATCTCTTTGAGTAGGCGGAACGTGCTCACCGTCCGCGGCGCACCGGCCGCGTCGCCGGGCCGACCCGGGAGGAAGTCGTGAGAGCGCGGCAGCTGCGTGACCTGACGGACGCCGAGCTGCAGACCCGGCTCGCGGAGACGAGGCAGGAGCTCTTCAACCTCCGCTTCCAGTCGGCGACCGGCGCGCTCGAGAACTCGGCGCGACTGCGGCTCGCCAAGCGCGAGATCGCGCGAATCCTGACGATCCGGCACGAGCGCGCGGCCGGCCTGGAGAGGATCACCTAGGAATGGCTGACGAGAAGAAGACGAAGAAGACCGACGAGACCGAGACGACTCCCGAGGAGAAGCCGAAGCGCACGCGCAAGCCGGCGGAGCCGAAGGCAGCCGCAGCGCCCGCCGAGGACAAGCCGAAGCGGACGCGCAAGAAGGCCGAGGAAACGGCTGCCGAGCCCGCAGAGGCGCCGGTCGTCGTCGAGGAGGTTCAGGCCGAGGCCGCCACCGAGGAGCCTGTTGCCGAGGAGCCTGTTGCCGAGGAGCCTGTTGCCGAGGAGCCTGTTGCCGAGCCTGTTGCCGAGCCTGTTGCCGAGCCTGTTGCCGAGCCTGTTGCCGAGCCTGTTGTCGAGGAGCCGGTTGCGCCCGTCGCCGAGCCCGCGGCGGAGGAGCCTCCCGTCGAGAAAGAGGACGGCGGCGACAGTTCCGCGGGGGCTGCCGCTGAAGCGCCCGCCGAGGAACCCGTGGCGGACACGGAGCCTGCCGCCGAGGCCGCAGCGCCTGCCGACGAGCCGGTCGCAGAGGAGGCTCCCGCCTCCGTGCCCTCCGTACGGGGCCCGAAGGCGAAGAAGAAGCGCCTGCCGCGCTCTCAGCGTCGGCAGCGCCCGAAGCCGAAGCGCGAACCTTCCGCCGAGCGCAAGCCGATCCTGCGTCTCCCGAAGCCGGAGGGCGAGCGCGGCCGCGATCAGCAGCGCCGCGGCGTCGTCGTCTCCGCGGCGATGGACAAGACGATCGTCGTCCGGGTCGACTCGGTGAAAGCGCACCCCAGGTACAAGAAGGTGATCCGGCGCTCGAAGAAGTTCCACGCGCATGACGAGCGGAACCAGGCGAAGGCCGGCGACCTCGTCCGCATCGTCGAGACGCGCCCGCTCTCGAAGACGAAGCGCTGGCGCCTGGCCGAGGTCATCGAGGCCGCCAAGTGATTCAGCAGGAGACACGTGTCCGTATCGCCGACAACACCGGCGCGCGCGAGCTGCTCTGCATTCGGGTCATGGGCGGCTCGCATCGTCGGTACGCGCGTGTCGGCGACATCATCGTTGGTACGGTGAAGACCGCGACCCCACGGGGCGCGATCAAGAAGGGCGAGGTCGTCCGCGCGGTCGTCGTACGCACGAAGAAGCCCTACGGTCGGGAGGACGGGACGCAGATCGCGTTCGACGAGAACGCGGCCGTGATCATCGACGCGCAACGGAACCCCCGCGGAACGCGCATCTTCGGCCCGGTCGCGCGTGAGCTCCGCGAGAAGAACTTCATGAAGATCGTCAGCCTCGCTCCGGAGGTGCTCTAGCCATTCGGCTTGCGCCGAATGGCTAGAAAGACATGGAAAAAGCGATGACCCCGAATACGAGCAGGCTTCCTGACCTTCTCTCCGACCAAGGAGGAGAGAAGGCATGAAAGTCAAGAAGGGCGACCTCGTTCAGGTCCTCTCCGGCAAGGACCGCGGCAAGCAGGGACGTGTCGTCGAGGCCCGGCCGGGCGAGCGCCGCGTGATCGTCGAGAACCTGAACGTCGTCAAGCGGCACACGAGGCCGCGGCCGATGCGCGATGCCAACCGCATGGGCGGCACGCAGATGATGCCCGGCGGGGTGATCGACCGGCCGGCCCCGCTCGCCGTCTCGAAGGTGATGGTCGTCTGCCCGACCTGCAATCTGCCGACGAGGGTGGGTCACACCTTCAAGGAGATCAGGGGGAAGCGAGTGAAGGTACGGGTCTGCAAGCGCGCCGGGTGCGGAGGTGAGCTCGACAAGTGACCCCCGGGAACGGCAACGGATACGCGCCTCGGCTGAAGGAGCTCTACGAGACCGAGCTGCGCCCCCGCCTCGCCGAGGACCTCGGTCTCAGCTCGGTGATGCAGGTACCGCGCGTGATCAAGATCACGCTGAACATGGGCGTCGGCGACGCGAAGACCGAGTCGAAATCGCTGGACAGCGCGCTGGACGAGCTCTCCACGATCGCGGGTCAGCGGGCCCAGATGCGCCGTGCCCGCAAGTCGATCGCCGCCTTCAAGCTCCGTGAGGGGATGCCGATCGGCGCCCGGGTCACGCTACGCGGTGCGCGCATGTACGAGTTCCTCGACCGGCTCGTCTCGATCGCGCTGCCGCGCATCCGCGACTTCCGCGGCCTCGACCCCGGCTCGTTCGACGGGCGAGGCAACTACTCGCTCGGGGTGCGCGAGCAGATCATCTTTCCCGAGATCGACTACGACGAGATCGCCGCGGTGCGGGGACTCGACATCGCCATCACGACGTCGGCGGCCGACGACGAGGCAGCGCGGGCGCTGCTCCGAGGCCTCGGGCTGCCGTTCGCCGACAGGGAGGTTTCCAGCTAAGTGGCCAAGAAGTCGATGATTGCCAAGGCCGCCCGGCCGCAGCGCTACAAGGTTCGCGCGTACTCGCGCTGCAACCGCTGCGGGCGTCCGCGCGCGGTGTTCAAGAAGTTCGGGCTCTGCCGCATCTGCCTGCGGGAGCTCGCCCACGAGGGCGTGATTCCCGGGATGACGAAGAGCTCGTGGTATGAGGAAGACGCACGTGCTGACCGATCCGATCGCAGACATGCTCACCCGTATCCGCAACGCCAACAAGGCGCTGCACGAGACCGCGGCAATGCCGACGTCGCGTGTTAAGGAGGAGATCGCCCGTCTCCTCAAGGAGGAGGGCTACATCCGTGATTTCCGCGTCGAGACACCGGAGGACGGACACCCGGTGCTGGTGATCGTCCTCAAGTACGGCCGCAGCCGTGAGCGCGTGATCACGAACCTGAAGCGCGTCTCCAAGCCGGGCCGCCGCATCTATGCCCGAAAGGACCGCATGCCGCGCGTGCTCGGCGGCATGGGCACCGCGATCCTGTCGACGTCGAGCGGGGTGATGACGAGCCGAAGCGCAGCAGAGCGCGGTATCGGCGGCGAGGTCATCTGTTTTGTCTGGTAGCCATTCGCTTCGCAAAATGGCTAGGGAAATCATGAACCAAGAGACAGACAACCGTTGTTCTAGCCAGTTCCCGACCGGAGGGAGGGAACTGGCATGAGCAGAATCGGAAAGAGTCCGATCGACGTGCCGGCCGGCGTGTCCGTGTCCATCTCGCCGGGGCGCGTGATGGTCAACGGCCCGCTCGGCGAGCTCGCCCGCGCCGTTCCGCAACGGATGACGATCGAGCAGGCCGAGGACACCCTCACCGTCACGCGGCCGACCGACCGCGGCGAGGACCGTGCGTTGCACGGGCTGACCCGTACGCTCGTCGCGAACATGGTCGAGGGCGTGACGAAGGGGTTCGAGAAGAAGCTCGCGATCCAGGGCGTCGGCTACCGCGCGTCGCTGCGCGGGACGGCGCTCGAGCTCAACGTCGGCTTCTCGCACTCGGTCGTCAAGGAGGCTCCCGCGGGCATCGCCTACGAGGTTCCGACCCCGACCGAGATCATCGTCAAGGGGATCGACAAGCAGCAGGTGGGCCAGGTCGCCGCCGAGATCCGCAAGGTCCGTCCGCCCGAGCCGTACAAGGGCAAGGGCATCCGCTACGAGGGCGAGTACGTCCGCCGGAAGGTCGGGAAGCGGGCATGACGACGATGACGCCACGCCTGCTCCGCGAGCGGCGTCACCGGCGGATTCGCGGCAAGATCGCAGGCACCGCCGAGCGGCCGCGCCTCGCCGTCTTTCGCTCGAACCTGGGCATCTCGGCCCAGCTCATCGACGACCAGACGGGTCGCACGCTCGCTGCTGCCGGCTGGCAGCAGCTGAAGAAGGCATTCAAGGGGTCGAGGTCCGACCAGGCCAAGGAGGTCGGCAAGCTGCTCGCCGCGAATGCGAAGAAGGCCGGGGTCGAGTCGTGCGTCTTCGACCGCGGCGGCTACCTCTACCACGGACGCGTGAAGGCGCTCGCCGAGGGCGCGCGCGAGGGAGGTCTAAGATTCTAAGTGGCTATCGATATCGCTGAATCCAGAGAGCTGAAGGAGCGCGTGGTCGAGATCAACCGCGTCGCCAAGGTGGTCAAGGGCGGCCGCAGATTCTCGTTCACTGCGCTCGTCGTGATCGGAGACGAGGTCGACCGGGTCGGGGTCGGATACGGGAAGGCCCGCGAGGTCCCGCTCGCGATCTCGAAGGCCGTCGACGATGCGAAGAAGAACCTCTTCACCGTGCCGAAGCACGGCACCACGATCACCCACGAGATCCTCGGCCGGTCCGACGCCGCCCGCGTCCTGCTCCGTCCGGCGAGCGAGGGCACGGGCGTCATCGCGGGCGGCGGCGTACGCGCCGTGCTCGAGCTGGCCGGGATCCGCGACATCCTCGCGAAGAGCCTCGGGACGACGAACCCGATCAACATGCTGAAAGCGACGGTCGACGGCCTGAAGAACCTCCGCCGGCCCGAGGACGTCGCCCGGATCCGGGGCCTGACGATCTCCCAGGTTCTGCCCATTTCACGGGCCGCCAAGGCGTCCGAAGAGACGGGTGGGGCCGCCGAGCACGAGCCCCCTAGCGCTTCGCCGGAGGGCGAAGCGCAGTGAGCAAGGTCCGCATCACCCAGGTTCGCAGCGGAATCGGCCAAAGCCAGCGGCATCGCGGCACGCTGCGTGCGCTCGGGCTCGGCAGGATCGGCCGCTCGGTCGAGCAGGAGGAGGGCCCCGTGCTCGCCGGTATGCTCAGGAAGGTCCGCCATCTCGTGAAGGTCGAGGAGAGCACATAGTGGCCGGCGACGTGAACCTCTCCAACCTGAAGCCCGCCCAGGCGCGCAAGGACCGCAAGCGCATCGGCCGCGGCATGGGCTCGGGCAAGGGGCGCTATTCCGGCCGCGGGATCAAGGGTCAGAAGTCGCGCGCGGGCTCGCACTCGATGCGCGCCGGTTTCGAGGGCGGCCAGATGCCCTCCTACATGCGCATGGGCAAGCAGCGCGGCTCGACCTCGAAGGACGCGATGCCGATCGGCCCCTTCCGGACGTCCGTCTGGTCTGTCAACGTGCGCGATCTGGAGCAGCGGTTCGCGGCCGGCGCCGAGGTGACTCCGGAGGCGCTCGTGGCGACCGGCCTGATCCGGAACCTGAGCCGCGACGTGAAGATCCTCGGCCACGGCGACCTGAGCCTGAAGCTAGCCGTCTCCGCCCACGCGTTCTCGAAGAGCGCGGTCGAGAAGATCGAGGGCGCGGGCGGCAGCGTCGCCTGGTTGAAGCCGCCGCACGAGCCGAAGCGCAGGAAGCACCGTCGGGCTGGGCCCGCCGCCGAACAGGCGCCGGCCGCCCGTGAGACCGAGGAGGCGGCTCCGGCGGAAACGTCCGAGCCGAGCGAGGAGACGCAGGAGTGACGGTGTCGGCCAGCCCTCTACGCGGAGCGTAGAGCGCATGCTTTCCTGGCTCGCGAACGCCTGGCGGGTGCCGGAGCTCCGGCGCCGGCTTCTCTTCACCGCGGTCGTCCTGGCGCTGTACAGGCTCGGGAGCTTCATTCCCGCTCCCGGTGTCGACTCGGCCCAGATCACCGGCTACTTCAACAACCAGGGCGGGACCGTCCTCGGGTTGCTCAACCTGTTCTCCGGGAACGCCCTCTCGCGCTTCTCGGTCTTCGCGCTCGGGATCATGCCGTACATCACGGCCTCGATCATCTTGCAGCTGATGGCGGTCGTGCTGCCCTCCCTCGCACAGCTGCAGAAGGAAGGCGAATCCGGCTACGCGAAGATCAACCAGTACACGCGGTACCTGACGATCATCCTCGCCGCGGCGCAGGCACTCGGCTACTCGTACCTGTTCCGGCGCCAGGGGATCCTCGACGCCAACCCCGGCCGGCTCGTGCTGATCGTCGTCACGCTCACCGCCGGCACCACGCTCCTGATGTGGTTCGGTGAGCAGATCACGAAGCGCGGGGTCGGGAACGGCATCTCGCTCTTGATCTTCGCCTCGATCATCGACCGCGCTCCGCTCGCGATCCGCGCGTGGATCGACGGCGGCCCGACCACGAAGCTGTTCTTCCCGCTGCTCGCGCTGTGCGTGATCGTCGCGGTCGTCTTCATCCAGGAGGGCCAGCGGCGGATCCCGATCCAGTACGCGAAACGCCAGGTCGGCCGGCGGATGACCGCCGGCGGCTCGACCTACCTGCCGATGCGCGTGAACATGGCGGGGGTGATCCCGATCATCTTCGCTGCCGCGATCCTGGCCTTCCCGCCGACGATCGGCCAGTTCTTCCCGCAGACACAGGGCTTCATCAACCGGAACTTCACCCAGACCGACTGGACGTACCTCACGGTCGAGGCGGTGATGATCATCGTCTTCACCTACTTCTACACCGCGGTCCAGTTCAACCCGGTCGACCAGGCGGACAACCTGCGGAAGTACGGGGGGTACATCCCCGGCATCCGGCCCGGCCCCCCGACCGCCCAGTACCTGGACCGCGTGCTCTCGCGCCTGACCCTGCCCGGATCGCTGTATCTCGCCGCGATCGCGGTGCTGCCGACCTTCCTGATCCAGTTCTTCCACTTCTCCCAGGCGACGAGCACGTTCCTCGGAGGCACCTCGCTGCTGATCATCGTCGGCGTCGCGCTCGACACGATGAGGCAGATGGAGTCGCAGATGATGATGCGCTCCTACGAAGGCTTCCTCAAGTAATGAACGTCCTGCTGCTCGGGCCGCAGGGTTCCGGGAAGGGAACCCAGGCGAAGCTGATCGCCGAAACCTACGGTTTTCCCCACGTCGCCACCGGCGACATGATCCGGGAGATGAAGGAGCTCGACACACCCGTCGGTCGCGAGGTGAAGGCGGTCTACGACGCGGGCGAGCTCGTCGACGACCGGCTGATGATCAGGATGATCGCCGAGCGGCTCGATCGGGGCGACGCGATCTCCGGCTTCGTCCTCGACGGCTTCCCGCGGACGATGCCGCAGGCGGACGCGCTCGACGATCTGCTCCGTGAGCTGGGACGCGACCTCGACGTGGTCTTCGAGTTCCAGGCTCCCGACCGCGAGGTACTGCTCGAGCGGATGCTGAAGCGCGCAGCCGAGGAGAACCGGTCCGATGACACGCCGGAGGCGATCCATCGTCGGCTCGAGCTCTACGAGCAGCAGACGGCGCCGCTCGTCGAGTACTACCGAACGACCCGTGGCAACGTGGTCGGCATTCACGCCGACCGGGCGATCGAGCAGGTGTTCGCCGAGATTCGCGAGACCCTCGAGCAGGTGGCGGCCCGGTCGTGATCATCCGCAAGTCGCCGGAGGAGATCGAGCGGATGGCGCGCGCGGGCCGCGTCGTCGCCGACACGCTGGCGCTGGTCGGGGAGCACGTGCGCCCGGGTGTGACCACCGCGGAGCTCGATGCGGTCGCCGAGGAGTACATCGCCGGACAGGGCGGCCACCCGACCTTCAAGGGCTACCGCGGGTATCCGGCCGCGACGTGCATCTCGCCGAACGACATGGTCGTGCACGGCATTCCCGGACCGTACGAGCTCGCCGAGTGGGACATCCTCTCCGTCGACATCGGCGTCACGCTCGACGGCTACGTCGGCGACTCGTCGTTCACGTTTCCGGTCGGCGAAATCTCCTCCGAGGCCGAGCGGCTGCTCGAGACCTGCCAGGCGGCGCTCGCCGCCGGTGTCGAGCGGTGCCGGCCGGGGAGCAGGCTCTCCGACATCTCGCATGCCGTCCAGGCCGTGACCGAGGCGGCCGGGTTCTCCGTCGTCCGCAGCCTCGTCGGGCACGGCGTCGGGCGGTCGATGCACGAGGATCCGCAGATCCCCAACTACGGTGAGCCGGGCCGCGGCCCGCTCCTCGCCGAGGGGATGACCTTCGCGATCGAACCGATGATCAACGCTGGACTGCCCGAGATCTACGTGCACGACGACGAATGGTCGATCTCGACCGCCGACGGCTCCCTGTCGGCCCATTTCGAGCACACCGTGGCCGTCACGGCGGGCGGTCCGCGCGTCCTGACGGCGGCAGCCGTTTTGCTACGATAGTCCCTCACGGCGCAGCCGCCGCTGTGCCGTGCTTTTCATTGTCGATCGTGCTCACCGCGCTCCAGGGCGCGGTCCGTGTGAGGAAGGATGGCGGTCAAGGAAGAGAAGATCCAGGTCGAAGGCAGAGGTCGTCGAGGCGCCGTCCAGGCGTACGACCTGTCCAGGGGCCGCATCACCTACCGCTACCGATGAAGGTCAGAGCATCCGTCAAGCCCATGTGCGAGCGCTGCCGCGTGATCAAGCGGCACGGAACGACCATGGTCATCTGCATCAACCCGCGACACAAGCAGAGGCAGGGCTGAAGTGGCACGCATCGCCGGCGTCAATCTCCCCAATCAGAAGCGGCTCGAGATCGGGCTGACCTACATCTACGGGATCGGTCAGCCGACCGCGCTCGAGATCTGCGCAGCGCTCGGGCTCTCCCCGGACACGAAGATCCGCGATCTCACCGACGAGGAGGTCACGAAGCTCCAGCGGCACATCGACGAGGAGCACCAGGTCGAGGGCGATCTTCGGCGCGAGCGCCAGCAGTCGGTCAAGCGGCTGATCGAGATCGGCGCCTACCGCGGCCTCCGCCACCGGCGTGGGCTTCCCGTCAACGGGCAGCGGACGAAGACGAACGCGCGGACGCGCAAGGGGCCGAAGAAGACCGTCGGCCGCGGCAAGAAGGCGAAGGTCTAGATGGCGCCTCCTCGTCGCGCGGCGACCCGCGGTCGCACCCGCCGCCGCGTCAAGAAGAACATTGCGATCGGCCAGGCGCACATCAAGACCTCGTTCAACAACACGATCGTCTGCCTGACGGACAAGGAAGGAAACGTGATCGTCTGGGAGTCGGCGGGCTCCGCCGGCTTCAAGGGCTCGCGGAAGTCGACGCCGTTCGCCGCCCAGGTGACCGCCGACGCCGCGGCCCGCAAGGGGATGGAGCACGGTCTGCAGAAGGTGGAGGTGTTCGTGAAGGGTCCCGGCTCCGGCCGCGAGACGGCGATCCGCTCGCTCCAGGCCGCGGGCCTCGAGATTCTCGGCGTCCGCGACGTCACCCCGCAGGCCCACAACGGGGTGCGGCAGAAGAAGAGGCGGAGGGTCTGATGACTGCGTCCCCCATCCGCCTACCTCGCACCCGCCGGGGCGCTGCAAAGCTCCCGCTGGCGGCGTCCTCGGTCGCGTCCGTAGCCTCCGGCTACGCGCGCTCCCTGCGTCCTTGCCAACGAGGCTTTTCGCGGCTGGCGGGCACGATTCAGTCGGAAGGGGAACGCTGATGGCTCGCGACCGCAGCCCGAAATGCAAGCAGTGCCGTCGCGAGGGGATGAAGCTGTTCCTCAAGGGCGAGCGCTGCCTGACCGAGAAGTGCGCGATCGAGCGCCGCAGCTACCCGCCGGGCGAGCACGGCCGGGGGCGCATCAAGCAGTCGGAGTATCTGCTGCAGCTGCGCGAGAAGCAGAAGGCGCGCCGGTACTACGGGCTGCTCGAGAAGCAGTTCCGGACGTACTACGAGAAGGCCTCGAAGAGCTCCGGAATCACGGGCGAGAGCCTGCTTCGCATGCTGGAGACGCGCCTCGACAACGTCGTCTACCGGCTCGGCTTCGCCGCTTCGCGCGCGCAGTCCCGTCAGCTAGTGCGTCACGGCCACTTCCAGGTCAACGGCCGGCGCGTGAACATCCCCAGCTACCAGGTCAAGCCGAACGACGTGATCACGATGCGAACCGGCTCCTCGGCCGAGCAGGTCGTGCGCGACGCGACCGACCTGACCGCCTCGGTCGCCCCGTGGCTCCAGGCCGACCACGACGGGCTGACCGGCAAGATCCTGAAGTGGCCCGACCGGGGCGAGATCGACACCCCGGTGCAGGAGTCGCTCATCGTCGAGCTCTATTCCAAGTGATTCTGCGAATCACTTGGAATAGGAAATCTCAAGCTGTCTTTGAAAACCGCTGTTTCGAAAACCGAGAGGGGGTATCTAGCGGAACGCGAAGCGCTCCGCTAGGGACGAATTGGCAACTCGCATGATGGAATTCCAGGTTCCGAAGATCGTCCACGAGGAGGTCGACGACCTCCGTGGCATCTTCGTGATCGAGCCGCTCGACCGCGGCTTCGGCTACACCTTCGGCAACTCGCTGCGCCGCGTGCTGCTCTCCTCGCTCGAGGGCGCCGCCGTCACCTCGGTGAAGATCGAGGGCGTCGCGCACGAGTTCACGACGCTGCCGGGCGTCCGCGAGGACGTCACCGACATCATCCTCAATCTCAAGAACATGATCTGCCGGCTGCACGGCGAGTAGCCGGACGTCGAGGTGCGGCTCCAGAAGAAGGGCCCGGGTCAGGTCAAGGCCTCGGACATCCAGGCACCCGCCGATCTCGAGATCCTCAACCCGGATCTCGAGATCGCCAATCTCGCCGAGAAGGGCAAGCTCGAGCTGACGCTGACCATCGGCCGTGGCCGCGGCTACGTACCGAGCGAGTTGAACCGCGGGCCGGAGCACACGATCGGTGTGATCCCGATCGACTCGATGTTCTCGCCCGTTCGCCGGGTGACGTACGACGTCGACGCGGCGCGCGTCGGCCAGCGCACCGACTACGACAAGCTGCGGATGGATATCACCACCGATGGGTCGATCGACCCGCGCGAGGCAATCGGCCAGGCGGCCGAGATCCTGATCCGCCAGCTCGCGATCTTCACCGACATCGAGAAGATGGAAGGCTTCGGAGAGGCGGCGGCGGCGGCCGACGGCGGCGGGCCCGCAGAGCCGTCGCTCGCGCACGGGATGGAGAACTTCCCGATCGAGGAGCTCGAGCTCGGAGTCCGCTCGTACAACTGCCTCAAGCGGGTGGGTATCGAGACGATCGGCGACCTGGTGATGAAGTCCGAGACCGAGCTGGCTGCGATCCCCAACTTCGGCAAGAAGTCGATCGAGGAGGTCAAGGAGACGCTCGCCACGCACGGACTGCGGCTGCGCGGCGACAACGGGGGCATCGAGGAGTGAGGCACCACCGTGCCGGCAAGAAGCTCGGCCGCGACGCCTCGCACCGCAAGGCGCTGTATGCGAACCTCGCAGGCGCGCTGATCGAGCACGGCCGGATCAAGACGACGGTGACGAAGGCGAAAGCGGTCCGGCCGATCGCCGAGCAGATGATCACCCTCGGCCGGCGCGGCGACCTGCATGCGCGACGGCAGGCGATTGCGTTCCTGCGCTCGCAGGAGGTCGTCCACAAGCTGTTCGCCGAGGTTGCGCCCCGCTTCACCGCCCGGCCCGGCGGCTATTCACGGATCGTCCGCATCGGTCCCCGACCCGGCGATGCCGCCGAGATGGCCTACCTCGAGCTGGTCGACTTCTCGGCGGAGGAGCAGGCCGAGGAGAAGGCGGAACGCCGCCGGCTGCGCCTGCGGCGCCGCCAGAAGGCAGAGGACCGCGCCGAGGCCGCAGTTGCCGACGCCGAAGTCCCGGCCGCGTCCACCTAGCCCGCCGGCAGACCAAGGAGCTCGACCCAGATCGGCGGGTCGGCATGCTCGTACCTCTGTGGACGAAGTGTTCCAGTTTTGCTTCCAGTCCAGTCTCAGAGACTGGGTGGGAAACGTCACGAAGAACGACATGGCTCCTCGCCGAGGCAGTCGACTTCATCGACCAGAGCATCCCGGCGCGCAGCGGCTGACTCAGAGCCTCCTGCTGGAGGCTCATGCCGGAAAGGCAGCGCTTCTCAGCGCTGCCTGACCCGAGCGGTCGGCGGCTGCTCGAGTCCCTGGCCGGCCGCGAGTCGGCCTGGCTGACCGAGCTCGCCGCGCAGTTCGCGCTGACCAGGCAGGCCGTGTCCAGGCACCCGGGAGCCCCGGGCACGCCGGGCTGGTCGAAGCGAGGCGCGTAGGCCGGGAGACGCGGTATCGGCTGACTCCGGAGCGGCTCGGAGAGGCGGTGGCGTGGATGGACCGGATCGGCGACCAGTGGGACGAGCGGCTCGCGCATCTGCGCAACCACCTCGCTAGCTCTCGGTGAGCGTCGCCTTCTCGATCACGATCTTCTTCGTGGGTTGCTCGGTCGCCGGGTCTCCCAGCCGGCCGATCTTCTCGACCACCGCCATCCCGCTCGACACCTTGCCGAGCAGCGCGTAGTCGGGCGGGAGTCCGATGTCGTCGCCGGTGACGACGAAGAACTGGCTGCCGGACGTGCCGGGCGGTTCGTTGCCGGCCTTCGCCATCGCGACCACGCCCTTCGTGTACTTGTGCGTCGGACGGCGGCACGTCCACCGTCGTATAGCCGGGCCCGCCGGTGCCGTCGCCGTTCGGATCGCCGCCCGGGATCACGAATCCGGGCACGATCCGGTGGAAGGTGAGGCCGTCGAAGAACCCTTTCCGGATCAGGGCGGCAAACGAGGCGGTCGTGTTCGGCGAGTCCTTCACGTCGAGATCGAACGAGAAGGTGCCCTCGTTCGTTCTCAAGGTCACGACGTAGGACCTCGAGGCGTCCAGGCAGGTCGGTCTCCCGCCTCCGTGTTCTTGCCGCCGCCCCGGCAACCCGCGGCCGGCAGGACCACCGCGGCGAGTGCGAGGATCGGGACGATGCGCCTGAGGCTCGTCATCGAGTACGACGGTACCGGCTTCTCCGGCTGGGCCGCGCAGCCGGGACTCCGCACGGTCGAGGGGACGCTGCGTGAGGCCCTCGGGAGCCTCTATGCCGGATTCGACGCGCTCGCGGTCGCGGGCCGGACCGACGCCGGGGTGCACGCGCTCGCCCAGGTCGCGAGCGTCGACGTCGAGAGCGGGCCGCCGCCCGAGAGCGCGGCCGACGCGCTGAACTCAGTCCTTCCAGACGACGTCGCGGTGATCGCCGCCGACCAGGCCGACGACGGCTTCGACGCCCGCCGTTCCGCGCGTGCGCGTCACTACCGTTACCGGATCTGGCGGCGGCCGACGCCGTCGCCGTTCGAGCGGCGGCGCAGCTGGTGGCTGCCGCGGTCGATCGACGAGGAGCGGCTCGGCGACGCGGCGGACCTCCTCGTCGGCGAGCACGACTTCCGCGCGTTCACACCGACCGAGACCCAGCACGTCGCCTTCAGCCGCACCGTGCGCGCCGCAGCGTGGTACCGCCGCGGCGACGCGCTCGAGCTCGAGATCATTGCGGACAGCTTCCTCCGCCATATGGTCCGAACGCTCGTCGGGACGATGATCGAGCAGCGTCCGGAGGAGATCGCGAGGCTGCTCGAGGGCCGACCGCGGTCGGAGGCGGGGACGACTGCCCCGTCCTGGGGCCTGTACCTCGTCTCTGTCGAGTACCAGCCGGAGTGACCGCCCGGCCGGGCCGAGCCGGCGCCCAGCCCGTCGTTAGCATCTTCGGCATGCGATTCCCGGTAGTGCTCTTCGACCTCGACGGCACGATCGTCGACTCGGGCTGGATGATCCTCGCCTCCTACCGCCACGCGACCAGGACGATTCTCGGCCGCGAGATTCCGGACGACGTGCTGATGGCCAAGGTCGGGAGCGGCCACCTGCTGGAGCAGATGGCCGAGTTCGACGCCGTGAAGGCGGAGGAGCTCGCCCGCGCCTACCGCGAGTTCTACGCTCCTCTCCACTCGGAGCTCGAGGCGTTCCCGGGGATGCTCGACCTGCTCCGAGCGCTCGACGCGGAAGGGCGGCGTCTCGGCGTCGTCAGCGCGAAGCGCCGTGACATCGTGCAGCTCGCCTTCGACGCGCTCGGATTCGGGGACGTGATGGACGTCGTGGTCGGATCCGACGAGGCGGATCGAGGCAAGCCGCACCCCGATCAGATTCTCGTCGCGCTGGAGAGGCTGGACGTCGACGCCGACGACACCGCCTACGTCGGTGACGCGCCGTTCGACATCGCCGCGGCGCGGGCGGCGGGCGTGCACGCGATCGGAGTCACCTGGGGCGGAATCCACACCCGCGAGCGGATGGAGGCGGAGGGCCCGGACGCGGTCGTGGATACGACCGACGAGCTGTATGCCGTCCTCTAGCAACGCTGCAAAGCGCGCGGCCGAGCTCCGCGACCTGCTGAACCGCCATCTGTACGAGTACCACGTGCTCGACGAACCGACGGTCTCCGATTCCGAGTACGACCGCCTCTACGACGAGCTGGTCGCGATCGAGGAGGCGAACCCCGACCTCGTCACGCCGGATTCTCCGACGCGCCGTGTCGGCGCGTCGGCCTCGGACCGCTTCCAGAAGGTGCGGCACCGCGAGCCGATGGGATCGCTCGAGAAGGTGACGAACGAGGAGGCACTCCTCAAGTGGGCTGAGGATGTCCGCAGGCGGCTGGGGACGGACGAGCCGGTCGCCTACGTGATCGAGCCGAAGATCGACGGACTCGCAGTCAACCTGACCTACGAGAACGGCCTGCTCGTCCGCGGCGCGACCCGCGGCGACGGGGTGCAGGGCGAGGACGTGACCGCGAACCTGCGCACGGTGCGAGCGATTCCGCTCCGCATGCTCGGGGACGACCCACCGCCGGTCGTCGAAGTGCGCGGCGAGGTCTATCTCCCGCTGTCCGGGTTCCGCGACTTGAACGCGCGTCTCGCGGGGACGAGCCAGAAGCTCGCGCCGAACCCGAGGAACGCGGCTGCGGGCTCGCTTCGCCAGAAGAACTCGGCGATCACCGCCGGGCGCCCGCTCTCGACCTGGATCTACGGCACGGGCTACTCGGAGGGACCCGCCTTCGGCGGGCAGCTCGAGATGCTCGAGTGGCTGCGCGACCACGGCTTCCGGACGAATCCCTATGCCGAGCGGCTCGAGTCGATCGGCGAGGTCGCGGCCGCCTGCGTCGAGTGGGAGCGCCGGCGGATCGAGCTCGACTACGAGATCGACGGGATCGTGATCAAGGTCGACTCGCTCGACCAGCAGCGGCGCCTCGGCGCGCTGCACTCTCGTCCGCGCTGGGCTCGTGCCTTCAAGTGGGCGCCGATGACCGCGCAGACGAAGCTGTTGAAGATCCACGTCCGCGTCGGGCGGACCGGCGCGCTCAACCCGTGGGCTGTGATGGAGCCGGTCGAGGTCGGAGGCGTAACCGTCACGCGCGCCACACTGCACAACGAGGAGGACATCAACCGCAAGGAGATCCGCGAGGGCGACGTCGTCGTCGTCCAGCGCGCCGGTGACGTGATCCCGCAGATCGTCGGCCCTGCCGGCCCGCACCTCCCGGGGACGAAGCCCTTCCGGATGCCGAAGCGCTGCCCGCTGTGCGACGCGGAGATCGTCAAGCCCGAGGGCGAGGTGATGCACCGCTGCCCGAACCGCGGGTGCCCCTCACGGGGGTTGGAGACGTTGATCAACTGGACCGGCATCGCCGACATCGACGGCGTCGGCGAGCAGACGATCCGCATCCTCTGGGACCGGGGCCTGGTTCGCTCATTGCCCGATCTCTACCGCCTGACGAAGGAGCAGCTGCTCGAGCTCGAGGGCTTCGCGGAGATCTCGGCGAGCGCCGCGATCGAGTCGATTCAGCGCTCGAAGCAGGTCCCGTTCTCGCGCGTCCTGCTCGGTCTGAACATCCCCAAGGTCGGCTGGGTGCTCGCCCAGAACCTCGCGCGCCACTTCGGCGACGTCGATCGGCTGAGGGCCGCGACGCAGGAGGAGGTCGAGGAGGTCGAGGGCTACGGGGCCGACCGGGCCGAGATCGTCCTCGAGTGGTTCGCCGACGAGCAGAACCAGGCGCTCGTCAAGGAGCTGCGCGACCTCGGCTTGCGCTTCGAGACCGGCGACGAGGACCGGCCGGCCGAAGGCCCGCTGACGGGGAAGGTCTACGTGATCACAGGAACCCTCGAGACGATGTCGCGCGAGGAGGCGACCGCTGCGCTCGAGACGCGGGGCGCGAAGGTGACGGGCTCGGTCTCGAAGAGGACGACCGGCCTCGTCGTCGGTGAGGAGCCTGGCGCGTCGAAGCTGACGAAGGCGAAGAAGGAAGGAGTGCCGCTCCTGGACGAGGGAGCGCTGGTCGACCTACTGCGCGGCTAGTGCACTGTCTCTTAAATGAGTTGACATGGAGATGATGGTCGAGTAGCGTTCCTGGGGTGGCGTCGGCGATGGTCGAGACGCGGGTCTCCGACAGCGAGCGGCCGTTGTTGGAGCGGTGGGCGAGGGCGCAGAAGACG
>JBBRXG010000032.1:0-25492 GCA_038248655.1 Gaiellales bacterium
GTCGTCGACACGAGCGTCTGGGTGGACGTCCTGAACGATGTTCCGACCGCTCAGGCGGGGCGATGCGTGGCGCTGATCGAGGGAGGCGAGCCGGTCGCTCTGACTGACGTCGTGCTCACCGAGATCCTTCAAGGGCTGCGTTCGGAGCGCGAGGCCCGGCTCGTCGAGCGGCACCTGCGCGCGTTTCCCATCCTTCGCCTGGACGGCGTCGACGACTTCGTGCTGGCAGCGTCCCTCTACCGCACGGCTCGCAGGGCCAGGGTGACGATCCGCAAGACTCTGGACTGCCTGATCGCGGCGCCGTGCATCCGCACGCGCGCCCCGCTCCTGCACGCCGACGAGGACTTCGACCGACTGGCGTCCTGCACGCCGCTTCGGGTCTGGGTCGACTGATCGAGCGGACGATGAGCTCTGTCGCCGTGCACGAGAAGCGCATCGAGATCCGCTGGCGCGACCTGGACGCCTACGGGCACGTCAATCAGGCGGTCCACCTCACCTACCTTGAGGAGGTGCTCGACGACTGGTTTCGGTCCGTGCTCGGCGAGCTCTGGCACTACGTCGCCGCGCACGTCTCGATCGACTACCGGGCCGAGCTGCGGCTCGACGACCGCGAGGCGGTCTGCGCCGTCGCGCTCGAGCGAATCGGGACGAAGAGCGTGACCGCGCGGGGCGAGATCCGGGCCTCCGATGGACGTCTCGTGGCGGAGGGCCGGCTGGTCGTCGTCGCCCGCGACCCCGGGACCGGCGAGTCGCGGCCGCTGACCGACGCCGAGCGGGCCGCGTTCCGGGCGGCTGCGTGAGGTTCCTCGCCGCCTCGCTCGTCGCCCTCGGGCTGGCCGGCTCGGCGCCGGCCGCGGCCCCGCGCCTGGCAGACTCGCACCCCTGCGTCGAGGCGGTCGGGTTCACCTGCTCGAGGCTGGCCGTGCCGCTCGACCGCTCCGGCCGCGTCAAGGGAGTGCTCGCGCTGAACGTGGCGGCGGCGGACAACGCCGACGCTCCCCGCGGCGTCCTCCTCTTCCTCACGGGCGGTCCCGGCCAGCCGGGCCTGCCGTCGCTCGCCCGGCTCGCGACGCGGATCGCGCCGCTCGCGAAGACCTACCGGCTCGTGCTGATCGACCAGCGGGGCACCGGCGGTACGGCGATCGGGTGCCCGCGCCTCCAGGCCGAGGTCGGCACGTCCGACATCCGGGTGCCTTCGAGGTCCGCCGTGCAGGACTGCGCCCGGCGGCTGGGGCGGACCGCGGCCTTCTACTCGACTGCGGACACCGTCGCCGACCTCGATGCGCTCAGACGCTCGCTCGGCGCGGCGACGTGGACGATCGACGGCGTCTCGTACGGGACGTTCGTCGCGGAGCGCTATGCGCTTGCGCATCCGGCCGCGGTGCGGGCGCTCGTGCTCGACTCCGTCCTTCCGCACGTCGACCCGCAGCGCGACGACGCCCTCTACCTCACCGGCCTCCGGGCGACCGCGCGCGTGCTGCGCGCCGCGTGCGCCCAGGTCTCGTGCGGGCACGACCCGGCAGCGGAGCTCAGCTGGCTCGTGCGCCACGGGGTGAACGGGGTCGCGCTCTTCGACACGATCGTCGAGTACGAGTTCCTCGATCCCGGGTACGGGGAGGTCCTGAGCGCGCTTCACGCCGCACGCCAGGGGAGCCGGGCCGCCCTGACCGCGCTGATCGCGAGGATGCGCCAGTCGAGCGGAGCACCCCCCTACCTCTTCAGCGCCGGCCTCCATGCCGCGACGCTGTGCGCCGATCTGCCGTTTCCGTGGGGGAAGGCCGGTTCGCCGGCGCAGCGCCGGCGCCTGCTGGCCAGGCGAGTCGCCGCCCTCCCGGACCGCGCCTTCTTCCCGTACACCCGCGCGACCGCGACCGCGCAGGGGCTCGTCGCCACCTGTCTGAACTGGCCGTCGACGCCAGCCGTTTCCGACCCGGCCGCGACGTCGAAGCTCCCGGCCGTGCCGACCCTGCTCGTCAGCGGCGACCGCGACCTCTCCACCCCCCTCGAGTGGGCCCGCGAGGAGCTTCGACGCGCTCCCCGCGGCAGGCTCGTCGTCGTCCCCGGCGCTGCGCACTCGGTCCAGAGCCGGGCGGTGTCGGATCTCGGCCGGCGCGCCGTTGCCGCCTTCCTGCTCGGGCCGGCCACCGCATGAACGTCGCCCGGCTCTGCCTATGAACGTCGCTCGGCTCTGCCTCGTGGGAAAGAGCTTCAGGGACAGGCTCAAGCCTGTCCCTGAAACAGTCTCCCCGGAAACAATGTTTCCCCCACGGGGCCCCCTTCGTCCAGAGAGGCCAATCTTGCCGGGGAACCTCCCGGTTCCCCTGGGACCCCTCCCCGTTCATGGGCCGAAGGACGGCCCATGAACCTGCGCGACCACCTCGAGGCGATGCTCCGCGGCGAGAAGCCGCCGCCGCCCGTCTCGCAGCTCCTCGGATTGAAGCTCCGCTCGTACTCCGATCGCGAGTGCGTCTTCGAGCTGGAGGTTCGCCCGGAGCACGGCAACCCGATGGGGACGCTCCAGGGCGGGATCATCTGCGCGCTCGCGGACGCGGCGATGGGGATGGCGTACGCGACCACCCTCGGCGAGGAGGAGACGTTCACGACGCTCGAGCTGAAGGCGAACTACCTGCGCCAGGTGGTCGACGGGACGCTGACCGCCACCGGGCGGGTCGCGCATTCCGGGCGCACGATCGGTCTCGCCACCTGCGACGTGGTCGATGCGCAGGGCCGGCTGGTCGCCCACGCGACCAGCACGTGCATGACCCTCCGCGACGCAGGCCGTTAGGGTCTCGGCGTGCAGCTGCGCGATTCGCCGGAGGAGGCCGCCTTCCGCGAGGAGGTGCGCGCGTGGCTCGCCGCGAACCTGCCCGACGACCTCCGTGCCCGCCGAGGCGGAGCCTCCCGGTTCGAGGAGTGGGGGCGGGACTGGAGCCGCAGGCTCGGCGACGCCGGCTACGCGGCGCTGAGCTGGCCGAAGGAGTACGGGGGCGCCGGCGCGCCGTACTCGCACCAGGCGATCCTGCTCGAGGAGCTCGCCGCGGCGCAGGCACCTCCTCACATCGGGGTGATCGGGATCGGCATGGCGGGGCCGACGATCATGGCCCACGGCACCGACGAGCAGAAGGCGCGCTACCTGCCGAAGATCCTCACCGCCGAGGAGATCTGGTGCCAGGGCTTCTCCGAGCCCGGCGCCGGCTCGGACCTCGCCTCGGTGCGCACGCGCGCGGAGCGGCGTGACGGGCACTTCGTCGTCAACGGCCAGAAGGTCTGGTCGTCGTACGCGCACCTCGCCGACTGGTGCATCCTCCTCACCCTCAGCGACCCGGACGCGCCCCGCTACCAGGGACTGACGTACCTGGCCGTCGACATGCACGCTCCGGGCGTCGAGGTCCGGCCGCTGACCCAGCTCACGGGCGAGGCCGAGTTCAACGAGATCTTCTTCTCCGACGTCGAGGTGCCGACCGAGAACGTGCTGGGCGAGCCCGGGGAGGGCTGGCAGGTGGCGATGACGACGCTGATGCACGAGCGGGCCGCGCTCGGCTTCGCGCTCGCCGGCGCCTTCGAGGTCGCGGTCGGCCGGCTGCTCGAGCTCGCCCGCGGGCGTGAGCTCGACGAGCGGCTCCGCGACCTCGTCGCCCGGAGCTGGATCGACCTGCAGGCGCTGAAGTGGACGAACAACCGCGCGCTCACCCGGCTCGTCCAGACCGGCGCCCCCGGGCCCGAGGCCTCGATTCCGAAGCTCCACTGGTCGGAGGCGAACCAGCGGCTCGGCAGGCTCGCGCTGGAGCTGCTCGGGCCCGCGTCGCAGCTCGCCGAGGGGGACGGCTACTGGCAGTGGCTCCAGCTGCGCAGCCGCGGCAACACGATCGAAGCCGGGACCTCCGAGATCCTCCGCAACATCGTCGTCGAGCGCGTACTCGGACTTCCGAAGGGGCGCTGAGGTGCACTTCGCCTTCACCGCCGAGCAAGATGTGCTCCGCGCGGAGGCGCGCCGGTACCTCGAGGAGCGCTTCCCTGCCGAGCGCGTGTCCGAGCTGGCCGATTCCGAGGCGGGGTGGGATCCCGCGTCCTGGGCCGAGCTGGCCGAGCTGGGCTGGCTCGGAGTCTCGATCCCCGAGGACGAGGGCGGCGCCGGGCTCGGCTTCCTCGAGGAGGCGGTGCTGCTCGAGGAGCTCGGGCGCGCTCTCTACCCCGGCCCGTACTTCTCGACCGTGGCACTGGCGCTGCCGGCGCTGGGGGAGGATGAGCGCGCCCGCGTCGCGGCGGGGGATTCGCGCTGGTCGGCGGAGGTGGACGGGCTCGTCCCCGACCTCGCGCTCGTCGATCGCGTCGTCACCGCCGCCGGCGCGGCGGCCGCCGAGGGAGAGACGCTTCCGACGATGGACTCGACCCGGCGGCTCGGCCGGCTCGCACCGGGCTCGCGCGAGCTGCTTCCGGGGACGCTCGACCGGCCGCGGCTACGTGCGGCGCTGGCGGTCGAGGCGGTCGGGATCGCGCAGCGGGCCCTCGACTTCGGCGTCGAGCATGCGAAGGAGCGCCAGCAGTTCGGCAGGTCGATCGGCGTCTACCAGGCGGTGTCGCACTCGCTCGTCGACGCGTTCATGGCGACCGAGCTCGCGCGCTCGCTCGCGTACCGCGCGGCCTGGTGCGTGGCCGAGGACGACGCCGAGCAGGCCGTCGCCGCCGCGGCCGCGAAGGCGTACGCCTCCGAGGCGGCCGTCTCCGCCTGCGAGCGGGCGATCCAGGTGCTCGGCGGGATCGGCTTCACCTGGGAGCACCCGCTGCACCGCTACTACAAGCGCGCGCAGTGGGTGCGAGCGTTCGACGGCTTCCCCGCCGCCCAGCGGGCCGAGGTCGCCGACCACCTCCTCGCCTGAGCGGCCGCGCGCCGCGACAGGCAGGGACAGACCCCCGGGGTCTGTCCCTGGGGTGAAGGGGCGCTGCGGAGCAGCAGGGACAGACCCTCGGGGTCTGTCCCTGGGGTGCGCTGGACTCACGCCGCGCTTCGAAGTGCAGTGACAGGCCTCTCGTCTGTCACTGGTTTCGGCCGGCCTCGTCGACGCGAGGCAGGGACAGACCCCGCGGGTCTGTCCCTGGGGTGCGGCAGGCCAGACGCCACGCGCATTGCCCGGCGGCCGGCGGCCGGTTACGGTTCGCTCCATGGACGGCCAGATGATGGACTTCCAACTGACGCTGCCGCACCTGCTCAGGCGCGTCGAGACGTACTTCGGGGACAAGGAGATCGCCACCCGCCTCCCCGACAAGAGCTTTCACCACTACACGTATCGCGACATGACCCGGCGGGCGAAGCAGCTCGCAGTCGGGCTCGCAGGTCTCGGTCTCGAGCGCGGCGATCGGGTCGCGACGCTCGCCTGGAATCACTACCAGCACATGGAGTGCTACCTCGGGATCTCGTGCGGCGGGTTCGTCCTGCACACGCTCAACCTCCGCCTGCACCCGAGCGACATCGGCTACGTCGCGAAGCACGCGGGCGACCGGGTGCTCGTCGTCGATCGCAGCCTCCTGCCGCTCGTCGAGCAGTTTCGCGACGCAACCGAGATCGAGCATGTGCTCGTCGTCGAGGACTCGTACGAGGAGCTGCTCGCGGGTGCGTCGCCCGACGACTGGCGCGACCCGGAGCTGGACGAGAACGAGGCGGCGGCGATGTGCTACACGAGCGGCACGACGGGCCGGCCCAAGGGCGTCGTCTACTCGCACCGCTCGACGGTCCTGCATACACTCGGCGTCGCCGCGGCGAACCCGCTCGGGCTCGGCGTCTCCGAGAGTGACTCGATCATGCCGGTCGTGCCGATGTTCCACGCGAACGCCTGGGGCTATCCGTACCTGGCGACCATGCTCGGCGCGAAGATCGTCTACCCGGGGCCGCACCTCGATCCCGAGAGCCTCCTCGACGGCTTCGTCGACGAGAGCGTGACGTGGGCGGCCGGGGTGCCGACGATCTGGATGGGAATCCTCGCGATGCTCGACGCCGATCCGGGGCGCTGGGACCTCTCGAAGATGAAGGGGATGCTCGTCGGCGGCTCGGCTGCCCCCAGGGCGATGATCGCCGCCTTCAACCAGCGTCACGGCCTCGAGATCGTGCACGGCTGGGGGATGACCGAGACCTCGCCCGTCGCCTCCGAGGCGATGCTGCCCGGCGACCTCGCCGACGCCGACGAGGAGACGAAGTTCGACTACATCGCGCTCCAGGGGTTGCCGCTTCCGCTCGTCGAGGTCCGGGCGCGCGACGCGGACGGGAACGAGATCCCGTGGGACGACGAGGCGATGGGCGAGCTCGAGATCCGCGGCCCATGGGTGGCGGCCGGCTACTACGGGGCGCCTCGTAGCGGCGAGCAGGCGGAGCGCTGGACGGACGACGGCTGGTTCAAGACCGGCGACATCGTCTCGATCCACCCGCGCGGGTTGATCCACATCCAGGACCGCTCGAAGGACGTGATCAAGTCGGGCGGGGAGTGGATCAGCTCGGTCGCGCTGGAGAATGCCCTGATGGCCCATCCCGCGATCGCGGAAGCGGCGGTGATCGCCGTTCCGGACGAGAAGTGGGACGAGCGGCCGCTGGCCGTCTGCGTGCTGCGCGAGGGGCGGACGGCGACGCCCGAGGAGCTCCGCGGGTTCCTCTCCGGGAGCTTCACGAAGTGGTCCCTGCCGGACGCATTCGAGTTCGTGGACGCGATCCCGAAGACGGCGGTCGGCAAGTTCCGCAAGACGGCGCTGCGCGAGCTGTTCCCGGCGGCGCCTGCCACTAGGCCCGCGTCCGAGCCGGCGGCGCCCTGAGGGCGATCCTCCTTCGCGAGCTCGGTGGGCCGGAGCGGCTCGAGCTCGCCGACGTTCCCGAGCCGGAGGCCGGCGCGGGGCAGTCGCTCGTGCACGTCCGCGCGGCCGGGATCAACTTCATGGATCTGCTCGTTCGCCGCGGGGAGTATCCGGCGCCGCCGGAGCTGCCCGCGATCCTCGGCGGGGAGGTGGCGGGGGAGGTCGACGGGAAGCGGGTGATGGCGCTGCCGCGGGGCGGCGGATACGGAGAGGTGGTCGCCGCGGAGTGGCTCGTGCCGCTGCCTGACGGCGCATCGTTCGCAGAGGGAGCCGCCTTCCTGATGGCGTTCCTGACCGCCTGGATCCCGCTCGTGCGCCAGGCGCGGGTCGGGCCCGGGTCGACCGTGCTCGTGCACGCCGCGGCCGGCGGGGTCGGGAGCGCTGCCGTCCAGCTCGCGAGCCATCTCGGCGCGCGGGTGGTCGCGACCGCGGGGTCGGAGGAGAAGCGTGCGTTCGCGCTCGGGCTGGGCGCTGCCGAGGCGTACGGATACGAGGAGTTCGCCGAGGCGGTGCGGGCCGACGTCGTCCTCGACCCTGTCGGAGGCGAGGTCTTCGAGCGATCGCTGAAGATGCTGACACCGCTGGGCACGCTGATCGCGATCGGCTACGCCGGCGGGATCTGGAAGAAGGTCGACCCGGCACTCGTCGTCGGGCGGAACGCGTCGGTCGCGGGTTTCTATCTCGGGCGGCTGATGGCGCTCCAGCCGGAGGTGGTGCACGCCGCCGCGCGCGACGTGGTGCGGCTGTGGGAGGAGGGCGTGGTACGGCCGGTGGTCGGCGCCGAGCTTCCGCTGGCCGACGCCGCCGCCGGGCACGCCCTGATCGAGGATCGCCGCCACGTCGGAAAGGTCGTGCTTGTTCCGTAGCGCTCTGGTCACGGGCGGGGAGTCGGGGATCGGTGCGGCGGCGGTCGCGCTGCTGGAGCGGGGCGGCGCCGAGGTGGCAGCGCTCGATCTCGCGACCGGATTCGACGTCGGTGACGCTTCCGCCTGGGAGGCGATCGGTCCTGTCGACTTCGCGTTCTTGAACGCCGGGGTGGCGACCGGGACGGGCGACGTCGGCGAGCTTTCCGAGCCGCTCTACCGCCGGGCGCTCGGCGCGAACGTCGACGGAGTCGTCTTCGGCGTCCGGCGGATGGCGCAGGTGATGGCCCCCGGGTCGTCGATCGTCGCGACCGCCTCGCTGGCGGGTCTCGTGCCGATGCCGCTCGACCCGGTGTACACGCTGACCAAGCATGCGGTGGTCGGGTTCGTGCGCGCCGTCGCACCGCAGCTGTCGGAGCGGGGGATCCGGATCAACGCGATCTGTCCCGGCTTTTCCGACACGCCGATCATGGACGAGGAGCTCCGCGCCCGGGTGTCGGAGCAGGGCGTCGCGCTGATTCCGCCCCAGCGGGTCGCGGAGGCGGCGCTGCAAGCAGGGCAGTCGGAGGAGACCGGGCAGGTATGGGTCGTCCAGCCGGGCCGCGACCCGCTCGTCTACGAGTTCCGCGGGGTTCCCGGGCCGAGATGAGCCCGCCCGCCTACCGGACGCCCGACGAGCGGTTCGAGCGGCTGCCCGGCTTTCCGTGGGCGCCCCGGTACCTCGAGCAGGACGGCCTGCGGATGCACTACCTCGACGAGGGTGACGGTGACCCGGTGCTCTGCCTGCACGGCGAGCCGACCTGGTCGTTTCTCTACCGCAAGATGCTCCCGGTGCTCGCCGCGGCCGGGTCGCGCGTGGTCGCGCCCGACTACTTCGGCTTCGGCCGTTCCGACAAGCCGATCGACGTCGGCTGGTACACGTTCGACCGGCACTACGGGTCGACCCGACGACTCGTCGAGGAGCTCGACCTACGCGGGCTGACGGTGGTGGTGCAGGACTGGGGCGGCCCGATCGGCCTGCGGCTCGCGGTCGAGCATCCAAACCGGGTCGACCGGCTCGTGATCATGAACACCGGCCTCGGCGGCGGCCGGCCACCGAGCGAGACGTGGCTTCGGTTCCGTGACGTCGTCCGGGCGGCGGGCGGCGACTTCCAGGCGGGCCGCCTGATCCGGACGAGCGCCGTGCGCGGCCTGACGGACGACGTCGTCGCCGCCTACGACGCCCCGTTCCCCGTCCCCGAGTCGAAGGCGGGCGCGCTCGCCTTCCCCGAGCAGGTGCCGACCGATCCCGACCACCCGAACACCGCGCCGCTGATGGCGATCCGGGCGGCGCTCGCCGCGTGGGAGAAGCCGGCGCTCGTGCTGTTCGGCGATTCGGACCCGATCTTCACCCCGCGCGTCGCCGAGCGGATCGCGGCCTGGATCCCGGGCGCTCTTCCCACGGAGTTGATCGCGAACGCCGGGCACTTCGTCCAGGAGGACGCGGGCGAGGAGGCAGCGACCCGGATCGTCGAGTTCCTCGGGGCAGCGCGAGAACGCCACGCCGAAACACCCTCGTAACAGACTGTTACAAGGGCATTTCGCCTCTGAGTCGTCACAGACGGGTGCATCGTCGATCGCGAGACTGGTCTCGTGCTTCGCTTCGCCCCTCGGATCCCCGATCGGCTCGCGAAGACGCTCGTCCGGCTCGACGACCGGAACGTTCCGATCGCCGAGACGTGTCGGCGTCTGGGTGCGGAAGCCGATCGCCTCGGGCTCACGAGGCCCAGCTACGAGCGAGTCCGCGAGCTCGTCCACCTGGAGCGGAGCATCCGACGCGGGCCGAGCACGACCTCCGTCCTGGTGGACATCGCCTGGCGCGTCCGTCCGCCGGGCGCCCTCTTCGACCACGTCTCCGGAGTCGGCGTGCCGTCGAGGCGATAGCGCGCCTCCCTCCAAGTAACAAACTGTTACAAGGATGGTTCCGCCGGGGCGCTACGAAAAGCGCCAGGAGCCGCCGGCGGTGTACTCCTTCAGGATCCGCCGGCTCACGACCATGCGGTGCACCTCGTCTGGGCCGTCGTAGATGCGGCCGGCGCGGGCCGCGGCCAGCATCGCGGCGAGCGGCGTGCGGTCGGTCAGTCCCAGGGCGCCGTGCACCTGCACCGCGCGGTCGATCACCTCGTTCAGCACCCGCGCGGCGTAGAACTTGATCAGGGAGATCTCGACGCGCGCCTCGCTGCCCTCGTCGATCGCGTGCGCGGCGGAGAGCGTCATCAGCCGGCAGGCCTGGATCTCGGCGGCCGAGTCGGCGATCCAGTTCTGGACGGTCTGCTTGTCGGCGAGCGGGCCGCCGAACGCCTCGCGCTCGAGCGCGTAGCGGCACATCAGGTCGAACGCGCGCTGCATCTGCCCCAGCCAGCGCATGACGTGGTGGATCCGCCCCGGCCCGAGCCGCTTCTGGGCGATCCGGAAGCCCTCGCCCCGCTCGCCGAGCAGGTTCCCGGCCGGAACGCGCACGCCGGTGTAGCGCACCTCGCAGTGGGTCGACCAGCCGCGCCCGCGGTGCCCGGAGACCGGCACCGCCTCGACGACGATCCCGGGCACGTCGGTGGGGACGAGGATCTGGCTCGCCCGGCGGTGCGGCTCGGCCTCGGGGTCGGTGACGGTCATCACGATCCCGAAGCCGGCGCCCTCTGCGCCGGACGAGAACCACTTGTGGCCGTCGATCACCCACTCGTCGCCGTCGAGCACCGCGGTCGTCCGCAGGCCGGTCGGGTCGGCGCCCGACACCTCCGGCTCGGTCATCGAGAAGAACGAGCGCGTCTCGCCGTCGACCAGCGGCCGGAGGAACCGGTCTTTCTGCGCCTCGGTTCCGAACAGGTGGAGGATCTCGCCGTTGCCGGCATCGGGCGCCTGGCAGTTGAAGACGAGCTGCGCCCAGATGCTGCGGCCGATCTCCTCGTTCAGGTGCGCGTACGCGAGAAAACCGCGGCCGGTGCCCCCGGCCTCCGGCGGGAGGTGCGGCGCCCACAGCCCTTCCGCCCGCGCCCGCCCCCGCAGGTCGGCGATCAGCGCGTCGGCCGCCTCGTCCTCGCGGGCGAGGGCGGGCTCGGCGCCGTACACGTGCGCGTCCATGAACGCGCGATAGGCCCCGCGCAGCTCCGCGTACTCTCCGGCCGCCGCGAGTTCCGTCACTCCCATCCCGTCTAGCATCGCAGCTACATGCGCCTGGGGCTCGCACTGGGATACGCCCCGCCGGGGACGAACCCGACGGAGCTGGTCGAGCTCGCCCGGGAGGCGGAGCGCCTCGGCTATGACTCCGCCTGGACCGCGGAGGCGTGGGGGACAGACGCGGTCAGCGTCCTCGCCTGGCTCGGCGCGACAACGACCACCCTGAAGCTCGGCGCCGGGATCATGCAGATTCCGGCCCGAACGCCGGCGATGACCGCGATGACCGCGGCCACGCTCGACCTGATGTCGGGCGGGCGGATGCTGCTCGGGCTCGGCACCTCCGGCCCGCAGGTCGCCGAGGGCTGGCACGGGCAGGCCTTCGGCAAGCCGCTCGGACGGACCCGCGAGTACGTCGAGATCGTCCGCGCGGCGATCCGCCGCGACCTCGTCGAGCATCGGGGCGAGCACTACGCGATCCCGTACGAGGGCGACGGCGCGACCGGGCTCGGCAAGCCGCTGAAGCTGATGCTGCGGCCGCTCCGAACCGAGATCCCGATCTACCTCGCCGCGATCGGCCCCAGGAACGTCGCGCTCGCCGCCGAGATCGCCGACGGCTGGCTTCCCGTCTGGATCTCGCCGGACCATCTGCAGGACGTCTTCGGCGACGCGCTCGGCGCGGCGAGGTCCGGGTTCGACGTCGCTGCGTTCGCGGTGCCGGTCGCACTCTCCGACGATCTCCAGGCCGCCCGCGACTTCGTCAAGCCGCACCTCGCCCTCTACGTGGGCGGAATGGGGGCGAAGGGCCAGAACTACTACACGGCGCTCGTCGGTCGCTACGGCTACGGGGCCGAGGCGGCGAGGATCCAGGAGCTCTACCTGGACGGGAAGAAGATGGAGGCGATCGCCGCCGTCCCCGACGCGCTCGTCGACGAGGTCGCCCTCGTCGGCCCGCGTGAGCGGATCGCCGACCGGCTCGACGCCTGGCGCGAATCCGGCATCACCACCCTGCTCGTCCAGACGCCCGATCGTGCAACGCTGCGAACGATGGCGGAGCTCGTCCTGTGAAGCCTGCCGAGCTGTTCGACCTCGCCGGCCGGGTCGCGATCGTCACCGGCGGCGGGAGCGGGATCGGCCGCCAGATGGCGCAGGGCCTCGCGGAGGCGGGCGCCGACGTCGTCGTCTGCGCGCGAAAACCCGAGCGCTGCGAGCAGGCGGCGGCCGAGCTCCGCTCGCTCGGGGTGCGGGCGCTCGGTCTGCGCTGCGACGTGCGCGACCCGGCCGCGATCACCGCCGTCGTCGAGCGGACGCGCTCGGAGCTCGGGAGCGTCGACGTCCTCGTCAACAACGCGGGCACCTCCTGGGGTGCGCCCGCCGAGGACCACCCCCTCGACGGCTGGCAGAAGGTGATCGACGTCAACCTGACCGGCGTCTTCCTCTTCTCCCAGGCGGCCGGCCGCGTGATGATCGAGCAGCAGGCCGGCAAGATCGTCAACATCGCCTCCGTCGCCGGGCTGGGCGGCGCTCCCCCGGAGCTGATGAACGCGGTCGCCTACAACGCCTCGAAGGGCGGCGTGATCTCGTTCACGCGCGATCTGGCGACGAAGTGGGCGCGACACCACGTCAACGTCAACGCGATCGCGCCCGGCTGGTTCCCGACCGACATGAACTCGGCGCTGCTCGAGGCGAGGCCCGACGCCTACCTGGAGGGCATCCCGCTCGCCCGCTTCGGCGGACCCGACGACCTCAAGGGCGCGGTCGTCTTCCTCGCCTCGCGAGCCTCCGACTACGTGACCGGGCACACGCTCGTCGTGGACGGCGGCCAGTCGTCCTGGTGACGGCCGGGCAGCCGCCGTTCCTCGTCCTCGAGCAGGTCGAGGCGTTCCTCGACGCGAACGGGCTCGGCGCGGGGCCGGTGACCGCTACTCGCATCGGCGAGGGCGGCGGCTCCAACTTCTCCTTCCTGCTCGAGCGCGGCGATGCGCGGTTCGTCCTCCGCCGCCCGCCGCGGCCTCCGCTTCCGCCGTCGGCCCACGACATGGTCCGCGAGGCCCGGCTGCAGCTCGCGCTCGCGCCGCACGGCATCCGGCTCCCCCGGATCCGGGCGGTCTGCGACGACGAGCGCGTCATCGGCGTCCCCTTCTACGTCATGGACTACCTCGACGGCCACGTCGTCACCCGCGACCTCGTCCCCGGGCTCGAGTCAGGGGCCGCCCGCCGCCGGCTCGGGCTCGACCTCGTCGACGCGCTCGTCGAGATCCACGCCGTGGACGTGAACGCGCCCGGGGTCGCCGACTTCATCCGTTCGGGCAGCTACCTCGAGCGGCAGGTCCGGCGCTTCTCCGAGCTGTGGGAGATCAACCGGACACGCGAGCTGCCGACCGTGGCCGAGGTCGGCGGCCGGCTTGCCGCGCGCCTGCCGGAGCCGCTGCCGCCGACCGTGGTCCACGGCGACTACCGGCTCGGCAACACGATCGTCGCCGTCGACGACCCATCGCGGATCACCGCCGTCCTCGACTGGGAGATGGGCGCGGTCGGTGATCCCCGCGCCGATGTCGGCTACCTGCTCGCCACGTACAGCGAGCCGGGCGGCGAGGTCAGCCCGCTCGGCACGTCGCCCGTCACCGCGCTGCCGGGATTCCCGTCGAAGCGGGAGCTCGTCGACCGATACGTCGCCCGTAGTGGCCGCGACGTCGAGCCGCTCGACTGGTTCCAGGCGCTCGCCCTCTGGAAAGCCGCCGTCTTCTGCGAGGCGATCTACGGGCGCTTCATCCGCGGAGAGCTCGCCGCCGAGGACTCGTACGCGTCCCGCTTCGAGGCGGGTGTGCCCCTGCTCGCCGAGACGGCCGCCGCATTACTATCTTCCGCGTGACCCAACTGCCGCACGTCGAGCGCGACGAGGTGATCGAGAAGCTTCGCCGGACACCCGAGCGCTACGAGGAGATCCGTGAGCTCTGGAAGCGGCACTCAGTCGCCGAGGACGCCCGCGATCTGCCGGGGTTGATCTCCACGCTGACGGAGGACTGCGTCTACGAGCTCCGTCCGGGCGGCGTGCGCTTCGAAGGTCACGACGGTGCCGCGCGCTTCTACACAGAGCTCCTGACCGCCTTCCCGGACATCCACTTCGACCTGACCGACATCGTGATCGGCCCGCAGGGGGTCTGCGAGGAGGCTCGCGTGACCGGGACGCATGCCGCCCCCTGGCTCGGCCACGAGCCCACCGGCGAGCACCTGACCTGGAACGTCGTCATCTTCTTCCCGTGGGACGAAGAGCGCGGGCTCTTCCGCGGCGAGAAGGTCTATACCGACGTCCTTGCCGGCCGGCTCTCCGTGGACAACGCGTAACGCTCTCGTAACGGGGTCTGACCCCGCTACCGAAGCGTGACGCGCTTTACCGCCCCCACGAGGCCGGGCGGTGGTCGGATCGTGGCGCTTTCGTATCGGGGTCTGACCCCGAGCGGGCCGGCGGGGGCGCGGTCGGCGAACGTCTCGGGGACAGGCACCCGCCTGTCCCCGAGACGTCGGATCGACTAGCGGCTCGGCCGCGTGTCGGTGAGCTGGCCGAAGGGCTGCCAGCGGCCGTTGTTGAACCGCTGGAGCTGCTGCTGCGAGATCGGGAAGTAGTCCCGCGAGCTGGTCTTCGTGACCACGCCCGGGAGCAGGAACGGGTTCGACTTGTCGCTCATGTTGAAGACGGCCTTGAGCAGGCTCGCCCGGGTCGGGTTCTTCCCGGCCGCGCGGAGCGCCTGCACGAAGGTGTACGCCTTCGCCATGCCGTAGATGTAGAGCCCATCCGTGACCTTGACGCCCGATGGGGCGTACTTGGCCATGATCCGCCGGTAGAGCTTCATGCCGGCGTCGTTCGCCCAGCTCGGATTGGCCGGATCCTTCGTGTAGTAGGTGCTGACCGAGCCGTTCACCTCCGCCGCCCCGGCGCGTGCGACCGCGATCCCCATGAAGGCGTCGGTCGCCGACACGGAGTTGACGAAGATGTTCGTCGGCTTCCAGCCGATCGCCGCCATCGTCGCGTAGGTGCGGATCGTCGGGGTCGGCGTGCCGAAGATCATCAGCGTGTCGATGCCCGCCCGGCGCAGCGCGAGCACCTGGTTCGTGACCGACGTGTCGGTGACCTCGAAGCCCTGGGTCAGGGCGATCTGGCTCTTCTTCGCGCCCAGCCCGGCCTCGAGCCCGTCGATGTAATCCCTGCCGTAGCTGTCGTTCTGGTAGATGATCCCGACCTTCGCGCGCGGCAGGTTCTTGACGATGTAGCGGCCGTAGATCGCACCCTCGGCCTGGTAGTCGGGCTGCCAGCCGATCGTGTACGGGTGCTCGGCGTGCTTCGAGCCCCACTCGGTCGCGCCGGTGGAGACGTACAGCTGCGGGACCTTCTGCTGGTTCATGTAGGAGGTCACCGCCTCCTGCGGCTCGGTGCCGAGGGATCCGACGGTTGCGAGGACGTGATCCTGCTCGACCAGCTGCTTCGTCCGCTGGACGGTGTTCGCCGGATTGTAGCCGTCGTCATAGACCTTGAAGACGATCTGGCGCCCGAAGACGCCGCGGCGCCCGTCCGGCCCGCGCGTTGCGTTCACGTAGCTGAAGTACGCCTTCATCCCGACAGGGATCGGCGCGTAGCTCGACGCGGGGCCGCTCAGCGGGAACGTCCCACCGATCGTGATCGTTCTGGCGCTGACCCCGGGAGTCGCGCTCGCCCCGCCAAGGGCCCCCGGGAGCACGACCGCCGATGCGATCGCGAGAACTCCGAGGGCGAGTAACGCTCTCCTCATCTTCGCTCCTTCTCCTGGTCACGCTGTCGCGCGTGAGTCAACTCCGACTGTACAGCGATCTGCTCACGCGGTTCAAGACGCCGGCCGAGCGGCGCAGCAGGCCGCCGGCGCCGTCGGGGAGGACGAACAGGACGGCGAGCAGGAGGAGCCCGTACAGGACCGGGGCCTGCACGGTCGCCTCGTTGTAGTGCAGGTGCTTCGAGACCTTCTCCGCATACTTCGGTGCGAACTCGATGAAGAAGGCGCCGAGCAGCATCCCCTCGAGCGATCCGAGCCCGCCGATCACCGCCCCGGTCAATAGGAGGATCGAGAGCGAGACGGGGAAAGTGTAGGGGTTGACGTAGTTGATCGAGATCGCGAGCAGCGCGCCGGCGACGCCTCCGTAGGCGGCCGAGATCCCGAAGGCGAGCGTCTTGTATCGGGCGAGGCTGACGCCGGAGGCGACCGCCGCGATCGGTGCGTCGCGCACCGCCTGCAGTGCGCGTCCGAACGAGCCGCGCAGGAGCAGCCACGCTCCGGCGAACATCACGCCCGCGATCGCCCAGACGAGGTACGAGTTCCACTCGTTCGTGGTCACACCGCCGATCGGCGACGAGAGCAGGCTGACGTGCAGCCCGCCGCCTCCGCCCGTGAATCCGTCGAAGCGCTTCGCGACCAGCGTGATCGAGATCGCCAGGCCGAACGTCGCGAGGGCGAGGTAGACGCCGGACAGGCGCAGGGCCGGCAGGCCGAACAGGAGGCCGAAGATCCCGGTGAGAACGCCGGCGACGGGGATCGTCCAGTACTTCCCGACGTCGTAGTTCGCGCTCAGGATCGCCGTCGTATAGGCGCCGAAGCCCATGAACGCCACGTGCCCGATCGAGATCTGGCCGCTGTAGCCCGAGACCACGTTCAACCCGACGATCGCGATGAAGTAGATCCCGACGAACGCGAACTCGTAGTTGAGGAGGTCGCCCCGCGCCTGGGGCAGGAGGTAGACGAAGAGGCCGACGCCGGCGATCGCGACGATCCGCAGCATCGTGCCCGGGGACGGCCGGCCCACTACACCCTCCTCACGACGACGCGGCCGAACAACCCGGCCGGGCGGACGACGAGCACGAGCAGGAGCACGGCGAGGGCGATCGGCAGCTGCAGCTCGGTGCCGACGAAGTCCGCCGCGTACCCGCTCAGCAGGCTGATCCCGATCCCGATCATGAAGGCGCCGACGACCGAGCCGACGGGGCTGTCGATCCCGCCGAGCACGGCAGCTGCGAAGGAGTACGTCAGGATCACCAGCATGAAGTTCGGGTCGAGCTCCAGCTGGCTGGCGGCCATCATCCCGGAGACCGCGCTCAGCATCGAGGCGAGCCCCCAGCCGACGCTCAGCATCAGGCCGACGCGGATCCCGAGCAGCCTGCTCGTCGCTGGCTCGATCGCCGCCGCGCGCATCTGCAGGCCGAGCCGCGTGAAGCGGAAGAACGAGAAGACGAGCACGACGCAGGCAAGCGAGACGCCGATCACGCCGAGGTCCTGGACGTTGACCACGACGCCCCCGATGTGCAACGGCTTCAGGGGGAATGGGCTCTTGAAGAACTTCAGCTCCGGCGACCAGATCCAGCCGGCGAGGCCGTTGAAGACGATCAGGAGGCCGATCGTCGCCATTACGACGGTCAGCGCCGAGCCGCGCTCGAGCGGCCGGATCACGACCTGGTGGATCGCGGCGCCGCCGACGAAGGCGATCAGCAGGGTGAGGAAGAAGGCGCCCCAGTAGGGCAGGCCGTGGTGGTTGATCAGCGCCCAGGCGATGAACGTGGCGAACATGCCCATCTCCCCCTGGGCGAAGTTGACGATCCCGGTTGCACGGTGAATCAGCACCAGCGCGAGCGCGAGGGTCGCGTAGATGCCGCCGTTGGCGAGTCCGACGACGACGTACTGGAAGAACTCGGTCAACGGCCCATCCTCAGTATCCGAGGTAGGAGGCGCGTACGCCTTCGTCGCGGGAGAGCTCCTCGCTCGATCCATCGAGGGCGATGCGCCCGACCTCGAGCACGTACGCGTGCTGGGTCGAGGCGAGCGCGACGCGGGCGTTCTGCTCGACGACGAGAACGGTCAGGCCGTCCTCCTGGTTCAGCCGGCGGACGACGCGGAAGAACTCCTGCACCGCCGTGGGCGCGAGGCCGAGCGAGGGCTCGTCGAGGAGGAGCAACCGCGGCTTCGAGACGAGCGCGCGGGCGAGGGCGAGCATTTGCTGCTCGCCGCCGCTGAGCGTCCCGGCCTGCTGCATGCGCCGGTCGGCGATCCGCGGGAAGTGGCCGAGCGCCTCCTCGGCGTCACGCCTGATCGACCTGCGGCCCCGGCGGGTCGAGCCGCCGAGGATCACGTTCTCCCAGACCGTCAGCTCGCCGTAGATCCCGCGTCCCTCCGGGACGTGAGCGATGCCGAGCCGGGCGATCGCCTCCGGCGTGCGGCGGTTGATCCGCCGGCCGTCGAAGGTGACGTCGCCGGCCTTGCGGACGATGCCCGAGATCGCACGCAGCGTCGTCGTCTTGCCCGCGCCGTTCGCGCCGAGGAGTGACACCGCCGTCCCCGCCTCGACCGAGAGCGACACGCCGTGGAGCGCCTTGATCGGCCCGTACCGTGCCTCGACGTCGTGCAGTTCGAGCAGCGCCATCCGAAGGCGCCGATCATAAGTCGCCGTCCATGGGCGCAGCTAGCCTCGCTCTCGTGACCCGGCTCGACTGGATCGCGCTCGGCCTCGTCGCGCTCACCGGACTCGTCGGGTTTCGCAAGGGCCTCGTCGCCAGCCTGCTGGCGATCGCGGGCATCGTCGCCGGGGCGGTGATCGGGGCGCGCGTCGCTCCCGCCGTGCTCACGGGAGGCGCTCATTCGCCCTACGCCCCGCTGGTCGGGCTGGCCGGGGCGGTGATCTGCGCGGCGGTGCTCGAGGCGCTCGGATCGATGGTTGGCTCGTTCTTCCGATCCGGGCTGCGCTTCCCGCCGCTCCGCGCGCTCGACACGGCCGGCGGGTTCGTGCTCGGCGCCGCGGCCGGGCTCGCCCTCGTCTGGATGATCGGCGCCACGGCGCTTCTGCTTCCGGGGCAGCGCTCGCTCCGGGAGAGCGTCCAGCGCTCGGAGGTGCTCCGCCGCCTGAACGACGTCGTTTCGCCCCGCCAGTTGCTGAATGCGCTCGCCCGCGTCGATCCGTTCCCGACGATCGCCGGGCCGGCGATCCCGGTCGAGCCGCCCACGCCGTCGGTCGCGAACGATCCGATCGTGCGGGCGGCGGCGCCGAGCGTCGTGCGCGTGCTCGGCACGGCGTGCGGGCTCGGCATCTCCGGAAGCGGCTGGGTCGCATCGCGGGGACTGGTCGTCACGGCTGCGCACGTCGTCGCCGGCCAGCGCAGCACCTACGTCGTCCAGTCGGAGTCGAAGGCTCGCCTGTCCGCCCAGGCGGTTGCGTTCGACCCGAAGAACGACGTCGCCGTCCTGCGCGTGCCCCGACTTGCCGCCCCCGCCCTTCCGATCTCCGCCCCCCGTCCGGGCGCGTCGGTCGCGATCGTCGGCTATCCCCTGAACGGCCCCCTCGATGCGGAGCCCGGACGTATCGGGCGGACGTCGTCCGTGATCACCGACGACGCCTACGGCCACGGCCCGGTGCGGCGGACGATCACCAGCATCGGGGGGATGATCCGCCACGGCAACTCGGGCGGGCCGGCGATCGATCTCCAGGGCCGTGTCGAGGCGACCGTCTTCGCGGCCAGGATCGGAAGCGGAGGAGGGTACGGCATTCCGTCGGAGGTCGTGCGCGGGGTGCTGGCATCGGCAACCGCACCGGTCTCGACCGGCGACTGCGCGCCCTGAGCAGGAACAGATACCGCGTCTGTCCCGACTCGACGCTGGAGGCGCGACCGGACGAGCAAGTAACAGACTGTTACAAGGATGGTTGAGCCGCCCGCGTCGCCGCCCCGTCAGGGACAGACCCGGGGCTGTCCCTGCGCTGGCGATTCTCTGCCGTACGCCCCCCTCCCATGCGATATTCCGCCCAACCCGCCGCGAGCCGAGGGAGGCGCCTTGCAGAAAGCTGATGTGGACCGGTGGCTCGACGCCTACGTCGCCGCCTGGAAATCCTATGACCGCACGCAGATCCGCACCCTCTTCGCCGACGACGTCGAGTACCGCTACCACCCGTACGACGAGCCGGTACGCGGAGTCGATGCGGTCGCAGACTCGTGGCTCGGCGAGGAGACCACGCGGGTGCCTCGACGCGCGACGAGGCAGGCACCTACGAGGGCGCCTACCGAACGGTCGCCGTCGCCGGCGAGGCGGCGGTCGCCACGGGGTCGAGCTCGTACCGGGACGCGCCTGATGGCCCGGTCGTACGCGTCTACGACAACTGCTTCGTGATGCGTTTCGGCTCGGACGGGCGCTGCCGCGGGTTCACCGAGTGGTACATGCAGCGGCCGTGAGCGGGCCGGCGCTCCGCTGCTTCGATCAGGGACAGACCCCCGCGGGTCTGTCCCTGGTGTCCGGCCGGCGCTCAGCCCAGCAGCTCGAGCACCGAGAGCGGCCGCCGGTAGGGGGCGACCACGTAGACACCGGCGACTCGATCGCGTGCGGCCGCGAGCAGCTCGCGGGCATGGGCGAACCCGACCTCCGCCTCCCGCGGGCCGGCCTCGCGCAGCGCCTCCTGGAGCGGGTCGGGGACGACGATTCCCGGCACCTCGTTGTGGAGGCGGAGCGCAAGCCGGTAGCTCGTCAGCGGGAAGATGCCGAGCAGGAGCGGAACCGGCGGCGTCCCCCCGATCCGGTCGAGGAACCGCTCGAGGTGGTCGAGGTCGTAGACGATCTGCGTCATGCCGAAGCGCGCGCCCTCGGCGATCTTCCGGCGGAAGCGGTCGAGCTCGAGATCGAGATCCTCGGCGGTCGGGTTGACGGCGACGCCGACGAAGAACGAGGTCGGCGCGTCGATCGCCTTGCCGTTGTAGTTCTCGCCCTGATTCAGGCGGGAGATCAGATGGGTGAGCCCGATCGAGTCGACCTCGTAGACGCCGCCGGACCCGGGATAGTCGCCGACCTCGGGCGGGTCGCCCGTCACCGCCAGGACGTTCCGCAGCCCTTCGGCGTGGGCGCCGAGCAGCATCGACTCGAGGCCCATGATCGTCGTGTCGCGCGGGGTCAGGTGCGGGATCGTCTCGACTCCGGTCGTCCGCTCGATCGCCGAGGCGACGATCAGCGGGTTCATCCCCACCCTGGCGGTCGCGTTGTCGTTGATGTCGACGTACGCGCCGAGCCCCGAGTCGCGGATCGCGGCCGCGACCGCGAGCAGGCCGGCGGAGTTGGCCCCGAGCGGCGGGTCGATCTGCACCGAGGTCACCCACCGGCCCTCGCGCAGGTCGGCGGCGAGCCGCGTCTCGCCGTCCTCGCTCTCGACCCGGACCGCGAGCTCGCGCTCGACGACGCCGAGCGGCGCGCGGGCGGTCCGCTCCTCGTCGATCGCCCGGCGGATCGCGGCGATCTCGGTCGGCGTCGTCCCGCAGCAGCCGCCGATCAGCCTGGCGCCGAGGTCGCGGGCATGCGCCGCGAACTCGGCGAAGTAGTCCGGCGCCGCGTGCGGATAGATGATCCGTCCGCCCGCCATGCTGGCGAGGCCGATGTTCGGCATCGCCGCCAGGGGCAGCGAGTCGCCCATCGCCTGCAGCGCGCCGAGCGCCGCGATCGGGCCGGCGCCATGGTTCGTTCCGATCGCGTCCACTCCCAGGCTGCTCAACCGCGCCGCGGCGTCTCCAGCCGGGACGCCGCCGATCGTCTCGGCGTCGTCGCCGAAGGTCATCATCGCGACGATCGGCAGGCTCGTGACCGAGCGTGCCGCCCCGATCGCGGTCACCAGCTCGTCGAGGTCGAAGAACGTCTCGATCACGAGCAGGTCGACCCCGCGACCGGCGAGGAGCTCGGCCTGCTCGGCGAAGAGCGGCGCGCGCTCCTCGGGCCAGGACTCCTCGTGCTCGCCCAGCGGACCGATCGATCCGGCGATGAAGACCTCCCTTCCGGAGATCTGGCGGGCATCGCGGGCGAGCTTGACGCCCGCCTCGTTGATCCTGGTGAGCTCGTCCTCGAGGTAGCGGGAGGCGAGCTTGCGGCGGTTCGCTCCGAAGGTGTTCGTCTCGATCAGCTCGGACCCGGCGCCGATGAAGCTGAGGTGCACCGAGACGACCGTGTCCGGCGCGCGTACGTTCGCCTCCTCCGGGGAGCGCAGCCGGGGTGCGGCAGCCGAGACCAGCGAGCCCATCCCCCCGTCGGCGACGATCGGCGGCCCGTCCCGGAGCCGGTCGCGGAAGCTCGTCGCCATCGGTCAAATGTAGTGACTCAAGCCGCCGGGCAGGTCTGCCGATACGAGGAGAGAACTCCTTCAGCCGGGGGACTGACGGCAAACTTCCTGCGGCTAGGAGTCGTTGCACGGGGGAACAAGCGGTTCCCCCGTGCGTTCTTTCCGGTTCGCCGGCGGAGACGAGCCGGGGGCGGCCGGTTGGCCGCCCCCGGTCGAAACCGGCAATCCGGAAGAAACGCCTAGTGGGCGCTCGACCCGTGCCGCCTGCCGCGCGTCCTCAGGACGAGCCCGAAGGCGATCAGCATCAGACCGGCCGCGAGTGGAATCCAGAGGGCGAGCCCGGTGAAGGGCAGCTGTGAGCTCGTCACCGTCGGAGCCTTCTCGGCCTTGGCCGCTCCCGCCGCCACGGCCTTGGGCGTCGCCTTCGGCGCAGCCGTGGCCGTTACCTTTGCCTTCGGGGGCTTCAGGACCGGCGCGGCCTGCCCCGTCGCCTTGGGCTCTGCCTTCGGCGTCGCGGGGGGCTGGAACGGCCCGTACTGCGCCTGCGCCGCAGACTTCGTCACGATCCGCACTTGCTTGGCGACGGTCGGCTTCTTCGCGGCGTGCGACGCAGCGGACGACGCGTAGCCGACGCCACCGAACGACGCGAGCGCGACCACGATCAGCCCGGACAGGGCGATGGCGAGGCCGACCCGCCCCAACCGGGTGCGTTCGGCCGGACGGCTCCGCACCTCGGCGGCGAGCGCCTTCGTGAAGTCCGAGCTCGGCTCCGCGCGGTAGGCGCGAAGGTCACCCTCGAGATCGAACTTCCGGCTTCTGATGAATTTCACCTTGATTCCCCTCCCTGAGATTGCCGGTACATAGACAGATACCTCGGAGTGCCCGCAAACCCTTACAGGCTGCCTCGGCGCCCTAGTGAGCGCCTCGGGTCGCCGCTCGCGGGGCGATGGCAGGCTCCATCTCCTCGTTGTCGAGGATCGAGCGGAGCTTGTCAAGAGCCCGATGGAGCGCAACCTCGACGGCGTTCGTCTTCGACTCGAGGATCGTCGCGATCTGGGCGGCGGTGAGATCGGCTCCGTATCGCAGCGCGATCAGCTCCTGGTCGCGCTCGCCGAGCTGCGCGAGCGCCGCCGCCACAGTCAGCCGTCGGATCCCGTCGTCCGCCAGGTCTCGGCCGGCCGTATCGACCACGGTCTCGGACGGAAGCGGATCTGTGGCGCGGGCGGCGAGCGCGGCGCTCGTGCACCGGCGGGCGATCCCGAGCAGCCAGTCGACCGGCTCACCCTTCGAGCGGTCGTAGCTCGAGCGGTAGCGAAGCGCCCGCTCGAACACATCGCTCGTCACGTCCTCGGCGTCGGGGCCGTCTCCGAGCCGGTAGGCCGCGTACGCGTACACGCGGCGGATCAGAGCCTCCGGGTTCGCCAGCGGGTCGCGCGCGAAGCGGAGATTCACGGCGTTCCAGCCTGTGCTCGCGCCTCGGCGATCTCCGGGCTCCGCGGATTGAGGCGCGATGCCCGCGTGAGTGCGTCGAGCCGCGCCCTGCCGCCGCTCGCCTGCGCGAGCTCGAACCAGAGCGTCCAATCATGGGGATCCTTTGCGATCGCCTTCCGGAAGCTCGTCCTGGCGCCGGCTGCGTCGCCTGCGGCGAGCTGGGCCTCTCCGAGCCTGCGCAGAGGCTCGGCCGACCAGGGGGCGAAGCCGGCCGCCCGCCTCGCCTGCGACTCGGCGTGGGTGAAGTGACCAGCGTTCGTCGACTTGGAGCTTGCCGATACCGCGCTGTTGCCGAGCAGCCCGAGCAGCGTGAAGCCGATGAGCGCGCCGGTGACGCCGAGCGCGGACCAGCGCACGCGGGGGCGCAGTGACCTCGCCTCGCGCTCGCGGCGGCCCAGGCCCAGCAGCGCGAGCCCGCAGAAGATCGCCGTCAGCGTCACCGCCGGCATCTCCCAGTCCCAGTCGATGCTCGCGTGCAGCAGGAACGCGACGTAGGCGGCGCAGGCGACAGTAGCCAGGGGCGACGAGCGCGCTCGCCTCACTGCGGCGAGCGGGAGGCAGAGCATCAGCGCGAGCAGGGCCAGACCGGGTGGTCCGAGCTCGGAGAGGGTCTCGAGGTACAGGTTGTGGGCGTCGTGGACCGTGGAGGGGACGCGTCGGTGCTGGAACCAGTAGTCGGCGAAGCTGCCGGCGCCGCCTCCGAGCACGGGGTGCGCGGATGCCTGCTGCCAGGCCGTGTGCCACTGCTCGTTCCGGCCGCTCCCGTAGAGGTTGAAGAGACGGCTGTTGAGGTCGTGCTGCGAACCGCCGGACGTATTGGACGTGTTGAAGGCGTCGTACGCCTTGCGCGCGAGCGTCGGCGGAAAGCCGTAGCGGCCGAAGACGACGATCAGGGACGCGAGGAGGACGAACACGAGTGTGCCGGCGTACAGGCGCTGCAGCACGTGCGGGACGGAGACGGCCGCCTCGAGCCAGTCGAGGACGAGAATCGCGAGCGCAGCCGCAACGGCGAGCAGGACCGCGATCACGGCGAGGCCGTGGCCGTCGCGCGTCGCCGGCCCCAGGGCCGGTCCCTGCTGGGTGAGCGCCTGTGAGGTCGAGGCGGACCAGATCGCGAGGGCCGGCCAGGGCGCGAGCACGAGCGCGGTCGTGATCAGCTGCATGCGACGCCGGTCGAGGGCGACCGCGACGACCAGCCCGGCGAAGAACGCGATCCAGCCGCCGCGGCTGAACGTGAAATACAGGGTGAGGAGGAGAACGACGGTCGAGGCGGCGGCCAGGCAGCGCACGGCAGGGCCGCTTCGAGCGGCGAGCCCGAGTGCGAGCAGGGTGCCCATGGCGGCGAGAACGGCGAGCGCGTTCCAGTATCCGACCGGCTCCGAGAGGCGGTTGTCCGAGATCGGATCGAAGGCGCCGAGCTGATCGGGAAAGAGGCGGGTGGCGAGGCTGTAGGTCGAGACGACGCCGATCGCCGCCCACAGGCCGAGCAAGAGCTTTGGGATCGCCGCGCGGCGGAGGAGGAGGAGACCGGCGATTCCGGCGGCGAGGTACAGAAGCGCTCGCTCGGTCTCGAGCACGGTTCCCGGAACGGTGCTCGTCCAGACGGTGGAGAGAGCGACCCAGGCGGTCAGACCGGCCAAGGCGCCGAGAAACAGCACCTCGCGGACGCCGATCTCGACCGCGACGCCGAGCGCAAGCGCGATCGCCGCGACCCAGAGGAGCGCCAGTCCGCTCCAGCCCCACGCGACCGGAAAGTACCCGCCGTTCGCGAAACCGAGCCCTCCGACGACGACGCATGCGATCAGGCCGAACGTCAAGCGGCCGTGCGAGAAACCACGGCGCAACACCCCTCCGGCGGAGGGCATTCCCAGTCGACGCGCGGCGAGCTCGGCCATCGAGCACAGCGTAGGCGAATCGAGTGTGGACGACCACCCGCGGACGAGGGACGCGTCTCGTGCGAAAATCCCTTCCCAAACTCGGGCGGGCGTACTAGCATCCCCGCCACAGGTGAGCCGGAGGGATCGTTGCTCCGGCTCTCTTGCGTCACAGGTAGGTCCACCGACAAC
>JBBRXG010000033.1:0-25481 GCA_038248655.1 Gaiellales bacterium
GAAACCGGCCGTTTCCCCCGCGAAGAGTCAGCCGTTCGGGCCCGAGCCCGGCTGGTTCGACGAGGCGGGGGTTCCCTCGGGGCCGTGGCCCCGGTAGGCGTCGCGGAAGGTCGTGAACGCCTTCTTGTCGAAGCTCGAGCAGACGGCGAGCTTTCCGATCCCGTAGTAGCCGTTCTTGTAGTAGCGGCTCGGGTCGCCGGTCCAGGCGGCCAGGGCGATCCTGCCCCCCAGCCCGTCGATCGGCGTTCCGAACATGCCCGTCGGGTCATCGAGGTAGAAGGAGCGAAGCTCGGACACCGTCGACTCCGGCACCTTCGGGCCCCACCAGATCACCACGCCGCCGTGCTCCTCGTTGTGCACGACCTGGTCGGGCGGAACCGGCTGCGTATAGAAGTTCCAGATCGCCCACGCCGCGTAGTGTCCGCCGCCCGACGGCGGGAACGTGCTCCACTTCACCTTCGCGGTCGGGGTCTTCGCGTCGTTGTGGAAGTTCTTTCCGTCCTTCGGCGGAAGCACCGGCTTGCTGGCGAACGTGCAGCCGGCCGCCGTCATCGCCGCGCGCACCTTGGCGTCACTTCCCTGCGCGACGTCGTTGCTGCCCTTCCCACCGAGCACGATTACGAGGACGACCACCAGCGCGACGAGGGCGGCACCGGCCACGCCGTAGAGAATCATGCGCATGCGCGCGGAGTCGAAACCCGTGCGCTGCGCGTGGCGCTGCTTGGGCGCCTGGACGCGCCGCGGCGGCGGAGGCGTGCGAGGCTTCTTCGCCACGGCCGCCGAATGTATCAGGCACCGACGAGCGCCTCCGCGCGGAAGAACTCCGCGACCTCGGCCCGCTCGGAGGTGGCCGGGCAGGCCGGGAGCGAGTCGAGGAAGACCTGTCCGTACGACCGGGAGCGCAGCCGCGGGTCGAGGATCGCGATCACGCCGCGGTCGGCATGGGAGCGGATCAGCCTGCCGCACCCCTGGCGAAGCTGCAGGACCGCCGAGGGCAGCGAGTAGTCGCGGAACCAGTCACCGCCGAGCTGCGCGATCCGCTCACAGCGGGCCTCGACGAGCGGATCTCCAGGGGCCGCGAACGGGAGCTTGTCGATCACGAGGAGGGACAGCGACTCGCCGGGGACGTCGATCCCCTGCCAGAAGGTCGAGGTGGCGACGAGCACCGAGGCGACCTCCTCCCGGAAGCGCTCGAGGAGGCGCTCGCGTGGCGCCTCCCCCTGGACGAGCACCTCGAACGGGACGCGGCCGCGGATTCCGGCCGCGACCGCCTCGAGCGCCCGGTACGAGCTGGTCAGGATCAGCGCGCGGCCGGCGGAGAGCCGGCAGATCGCCGCCACCTCGTCTGCCACCAGCGCCAGCGCTCCGTCGGCGCGAGGGTCGGGCAAGCCCGACGGGAGGTAGACGAGGGCCTGCGAGCGGAAATCGTACGGGGAGCCGACGGCGAACTCGGCGGCATCGTCGAGGCCGAGCCTGCGGCGCACGAACCCGAAGCCGTCCCCGCCGGCGGTCAGCGTCGCGGAGACGAGCACCGCCGTCGGGCCGGCGCCCCAGAGGAGCTCACCGAGGGCGGGGCCAACCTCGACCGGCGCCCAGGCGAGCAGGTCGGGCTCGGCCCAGACCACGCGGTTGCCGTCATCGGCTTCGAGGCAGGCGGAGACGTCTGCTGCGAGCCTGAGCGCACGCTTCGCGACCGCGTCAACCTCCTCCCTCGACCCCTTCAGGGCCGCCGCTAGCTCGGCGAGCCGCTCGGCGAGGAGCTGCGCCGGCTCGGCCGGCACCTCCCGCAGCCGGCGTCGGCCCGATGCAGGGGCGACGGCGGCGAGGAGCCGACGGCCGGCCGCCTCGACGCGGTCGAGCGCACGGGCCGGCGCGGGCACCGAAGCCTCGCGGCAGGCCCGGTCGGTGTCGCGAAGGAGTCGCTGGAGAACGGGCCCGCTCACGCGGCCGCCGAGCCAGGTCGCGGCCGACTCCTCCAGCCGGTGCGCCTCGTCGAAGACGACGGCGTCGTGCTCCGGAAGCACGCCCGGAACGTCACGCGAGCGCAGGCCGAGGTCCGCGAAGTAGAGCGCGTGGTTGGCGATCACGAGCTCCGCGTGCGCGGCCCGCTCGCGCGCGGCCTCCGAGAAGCAGACGCCGACGAACGCGCAGCGCCGGCCGAGGCAGCGGTCGGCACCGACGGCGATCTCGGCCCAGACCGCCTCGGGCGGCTCGACCTCGAGCTCGGCCCGATCGCCCGTCTCCGTCGTCTCGATCCAGCCGCGCATCGCGTCGAACGCGGCGGCGTCGGCCTCACGGTCGAACAGCTGCCCGCCGAGGAGCCCGAAGCCCTGGAGGCCGTGGCGGCAGAGGTAGTTCTGCCGGCCCTTCAGCACAGCGACTCGCACGTCGCGGCCGAGCGCGGCGGCTGCGATCGGAACGTCCTTGGTCAGAAGCTGCTCCTGGAGGGCCTTCGTCGCCGTCGAGACCACGACCCGCCGGCCCGACTCGAGCGCCGGGACCAGGTAGGCGAGGCTCTTCCCGGTCCCCGTGCCCGCCTCCGCGAGGAGATGCTCGCCGGCTGCGAAGGCGTCGGCGACCGCGCCTGCCAGAGCTGCCTGCTCGGCCCGCGGCTCGTAGCCGACCAGCACCTGGTCGAGCCGACCGCCCGGGCCGAAGAACGCGTCCACGGCCGTCAAGAGTACGGTGGCCCGCGGCCGGAGGAACGTGCGTTCGCGCCTTCGCGCGTGAACGGTGCAGGAATTGTCGCTCGTTGCGACCTTTTTCCGCCTCGCGGCTCTTGACCGGAGCGACCGGGCCGCGATAGCCTCTCGCAGTCAGATCCGGTAGGCCTTCGGGCTCGCCGGATCTGGCTTTTTTCGTGCCCATTCTCGATACTCCGGGCTCGGACCTCGCGAGATAGGAGAAACGATGGGCTTCCTGGACAAGCTGCTCGGCCGGACGAAGAAGGCACCGGCGGCCGACACGACGACCACGTCTCCGCCCGTCACACCGGCGCCCACCCCCGAACAGGACCATCCGCACGACGAGAGCGATCACGGCCACGACCAGGGCGGAGCGCAGGACCACCAGCACTGAGCTCGGCGCGGGGGTCGGGCTCCGGCCCGACCCCCGTTTCTACCGTCCGACGCCGCCGCTACGTTCTGCGGCCCGATGCTGATCGCAGCCTTCACCGCCGGCGCCGTGCTGGGCGGCCTCGCCGCCTGGCTCGTGCTGCGTGAGCGGCTGGCCGTGCAACGGCGACTGAACGACGATCTCTCGACGCGGTTCACTGCGCTCTCCGCAGAAGCGCTGCGAACGAACAGCGATTCGTTCCTGCAGGCCGCGAAGACACAGCTCGAGCCGATCGCCGAGACGCTCAAACGCTTCGACGAGAAGACGCATGCTCTCGACCAGGAGCGTCAGCGCGCCTACGGCACACTGACGCAGCAGGTGAAGAGCCTCGCCGAGGGCCAGGAGCGGCTCCGAAGCGAGACCGGCAATCTCCGCACCGCCCTGCGCGCACCGCACGTCCGCGGGCGGTGGGGAGAGATCCAGCTCAAGCGCGTCGTCGAGCTGGCGGGAATGCTGGCCCACTGCGACTTCCGGGAGCAGGCCGGGACGAGAACCGATGACGGCGACCTCCTGATCCCCGATCTGGTCGTTCACCTGCCCGGCGGCAAGCACATCGTCGTCGATGCGAAGGCACCCTTGACCGCGTATCTCGACGCGCTCGACGCGGAGAGCGAGGAGACGAGACGCGCCCACCTTCGCTCGCACGCGAGACAGGTCCGCGACCACATCGCGAAGCTCGCGGCCAAGCGGTACTGGCAGCAGTTCGAGTCGACGCCGGAGTTCGTGCTCATGTTCCTCCCCGACGAGACGTTCTTCCGCGTCGCGTGCGAGGCGGACGCCGGGCTCCTCGAGCTCGGGCCGGAGTCCGGCGTACTTCCCTCGTCGCCGACGACCTTGATCGGCCTCCTGAAGACCTTCGCCTACGCCTGGCGCCAGGAGACGATCAGCGAGGATGCGCGCGAGATCGCGAGCCTGGGGCGCGAGCTCTACGAGCGCCTGGGCGTGTTCGCATCGCACTTCGCCAAGATCGGACGGGCGCTCGATACGGCGGTCGACACCTACAACAAGGCGGTCGGCTCCCTGGAATCAAGGATGCTCGTCACCGCGCGCAAGTTCGAGCGTCACAGCGCCGCGTCGGGGGAGCTTCCCGCGGTCAAGCCGCTCGACCGGACGCCCTTGCCGCTGACCGCGGCCGAGCTGACCCGAGCAGAGTCCGTCCCGAACGAGCTCTTGCCGCCCGCCGACGCGGCCTAGCGCGAGGCGGCGAAGGCGACGCGTGCAGGAAGCTTCGGCCGGCGTATTTCGTTTAATACCCACATGAGCGACATTCGCGAACTGATCGTGGTCGGGGGCGGCCCGGCCGGCTACACGGCTGCCCTGTACAGCGCGCGGGCCAACCTCCGCCCGCTCGTGATCGAGGGCTTCCAGTGGGGCGGCCAGCTGATGATCACGAGCGACGTCGAGAACTACCCCGGTTACCCGGACGGCGTGCTCGGGCCGGAGATGATGCAGGACTTCCGCCGCCAGGCCGAGCGTTTTGGCGCGGAGTTCCTCACCGACGACGTCACCCGCGTCGACTTCTCGGAGCGTCCGTTCCGCGTGTGGGTCGGCGACGACGAGTATCGCGGCGAGACGGTGATCGTCGCCACGGGCGCGACGGCGCGGCAGCTCGGCCTGGAGTCCGAGCGCGCGCTCCAGGGCCGGGGGGTGACGTACTGCGCGACCTGCGACGGCGCCTTCTACCGTGGCCTCGACGTGGTCGTCGTCGGCGGCGGCGATTCGGCGATGGAGGAGGCGACCTTCCTGACGAAGTTCGCCTCGAAGGTCACCCTCGTGCACCGGAGGAACGAGTTTCGAGCGTCGCAGATCATGGAGGACCGCGCCCGCGCCAACGAGAAGATCGTGTTTCTCACTCCGTTCGAGGTGCAGGAGGTGCTCGAGGGGCCCGACCGAAAGATGCGCGGCGCCCTGCTCCGGAACGCGGAGAGCGCTGAGACGCAGGAGCTGGAGGCGAACGGCCTGTTCGTCGCGATCGGCCACGACCCGACGACGGCGCTCTTCCTCGACCAGCTCGAGCATGACGAGGCCGGGTACCTCGTCACCAGGCCCGGCTCGACCGAGACGAACATCGCCGGAGTCTTCGCCGCAGGAGACGTGCAGGACCACACGTACCGCCAGGCGGTGACCGCCGCCGGATCGGGCTGCATGGCCGCGCTCGACGCCGAGCGCTGGCTCGCGGCCCGCGAGGGGCACGAGCAGTCCGCTCTCACCGCTCCACGCGCGTAGACGGTCGCGGGTCGAGTGCCGTTCTACATCTGCCCCAACTGCAAGGACCGGTCGATCGACATCGACGGGTTCGAAGGATTGTCCCGGGAGACGGTCGCCTGCCACCGTTGCGGTTTCGGTTTCCTGTTCGAGCTGATGGACGACTACTACCCCGGTCCGAACACGGGGCTCGTGGTCTGCGACCAGGACGCGCGCATCCTCGCGTCAGGACGCGGAGTCTTCGAGCTCACCGGTTTCGCGGAGAGCGAGCTGATGGGACACGGCGTCGTCGAAGGTTTCGGCCTCGCCGGGTTCGCGGCGGACAAGGACCCGGTGGCGCTCGCGCTCGAGTGGGGCGTCCGCCGGCTGGGTGAGCAGATGGAGCTGCGAACGAAGGCCGGGGTGGTCAAGCCGGTGATCGCCGACCTGTTCCCCGCGTACGACTCCGACGGCGGACTGCTCGTCGCGCTCAGTCCGCGCTGAGCGCGAAGCGGCGCACGTTTCTTCCCGCTTCCTGCTCGCGGAACCCGGCGCGGAGGAGCACCCCGATCGACGCCTCGTTGTCGGGCAGCGTGTGGGCGCGCACCTCCCCCACCTCGGGCTGCGCCAGCGCCCACCCGGACAACGCGCCGATCGCCTCGGTCGCGTAGCCCTGTCGCCGCGCTCCCGGGACGACCTCGTACCCGATCACCACTGCTCCGTCCTTCGGCGGTCCGACGAAGCCCGCGTCGCCGATCACGAGGCCGTCCTCGCGCCGGACGAGGAGGTGCACACCCCACTCCCGGTCGAGATGCAGCAGGAAGAGACCGGCGCCGTCCGCGGTGTCCGGCAGCGGGTATCCGTCCGCGAACGACCACTCCGGAAGCGGCTCGCCCGCGACGAGCGCCCGCGCCTCGCCGGACGTCAAGGTGTGGAGCAGCAGCCGGTCGGTGTGCAGCTTCGGCAAGCTCAGACGCGGGACGAGGGGCAGAGATCGGTCAAGACACAATCTTCGCACCGGGGCGCCCGCGCGAGGCAGACGCGCCGCCCGTGCCAGATCAGGAGGTGCGGGAAGACGCGCCAGTGCTCGCGGGGGACCAGCCGCTGCAGGTCGCGCTCGATCTTCACCGGATCGTCCTCCCTCGTCAGGCCGAGCCGCTGCGAGAGCCGGCGCACGTGGGTGTCGACGACGATCCCCTGCGGGTCGCCGAGCTCGGCGGCGACGACGTTGGCGGTCTTGCGCGCCACCCCGGGCAGGCGGACGAGCTCCTCGAGGCGGCGCGGCACCTGCCCGCCGTATTCGTCGAGCAGCATCGCCATCGTCCCGCGGATCGCCTTCGCCTTCTGCCGGAAGAACCCGGTCGCGTAGATGTCCCGCTCGAGCTCGTCGGGCGGGACGGCGATGTAGTCCTCGGGCCGACGGTACTTCTCGAAGAGCCGACCGGTGACGCGGTTCACGTTCACGTCGGTCGTCTGTGCGGAGAGCATCACCGAGACGAGGAGCTCGACCTCCGAGCCGAAGCGGAGGGCGATCCGGGCATCCGGATGCTCGGCGATCAGCCGCTCGATGATCGGCCGGATCCGCCCTCTCTTCGGCCCGACCCGCCTCCTGGCTTCGCCCACGAAACTTCTCGCCACCTCGCGATCCTGCCAGCAACGCTTGTGACACTAGTGGTCGAGAAGCGCGGGCCCGGCGCAGACCACGTCGAGCGCAGGGCAGCCCGCACAGGCGAGCTCGCTCGGCCGCGGCGGGAACTCGCCGGCCTGGATGCGGGCGATCGCCTCCGACAGCTCGGTCTCCAGAGCGGGCAGCTCGTCGCGGCCGAACACGGCCGAGACGATGTCGTCCGGCCGCTCCAGGAACTGGTACGCAACCTCGACCTCGTCGGCGCCGGCCCGGAAGCAGGCGATCGCGTACACGAGCCGCTGCAGGCGGTACTCGCCCTCGACGACCTCGGCGGGCTCCAGGTCGTCGAGCACGTTCGACTTGAAATCGACCACCAGCGCGCTCCCGCCGCCGAGGTGGAGCACGTCCAGCACACCGTGGAACAGCACGCCGTCGTGCTCGAACGCGAACGGGCGCTCCGAGCCCGGCCGATCGAGCGCGGCCACGCGGGCCGCGAGCGGCGACTCGCAGTACGCGGCGACGAGGCCGGCGACGCGCTCGAGCTCCTCGTCGGTGGCGGCCGGGTACCAGATGCGGACCGGCGCGAGGTCGGGGGGCACGGGTGCGGCGAGGTCGACGCTCTCGAGCAGGCGGTGTACAGCGTCGCCGATCTCGCTGCCGGCGAGGCCGGTCTGGCCCGGAATGCGTCCGCTCCCGTCCACCGGCCGCATGCCGGCGAGCCGCTCGGCGTAGAAGCGGTAGGGGCAGCGCTCGTACAGGGCCATCGCGCTGTACGAGAGACGCCGGACGCGCTCGTGCGGCGGCGCGGCGACCGGCTCGAGCGGCGCGAGCGGCGGGACGAGCGGTGCGGCCGGCTGGCCTGCGGCCTCGAAGAGGCTGAGCTGGGCCGGAGCGGGCTCGGCCGGCGGCGGCGTCTCCTCCTCGGTCGCGAACCGGTCGACGCGGAGGGTCAGCCGCGCGTCGCCCGAGACGATCTCGCCGTCGACGAGCTCGTCGACGTCGAGCTGCTCGAGCACCCAGCCGATCGGCGTCCTCCCGTCCAGCCGGGTAGGGTCGACCGAGCCCGAGACGATCAGCCTGTCGATCGCGCGCGTCATCGCGACGTAGTAGAGGCGCATGCGCTCGGCCTCCTCGGCGCGCTCCTCGGCCTCACGGACGGCGTCGTACTCGAAGGCGGGCAGTCGCCGGCCGGTTGCCGGATCGACGACCTTGAAGCCGAAGCGTCCGTCGGGCAGGCAGAGGATCTCCTCGCCGCTCGTCCGCGGCCGCTCGCGACCCGCGTCGGCGACGATCACGATCTTGAACTCGAGCCCTTTGGCGGCATGGATCGTCAGCAACCGCACCGCGCCGGAGCCCTCCTCCTCGGCAACCGCCTCGAGCTCCTTGACGCCGGCCGCGTCCTGCTCGAGCACGAAGCGGACGAACCCCTCGACGTCTGGGCCGCGCAGCTCCTCGTAGGCGCGGGCGAGGCGAGCCAGCTTGCGGAGATTCGCGTACCGGCGGCGGCCGTCCCACTGTGCGAGCACGGCGAGGTCGTAATCGTGCTCGACGATGATCTGCTCGCAGAGGCGTTCGAGCCCCATCGTCTCGGCCAGCGCCGCGAGCCGGTCGAAGCGCTGGCGGAAGGCCTGGATCAGGCGCCCGTCCCGCTCACCGACTCCCTCCGGCAACCCGCGCTCGAGTCCCGTGAAGAGCGGCCGGCGCGGAGCAGCGCGCCGGAGCAGGACGAGACCGTCGTTGGACACGCCGACGAAGGGGGAGGCGAGCACGGTGACGAGCGCCACGTCGTCGTAGCGGTTGTGCAGGAGCCGGAGGTAGGCGAGCAGGTCGGCGACCTGCTGCTGGCCGAAGTACCCGCGTCCGGTCGCGCGGTAGGTCGGCAGCCCCGCAGCGCGGAGCGCCTCCTCGTACTGCTCCGCGTCGGTGCCGGCCGCGAAGAGGAGGACGATCTCACCGGGCTCGGCCTCTCCCGAGTCGACGAGCTCCTTCACGCGGCGGGCCACCGCCTTCGCCTCGCCGGCGCGCCAGGCGACGGGCGTCTCCTTGTAGCTCGACTTGTCGGTGACGAGGAGCTCGACGGCGGGGCCGGCGGCCGGATCCGGGAACCGGCCGGAGGCGACGAGGCGCTGGAACTCGTCCCCGAATGTCGCGCCGAACAGGCGGTTGACGACCGCGAGCACCTCGGGGCGCGAGCGCCAGTTCTGCGTCAGCGGCAGGACCTCGCCGACCTGCTCCCGCCGCTCCTTGAAGACCTCGACATCGGCGTGGCGGAAGCGGTAGATCGACTGGAACTCGTCTCCGACGAAGAACAGCTCCCCGCGCGCGAGCAGGTCGATCAGCTCGCATTGCAGCCGGTTCGTGTCCTGGAACTCGTCGACGCAGACCTGCCGAAAGCGCAGCCGCTCGCGCTCGCGGATCGCCTCGTCGTCGCGGAGGAGGTCGCGGGCGCGGAGCTGGAGATCCTCGAAGTCGAGCGCCGACTCGCGGTCCTTCGCCGCCTGGTAGGCCTGCTCGAAACGCTGAAGCAGCTCCTCGAGCAGACCGCGGTCGCGCGCGGCGACGGCGTTCAGCGCCGCCTGCTCGACCGACCGACGGGCCGCCTCGAAATCATCGTCCTCTGCGACCGCGAACTCGGAGAGGTCGAGCAGCGTCTCCGGCGCCGGCCGGCGGTCGAGCAGCTCGACCACCCGCGCGCCCGGCTCGCCCGTGCAGATCGCTGCCGCACGACGAAGCTCCTCGACGCGCTCGTCGAGCACCGGCGCGTCGCCGAGCGAGAGCTCCAGCGGGCGCCCGGCCGATCGGAGCGTCTCGTAGACGCCGGTCAACATCCGACGCAGGCTGCGTGACCCGTAGGTCGCAAGCAGCGCGAGCCGATCCGGCTCGCCACCAGGTTCGATGCGCGACGCCGGGCTCTGCTCGGGGTCGCTGCGAGGAGCGCAGAACTCGGACAACGCCTCCTCGAATGCCTCGGCGCGCAGCACGGCGCCCTGGCTCTCGTCGAGGACGCGGAAGCGCGGGTCGAGCCCCGCGGCGAACGGGTACTGCTGCAGGAGGCGCCGGCAGAAGCCGTGGATGGTCGAGATCCACGCGGCGTCGAGCTCGCGCGTCAGCTCGGGGCGGCCGAGCTCGGCCAGCCGGGTGCGGATGCGGGCCCGCAGCTCGGCCGCCGCCCGGTCGGTATACGTGATCACGAGGATCGAGCCGATGTCGACGCCGCTCTCGACCGCGCGGACAAACCGCTCGACCAGCACCCGGGTCTTGCCCGTACCGGCTCCGGCGGAGACGAAGACGAGCCCCGGCGCTTCGATCGCCGCGTCCTGCTCGGGCGTCGCAGCGCGCTCGGCCGTGGCGCTCACTCCCGCTCTCGGCGCGTCAAGGCCGCCGCCTCCGCTCTTGGTCGCCTCCGTCAAGCCTACGGCTCACGCCCGCTTCACCCTGCACATCGGCGCCAGCTCGCACCAGGTCGGGCATCCGCCCCCGAGCGGGTCGTGGCGCACGTCGCCGGCGCGGATCCGCCCGACGATATTGCGCGCCACATCCTCGGCCCGCGCCACCTTCCCCCAGAACTCGTCCTCGTCGACGTAGTCGTTGCGGAAGTGGCCGGGGAGTCCGTCGTCCTTCGCCGACGCGCGCAGCAGGCCGCGCGCCTTGCGGTCGCCGGCGAGCGGCCGGTACAGACCGCCGAGCGGCTCGACGCCGACCAGGTCGCGCAGGACGAGCATGTACAGCGGGATCTGGAGCTTCAGCTCCTTCTCGATCTCCACGGCCGAGTGCGCCTTCTTGCCGGATTTGTAGTCCCAGACGATTCCGCGCGCCGCGAACGGGTCGAGGTCGACGCGGTCGATCTTGCCCGAGAGGCGGAACGTGCCGAGGTCCAGTCCGCGCTGCAGCTCCGGCACGGACCGCTCGGAGCCGAACAGGACCTCGAACTTGCGCGGGACGAGCGGCAGCTCCGACTCGGCCTCCGCGCGGATGAGCGCCTCCAGGTCACGCCGGAGTCCCTGCTCGAGCTCCTGGCGCTGAAGATCCGTCAGCTCGAGCCGCGACTCGGCGCCGCTCGCAATCGCCTCTTTCAGGCACTCGCGGAGGAACTCGAGCGCCTCGTCGAGCCGGTCGGCGGGCACGCGCTCCGAGTCGAGACGCCTGGGGAGCCCCGAGAAGAACTTGAACAACGCCGCGTGAGCGACCGAGCCACGCATCCTCGCGTCGACCTCGACGTCCATCGACTTCGGGTCGAGCAGGCGCTCGACCATCCAGATCGACGAGCACCCCGCGAACGCCTCGAGCTCGGTGACGCCGAACGTGGACTTGGTCCGGAGGGTCTCGAGCACAGCGGGATCGGTCAACGCGGTCGGCCGCTCGAAGGCGCGCCTGGCGCGGTCGAGCCGCCGCTCCCAGCCGTTCGCCAGAGCGAGCGATCCCGCCGTGTCGCGGTCGGTGGTCGAGAGCCAGGCGAGCGCCCGCAGACGCTCCCGGTCGGTCGGCGCGGCCTCGATCGGCCAGACCAGCTCCGAGAGCTTACGACGCCTGGTCCAGCGAACGAGGTCGTCGGGATCGGCGATCGCCCGCACGTCCTCCCAGAACGGGCTCGGCTGCCGGGGCGCGCCGTCGTCGGTCGCCGCCTCCCGGGCGAGGTAGAGCCGCCGCGACGGGCGCGTGCATGCCGTGTAGAAGAGGTACCGCGCCCGCGAGACCGGATTCGCGAGCGCGAGACGCGCGCCCGGATCGAGCTCGCGCCGGCGATCCTCGTCCAGGAAGGGCGAAGGCCGCGAGCGCTGCGGCAGCACGCCCTCCTCCAGGCCGAGGACGAAGACGACCTCCGCCCGACGCGTACGGGCGCGGAGCAGGTCGAGGACGGTGACGTGACCTTCGCGCGCAGAGCCTGCGCGGACGGGGGTGCGCTCGAGCGACCCCGCCAGCTCCTCTGCCGCCAGCTCGCCGCCGAGCGCGATCCAGCCCTCGAGCTCGTCGAGCGACCCGAGCACCGCCTGGTAGGCCCGCAGGTCGAGTCGAGCCTGCTCCGTCGTCGGCGGACGCTCGAGCCCATGCGCAGCGCGCAGCATCGACGTCGCCAGCCCGCGCACCGCCCCGATCGGCGAGGACGCGGCCCGCAGGCGGTCGAGAAAGACGAGCGGCTGGTCCCGCAGCTTCCCGATCTCGGCCTCGACGCGCCCGGGCGAGCGAACGCCGCGGCCGCGGAGGCGCCCCTCGAGAAAGTCCGCGTGCGAACGCGGAAGGCCGGAGTAGGGCGAGCGCACGAAGCCGAACAGATCCCGACGGCCGCCGCCGAGCCACGCGAACCGCAGGAGCGATGCCAACGCGTGGCCGAACGGCGTCTGAGCGAGCCGGATGGTTCCGTCGAGGGCGTACGGAACGCCGAGTGCGCCGAACGCGGCGTCGACCGGCGCGCGCACGCGGTCGAGCGAAGGGCAGACGACGAGGATCTCTTCGGGCCGGGTCCCGCTGCGGAGCAGCTGGAGGATCTCGTCGGCGACCAGCTCCAGCGTCGCGCGCGTCCCCGCCCCCTCGAGGAAGCGGATCGCACCTTCGGACGGAGGCGCCGGGGGAGGCGCGTCCTCGAACAGTGCCCGCTCGAGATGCGCGAGCGCGGGGTGCGCGTAGTCGGCGTAGCGCGGGGGCAGCTCCTCGATGCGGTCGCCCGCGAGCCGCGCGAGGTCGGTCGATGTGCGCTCCAGCGACGCGAACGAGGCGCGGCCGGGCTCGTAGGGGAGCGAGACGGTCACGTCGACCCGGCCGGCGAACGCCTCGAGCAAGCGCCACTGCGCCGCGGTCAGGTCCTCGAAGCCGTAGGCGTACACCGGGCGGCCGTCCCACGCGGCGAGGTCGCGCCCGACGCGATCCGCCGCGTAGGCGCGCTGGAGGTCGCGATCCCACAGGCCGAGGCGGTCGAGCTCGGCGCGGTAGCGGCCGTACAGCTCGGCGAGGTCGCCGTCGAGCTCGCCGGGCCCGAGCAGGCCCGCCTCGAGCTCCGCCAGCGTCGTGCCGAGCGCGTCGGCGAAGCCGGCGAACCGTGCGGATGAGCCCAGCTCGGCGAGCGGCGCGCCCGCGACCACGCGCCGGACGAGGAGCGAGCGCTGCGCATCGGAGACGACGGGCCGGTGCGATCCGTTGCCGCCGGCGATGCGCTCGAACACGTGGTCGAAGGTCCCGATCGACCCCCCGACGAGGGCGCCCGCGCGCGAAAGCAGGTCGCGCTCGACGCGCTCGACGTCCGATCCGGTCGGCACGATCAGAACCGGCTCTCTCGAGCGGTCCGTGAGGTATCGGTCGAGCAGCAGCGCGACTTTTCCGGCGTTCGCCGGCCCGGCCAGGAGCGTCAGGGCCATCGGCCCATAGTAGTCCCGGGATGCGACGGCTCCCCTTACGCTCCCGAGCCGGAACGGGGAAAGTGCGCGAAAAATGAAGCGGCGGGTTTCCCCGCCGCCGTCCTAGGCTGCTGCGGCTTTCGGCCGGCGTCCGCGGCGTGCGACCGCGCGGCCGGGAAGCCCACCGGCGCAGCTGTCGCAGAGGTCGGCCTCTTTCGTGCCGCGCCGCGCGTCCGAGTAGTTCAGGCGAAGCGTTGCGCCCTTGCCGTCGTCCACTTCCTTCCCACAGTTGTCACAGACGAGAATCGTCTTCTTGGCCATGAGTTCCTTTCGCTGGTACGTTCCTGCGGTCGGCTCCAGCTTAACGCAAAATTCAACGCGGAATGCAACCCGGATTGCCGCTGGTAATACAACGCCACGTTTGAGCACGTACGGAGACGGGGAGGGAGCGGCGGCGATGGCGCGTCTCCGCCGAGCTACACCGGGTCGCCTGACACAATCCGCCCGTGGACCGCTCGACGATCGTCGTGCTCGAGGGTGACGAGACCGGCCAGGAGCTGCTCGAGGAGGCTCTCCGCGTGCTCAGGCCGGACGTGATCGGGCTCGAGCTCGACTTCCCACGCTTCGACCTCTCGCTCGAGAACCGGCGGGCGACGGCGAACGCCGTCGTCCACGAGGCGGCCGCGGCGATCCGCGAAGCCGGACTCGCGCTCAAGGCGGCGACGATCACGCCGGAGCGAAGCGCCGACGTCGGCTCCCCGAACCGGATCATCCGCGAGGAGATCGGCGGCAAGGTGATCGTGCGCACGGGGCGCCGGATCCCCGGCGTCGCTCCGTTCGGCGGCGTCCACGCCCCGATCTCGGTCGTCCGGATGGCGGTCGGCGACGCCTACGGAGCGAAGGAGTGGCGGGAGGGAGAGGGCGACGACGAGGTCGCGTACCGCACGGAGAGGATCGAGCGGCGCATCTGCCACGCGGTCGCCGAGTTCGCCTTCCGGGAGGCCGAACGCGTCGGCGCAAAGGTGTTCGGCGGACCGAAGTACACCGTCAGCCCGACGTACGAGGGGATGCTGAAGGAGGAGATGGATCTCGCGGCGGAGCGCCATCCGGAAGTCGGCTACGAGCCGCAGCTGATCGACGCGACGTTCGCGCTCCTGGTCGCGTCGACCGGCGATCCGCTGGTGATCCCGGCGCTGAACCGTGACGGCGACATCCTGTCCGACCTCGTCCTGCCCCTGTTCGGCTCGATCGCCGGCGCCGAGTCGATGCTCGTCGCGTTCGACGACGACTTCGAGCCCGACGCGGTGATGGCGGAGGCGGCGCACGGCACCGCCCCCTCGCTCCAGGGCAAGAACGTCGCCAACCCGATGGCGATGATCCTCGCCGGCGGCGCGCTGCTCGGATTCGCCGGCGAGCGAGGCGAGCTCCCCTCGCGCGCGATCCGCGAGTCGACGCTCGAGGCGGTCGCCGGAGGCGTCCGCACCGCGGATCTCGGCGGCCACGTCGGCACCTCCGAGTTCACCGACGAGGTGATCCGCCGGGTACGGTCGAAGCTGGAGCTCTCCTCGGCGCCGTAGCGGACGCCTACCCGGCTGCAGCGCTCAGCGCCGCCGTGATTCCGAGCGCGCCGGACTCCCACGCCTCGAGAAAGACGAGCGCGACATCGGGGTCGAACTGGCTGCCGCGGCAGCGATCGACCTCCTCCATCGCCTGCTCCTGGGGCAGCGCCGCCCGGTACGGACGGTTCGAGGTCATCGCGTCGAAGCAGTCGGTGACCGCGAGGATCCGGGCCTCCGGGGGGATCTCCGGGCCCGCGCGCCCGGTCGGATAGCCGTCGCCGTCCCAGCGCTCGTGGTGGTAGAGGACTCCGGGCAGCGCAGGGCGGAGCGTCCGGTCGAGTGCGACCATGCGTGCTCCGACCTCCGGGTGGGTTCGCACCTCGGCGAGCTCCGCGGCGGTGAGCGGCCCCGGCTTGTTCAGCACCGCTTCGGAGATGACGAGCTTGCCGACGTCGTGGAGCGCCCCGCAGAGCCGCAGGAGCCCGAGCCGGGCGTCGTCGAACCCGAGCCCGATCCCGACGGCGTGCGCCATGCGGGCGACCCTCGCCGAGTGTCCGCGGGTGTACGGGTCGCGCGCTTCGATCGCCTCCGAGAGAGCCAGTAGACCCGTCACGGCCGTCGAGTTCGCCCTCCGCGCCGATATCCCTCTTTCGGGGGATGCCCCGCCGGCGAGTGCTCGAGTACCGCCGGGGTCCGACACTGCAAGACTGCTCGCGTGTTCAACTCGTTCGTGAACGCGGTCTCGGGGTCGGCCTGGACGTACGGGATCGTCTTCGGCGTATCTGCGCTCGACGCCTTCTTCCCGCTCGTCCCGAGCGAGGCGACGGTGATCACGGCGGCGGTGCTCGCCGCCCAGGGGGATCTGCGCCTCGAGCTGATCATTCCCGCGGCCGCGGTCGGCGCGATCTGCGGCGACAACGTCTCCTACTGGGTCGGCCGCCTGCTCGGCGAGAGAATCGCGGAGAAGGTCTTCGTCGGCACACGTCGCCGGCACCTCGATCGCGCCCACCGGATGCTCGAGGAACGAGGCGGCTACCTGATCATCATCGGGCGATTCATCCCCGGAGGGCGAACGGCGGTCACGTTCGCAGCCGGAAGCCTCGACTGGGCCTGGCCGCGCTTCATCGCCTTCGACATCCCGGCGGGCGTGATCTGGGCGTCGTACGCATCGCTGCTCGGGTACCTCGGCGGGAAGACGTTCGAGAACAGCACCTGGAAGGGGCTGCTGCTCGCGTTCGCGGGCGCCGCCGCCGTGACGGGGACGATCGAGCTCGTGCGCTGGCTGCGCAAGCGACGTTCAGCCTCCGCGTCGGACTCTGCCTCTGCATAGAGTTGCGCACGTGAGGATCGGCGTCCCGAGGGAGACCGCGCCGGGCGAGCGGCGTGTCGCGCTCGTGCCCGAGGTGGTCGCCAAGTTGGTCGAGGCGGGACACGAGATCGTGGTCGAGCGCGGCGCCGGAAGCGCCGCGTCGTTCGTCGACGCCGCGTTCGCGGACGCAGGCGCAACCCTGACCGACGACCCGTGGAGCGCCGCCGCCGTGGTCAAGGTGCAGAAGCCGACCGCAGACGAGCGGAAGCGCCTGGCGAGCGGCACCGTCCTGGTCGGCTTCCTCCAGCCGCTGACCGATCGGGAGGGGGTCACCCTCCTCGCCGAACAGGGCGTCGTCGGGTTCGCGATGGAGTCGGTCCCCCGGATCACCCGCGCCCAGGCGATGGATGCGCTCTCCTCGCAGGCGACCGTCAGCGGCTACAAGGCGGCGCTGATCGCCGCCGACCGGCTCCCCCGCTTCCTGCCGATGCTGACGACCGCCGCCGGCACCGTGCAGCCGGCCAAGGTGCTCGTGCTCGGCGCCGGCGTCGCCGGGCTCCAGGCGATCGCGACCGCCCGGAGGCTCGGCGGCGTCGTCCACGGCTTCGACGTCCGGCCGGCGGTGAAGGAGCAGGTCGAGTCGCTCGGCGCCCGGTTCCTCGACCTCGGGGTCGTGGGCGAGGAGACCGCCGGCGGCTACGCCTCCGAGCTGACGCCCGAGCAGCAGGCGCAACAGCAGGCCGAGCTCGAGCAGCGGCTGCCCGACTACGACGCCGTGATCACGACGGCGGCGATCCCCGGGCGGCCGGCCCCGAAGCTGATTCCGGCCGCCGCGGTTCGCGCGATGCGGCCCGGCTCGGTGATCGTCGACCTCGCCGCAGAGACGGGCGGCAACTGCGAGCTGACGCGCCCCGGCGAGACCGTCGTCGAGAGCGGCGTCACGATCGTCGGTACGCTGAACCTGCCGAGCGAGATGCCGGCCGACGCCAGTCGCCTGTACGCCCGGAACGTGCAGGCGCTGCTCGTGCACCTCGCCCCCGAGGGCGAGCTCGTGCTCGACTTCGACGACGAGATCACCGCGGGCGCCTGCGTGACCCGAGACGAGCTCCCGGCCTCGTGAACCCCGGCTTCCTGATCGAGCTGACCGTGCTCATCCTCGCCGCGTTCCTCGGTGTCCAGGTGATCTCGAAGGTCCCGACCCTGCTGCACACGCCGCTGATGTCCGGCACGAACGCGATCCACGGCATCGTCCTCGTCGGGGCGATCATCGTCGCCGGCGCCCCCCACCAGCCGACCTGGCTGCGAATCGTCACCCTCGCCGCGGTCGCCCTCGGCACGGGCAACGTGGTCGGCGGCTTCGTCGTCACCGACCGGATGCTCAGGATGTTCAAGCCGAGGAAGAGGCAAGAGGAGAAGGAGTCTCGGGACCAGGCTTGAGCCTGGTCCGAGGCCGTTTCCCGTGAGCCGCTCCGACTGGATCTACGCCGGCTACCTGGTCGCGATCGTCTCCTTCATCGTCGCGCTCCAGTTCCTGTCGCATCCGGCCCGGGCGCGGTACGGAAACCGGGTCGGCGCGTTCGGGATGGCGGTCGCGATCGTCGCGACGTTCTTCACCGTCGGCCTGACCAACTACTGGTCGATCCTGATCGTGATGGCGGCCGCGGCGCCGGTGGGCGCATACGCGGCGCTCGCCGTGAGGATGACCGCGATGCCGGAGATGGTCGCCCTCTTCAACGGTGTCGGCGGCGGAGCGGCGGCGCTCGTCGCGCTCGCCGACTTCCACGACTCAGCCCCGGATCCGGGCCGGCTGAGCGCGAACGTGTCGATCTCGATCGTCCTCTCGGCGCTGATCGGCAGCGTCTCGTTCGCCGGGAGCCTGATCGCGTTCGCGAAGCTGCGTGACCTGATCGGCGGCAGGCCGATCACCTACGCCGGCCAGCAGCTCGGGAACATCGGCCTGCTGCTCGCGCTCGTCGCCGTCGGGATCGTGATCGTCGCCGGCCCCCAGAAGCAGGTTCTGCTGGTCGCGATCATTCTGGGAGCGCTCGGCTTCGGCGTCCTCTTCGTGCTCCCGATCGGCGGCGCCGACATGCCGGTCGTGATCTCACTGCTGAACGCGTTCACGGGCGTCGCCGCGTCCGCGACGGGGTTCGTGCTCCATCAGAACGTCCTGATCGTCAGCGGGATGCTCGTCGGCGCGTCGGGCTCCCTGCTCACCCTGATGATGGCCCGGGCGATGGGCCGGTCGGTCGGGAGCGTCTTCTTCGGCGCTTTCGGCCAGCTCCAGGTTTCCGAGGAGGGCGCCGCTGCCGCGGGGGGCACGGTGCGCTCGACCTCTCCCGAGGACGTCGCCGTCCTGCTCGCGTACGCAGACCGGGTGATCATCGTGCCGGGCTACGGGCTGGCCGTCGCCCAGGCGCAGCATGCGGTGCGGGAGCTCGCCGACGAGCTCGAGCAGCACGGCGTCGACGTCAAGTACGCGATCCACCCCGTCGCCGGCCGGATGCCGGGCCACATGAACGTCCTCCTCGCCGAGGCGAACGTCCCCTACGAGCAGCTGGTCGAGATGGACGAGATCAACCGCGAGTTCGAGCGCACCGACGTCGCGCTCGTGATCGGCGCCAACGACGTCACGAACCCGGATGCGCGCTCGAATCGCGGCAGTCCGATCTTCGGGATGCCGATCCTCGACGTGGACAAGGCGCAGAACGTCGTCGTCCTGAAGCGCAGCATGCGCCCCGGATTCGCAGGCGTCGACAACCCGCTCTACATGCTGCCGAACACGCAGATGCTGTTCGGCGACGCCCGCGAGTCGGTGGTGAAGCTGGCAGCGGCCGTCAAGGCTCTGTGATCCCGCTCTTCACGGCACGTGACGTCGAGGCGGCGGTGTCGCCGGAGCGCGCCGTCGAGGCGGTGCGGGACGCGTTCGTCGCCTATGCGCGAGGCGAGTGGTCGATGCCGCCGAAGGTCTACGTTCCCGCGTACCCGGCCGGCGACTTTCGCGCGATGCCGGCGCTCGGCGCCGGCCACGCGGCGCTGAAGTGGGTGACGTCCTATCCGGGCAACCCGGCGCGTGGCCTGCCGACGGTGACCGGCGTCGTGCTCCTCTCCGACGCGTCCGACGGTCGCCTCGTCGCCATGCTCGACGCGGGCGCCGTGACTGCGCTTCGAACCGGGGCCGCCGCGGTGCTGGCGGCCGAGACGCTCGGCCTGCCTGGTACGACCGCCGTGATCGGTGCCGGCGTGAACGGCAAGGCCGTCGCGAGGACGTTCCTCGCCCGCGGCCAGGACGTGATGCTGTGGGACGTGGCGGCCGATCGCGCGGCCGCTGCGGCGCAGGAGCTCGGCGCGAGGGTGGCGCCGAGCCGCGAGGAGGCGCTCGCCGCCGACCGGGTGGCAACGGTGACGCCGGGGCGCGAGGTGCTGTACGGCGACGGCTCGCTCCGTCCCGGCCAGCACGTCTCGCTGATGGGCGCCGACGGCCCCGGCAAGGCGGAGATCTCCGCCGGCGAGCTCGGCCGGACGCACGTCTTCTGCGACGACCGGGAGCAGGCTGGAACAGATGGAACCTCCCAAGGAGAGGTCCGCCTCTTCTGTGACGACTGGACCCAGGCCAGCCACGGCGGCGAGCTGGCGGCCGCCGCCCAGGCAGGCCTCGTTACCAGGGAGCAAGTGACGGAGCTGGGCGCCGTGCTCACCGGGGAGGCCCCAGGCCGCAAGCACGAGAGCGACGTGACGCTGTTCGACTCGACCGGCTTGGCGATCCAGGACCTGGCGATCGCGCTGGCCGCGCTGGAGCGGGCGGACGAGCTGGATCTCCCCACGCTTCCCCTGTAGATGCACCCGGTCCGTTTACGGCCCCGGACGTCGCACTTCACCGAGAAGGCGACGCGGTAGAACTCGGTCATGGCCGAGCTGAGGACTTCGCGGCTCCTACTCCGACAATGGCGCAAAGCCGACTTCGAACCATTCGCTGCCCTCAATGCCGACCCGGAGGTGATGCAGTACTTTCCCGCCGCACTCACCCGCGAGCAGAGCGATGCTCTGGCAGAGCGGGAGAGCAGCAAGATCGCAGAGTGCGGATGGGGGTTGTGGGCGGTCGAGGTTGTCGATCACGCACAGCTCATCGGTTTCGTAGGTCTCGCGGAGCCGCGCTTCGAGGCGCACTTCACTCCGGCGGTCGAAGTCGGCTGGCGACTCGCGCGTGAGCACTGGGGCAGGGGATACGCGACCGAGGCAGGGGGTGCAGCCGCCGCGTTCGGCTTCGATGAGGTCGGATTGGAGGAGATCGTCTCGCTCACGTCGGTGGTCAACGAGCGGTCGCGCCGAGTCATGGAGCACCTCGGAATGACCCACGACCCGGCGGACGACTTCGACCATCCTCTCCTCCCACCCGGCCACCCACTGCGTCCGCATGTGCTCTACCGCATACGCTCGACGCCGATGTCGTAGGCCCCGCAGTCTGCGACGCGCGAGGCCGCAGCGGTGGTTGGAAACCGCCACGCAGTCGTTTGCGCACTATCGCTCTAGCCCCGCCACCTGCCATACGAGTCCGTGATGGCCGAACGTGGGCCGGAGCCCACGCTCCTCGAGGACGGTGAGCATCGCGGACGGAGGATGGGCGAACGTTCGGAACTCCTTGCGCAGCAGCCGGAAGACGAGGTTCTGGGCAGCGACGACCAAGCGCGAAACGGCGTTGCGTGCCGGGTAGCTGAGGACGACGAGTCGCCGAGCATGCTCCCCTGCGGCTCCCAGCAGCCGCTCATAGTCGGGATAGCAGCACACGACGCGATGGAGCACGACCACGTCGGCCGACTCGACGCCGTCCCGCTCAACGGCGATGTCGCACAGGCGCCGCTCAGCCCGGCCCTCGAGGCCCGCTTCGCGGAGGAGCTTGGCGGCTTCTTCGTCGTATGCCGACGAGAGCTCGAGGTTCACCGCGCGCCCCGCGCCCCGCTTCAGCAGCTCAATCTGGATCTCGCCGATACCACCGCCGACCTCGAGCACCGTCGCGCCCTCGATCCCGCGCTGCTGGAGGAACTCGACCATCCGCCGGGCGGTCTTATCGAGCCCGCGCTCGCGGTATCGCTTGGCCATCCGACGGGCGAAGCGGGGCCGAAAAAACCAGTCGCAGCCGCGCGGATCGCAACAGCTCGTCACGCAAGGAGCGTACCGCCAGCCGCGTCCGGTCGACGCACACCCGGCGTAGAAGCAGGCTCGCTCCGCGGAACGTGTCGCACGGGCAAGCACGCTAGACGCATCCAGAGCCGCAGCGCAGGTAGCTTCATGCGATGACCAGCCTCTACGACGACCACGCCGGCATCTACGACGTCGCCTTCGCCGCGGCTGTGCAGCGGGAGCCGTAGGCGAGCGCAGAGCAGCTGCGACGGAGAAGAACCTCAACCGGCTCATACGCCACGAGCGGGGACGCTACTGTCAGCGAGGCGTCCCGACTCGCGACCCGGTGGTCAAGACGTGCAACCGGCTCGCGTTCGAGGAGACGGGGAAATCGTACCGCGGCGAAAGGATCGGCCCACCGGCGCCGGGAAAGGAAGGTTCGCTCGGCGGCGTGAGCATGGGCGGAGTCGGATGCTCGGGCTCTAGTCCCACTACTGTCTTTCCGTACTACGGGCTGTAATGATCGCTGCGGCATCGGCAGAAGGAGGCGACATGAACCAGCTGGCGGAGATTCTCGGAGAGAAAGGGCACGGGGTACTCGAGATCGAAGCGGACGCCTCGGTGTTCGAGGCTGTCACGCAGATGGTCGAGGCGAACGTCGGATCGCTGCTCGTGACCGAGGAGGGCACGATCACCGGCATCGTCACCGAACGCGACTACCTCCGCCGGGTGACGCTGCCGGGTCACACCGACACGGACACCGCCGTGCGCGAGATCATGTCCTCGCCGCTGATCGTGGCCACCCCGGAGACGCCCGTCGACGAATGCATGGCGTTGATGACCGACCGGCGGATCCGTCACGTCCCGGTGGTCGACGGCGGCGAGGTCGTCGGGGTCGTCTCGATCAGCGACCTCGTGAAGTTCAAGTCGAAGCAGCAGAGCTTCGAGATCCAGTACCTGACCGACTACATCACCGCCGGCTGACCTGCGCCGGGGCTGTCGTCCCGTCCGGCTCTCGGTCTGAGCAGTCGGGGGTCGTGGATCTTGCCGAGGTCGAGCTGTAGGCTTGATCGCATGGCAACCATCGTTCACTTCGAGCTGCCCTCGGCCGACGTCGAGCGGGCGAAGGGCTTCTGGAGCGGCGTCTTCGGCTGGAGCTTCGCCGGGATCGACGGGCCGTTCGAGTACCTGATGACCGAGGGTGAGGAGCCTGTCGGGGCGATCTTCAAGTCGGAAGACGCGCCCGGCAGCGGCCCGGTCGTGTACTTCGCGACCGACGACATCGACGCCACGCTCGCCAGGGTCCGCGAGGCCGGTGGATCGACGGAGGCCAAGCAGCCGATCCCGACGATCGGCTGGTTCGCCCGCTGCAAGGACACCGAGGGCAACTCGTTCTCGCTCTTCCAGGGCGACGAGTCCGTCCCGACGCCCGAGGGGTAGAGCCGCTTCGAACCAGGGACAGACCCCCGGGGTCTGTCCCTGCTCTACAGCAGGCGCGCGGGGTCGAACGGTTCGAGCCCGGCCGCGCGGCCGAGCATCGCCTGGGCGACGAGCTCGCCGCAGAGGAAGCCGAGGACGTTGCCGTGGCCGGAGTAGCCGCCGGCAACCCAGAGTCGCTCGTCGCCCGGAACGCAGCCGACGACCGGCAGGAGATCCATCACGAGCCCGAAAATCCCGGCCCACCGCTGCTCGACGACGACCGGCCGTCCGACCAGCTCGGCGACGAAGGACTCGAGCGCGTCCTGGATCGCGGGCGTCGTCGTCTCGTCGATCGTGAACTCCTCGTGCAGCGCCGAGTCGCGGAATCCGCCGGCGAGGATCCGCCCGTCGGGCGTCTGCTGCCAGTAGTCGAAGCCGTGGCGACCGTAGTGCGGGCACGCGAAGAGCCGCTCTCGAATCGGCTCGGTGGCGACCATCTGGCCACGCGTGGGGACGATCAACCCTTCGAGCGGCCCGAGCAGGCCGCTCGGGTAGCCGTCGGTGGCGACCAGCACCTGGTCGGCATCCGCATCGTCGAGCGACTCGACCCGGCTGTGCTCGCGGATCTCGACCCCGGCCTCGGCAGCCTGGACGGCGAGCCGGCGCACCGCGCGTGCCGGGTGAATCGCCGCGTCGGTCGGGTGGAAGATCGCCGCCCGGAAACGGCCGTCGAGCGGCGCATCGACCCACTCGGCGGCGAAGCCGTCCGCCCGCAGAGCCTCGAACTCGGTCGCGAGCGCATCCCGCTCCTCATCGTCGGCGGCGAGGCGCAGGCTGCCGGTCCGACGGACCGCGTCGCCGGCGAGCGATTCCAACCGGTCGAGCGCCTCTTCCGTCTGCCGCCACAGCCGCCGAGCAACATCGTGGTCGATCGTCTCGATCGCCACGTCGTACGGTGCGGCGCCGCCGCGCAGAGCGAAGCCGCCGTTCCGGCCGCTCGCCCCGCCAGCGATCTCACGTGCGTCGTGGAGGCGCACCTTCTTGCCCGCGCGGGCGAGCGCGAGCGCCGCCGCGCAGCCCGTCACCCCGCCTCCGACGACGATCACGTCGGCGGGCCCGTCCAGCCTTCGCGTCGGAATCGGCGGGGCCGGCTCTGCCAGCCAGTAGCTCGCTGTCGTCTCGGTCATCGGGCGAGGCGAGGTTACCGCCCGCGGTAGATCCCCGAGCTCTCGGTCGAGAGCCCGTTCAGCTCCAGCTCGGCCAGCGCAGCGCCGACCGACCGCGCATCGAGGTCGAGCACGCGCGCGAGCTCGTCGGCGGAGGCCGCGCCGTCGCGAAGGCGGGCGAGCACGGCCGCCGCGGCCGGCCCGAGCTCGAGCGGAGGCGGCTCGGAGGGTCGGAGGCCATAGGCCTCGAGCACGTCGGCGGCGGAGGTGGCAACGGTCGCTCCGAGCCGCAGAAGCGCGTTCGTGCCCGCGGAGAGCGACGACGTGATCTCTCCGGGAACGGCGAACACCTCACGGCCCTCCTCGAGCGCCAGGTCGGCGGTGATCAACGCCCCGCTCCGCTCTCTCGCCTCGACGACGACGGTCGCCTGGGCAAGCCCGGCGACGATGCGGTTGCGCGCCGGGAAACGCCACGGGGCGGGCTCCACGCCGGGCGGGTACTCGGAGACGACGAGCCCCCGCTCGCCGATCCGGCGGGCGAGCTCGGCGTGTGCGGCCGGGTACGCACGATCGATACCGCAGCCCAGGACGGCGACCGTGAGACCGCCGGCGTCGAGCGCACCGCGGTGCGCCTCGCCGTCGATTCCACGCGCCATTCCGCTGACGACGACGAGCCCCCCGGCCGCGAGCTCGCGCCCGAGCATCCGGGCGGCGTGGGTTCCGTACGCAGAGCAGGCGCGCGCGCCGACGACCGCGACCGCCGGCCGATCGAGGACCTCGACGGGCCCGTCGCCGCGGAGGAAGAGCCCCGGCGGCGGGTCGAAGATCGAATGGAGCGATCCAGGGAAGGCCGGGTCCGAGCGAGCCAGCCAGCGGACGTCGGCGGCCGCGAGGCGCTCGCGGAAGCGCCGCTCGTCGAATCGCTCGCGGAAGCGGGCGTACCGGGCCGATCTCGGCTCGTCGACGAGGTGCCCGCCCGTCTCGGCCGCGAAGGCGGCCAGCGCAAGCTCGCTCATGGGCCGACCTTCGGCCCATGAGCGAGGAAGGGCCGGGGGGAACCGGGAGGTTCCGCCGACAGAGTCGGCCTCCCAAAGAAGAGGGTTCGTGGGGGAAACATGGTTTCCCCCACGGGAGCGAGCCGAAGGCGAGCGACGCTCATGGGCCGACCTTTGGCCGATGAGCGGGGAGGGGTCCCAGGGGAACCGGGAGGTTCCCCCGACAGAGTCGGCCTCCCAAAGAAGAGGGTTCGTGGGGGAAACATGGTTTCCCCCACGGGAGCGAGCCGAAGGCGAGCGACGCTCACACCGGCTCCAGCTCGCGTGGCGAGCGGTAGCCGAGCGCCTCGGCGACGTGCTCCGCACGGACGTCCGGGGAGCCGGCCAGGGCAGCCGCCGTCCGGGCGACCCGTGCGACCCGCGCGCGCCCACGGCCGGACAGCGGGAGGCGATCGACCGCCCGCGCGAGGAGCTCGTCCGCGTCCGGTGTCCTTCGCAACTTCTCCTCGCCGAGGAGAGCGCGGGCGGCCGCGACCCGCCCGGCAACGGCGGCGGACGCCTCCGAGGGGCTTCCTGCCAGCTCGTCGGCGCGCGGCCGCGGCACCATCACGATCAGGTCGAACCGGTCGAGCAGGGCTCGCGAGAGCTTGTCGCGAAACGCGGC
>JBBRXG010000034.1:0-25052 GCA_038248655.1 Gaiellales bacterium
CGTCCAACTCGCCCGCCAAAAGCCGGAACCGATCGCCGACCGCCGCCTCGTCCGCCACACAACCATATTCGCCGCCGCCACCACGGACCCTTCCCCAAACCACGCGATTATTTATGCGCAGTCCCTTAGCTCGATCCTCAGGGGGCGAGCAGAAGTGCGCGGGCAGCGGTCCGCAACTCGCGCGAGACGTCCCGCTCGGTCAGGCCGGCGTGCCGCCGGAGCTCGAGGAACGAGTCGAAGCTCGTCAGCAGGAGCAGGATCCCGAGAGCGCGCCGCTCGCCCAACCCCCTGTGCAGGAGCCCGCCCGCGTGGAGGCGCCGTGCAAGCCTTCCGAACACGCGGCGGCGGTCGCGCCGTTGACGCTCCACCAGCCCTGCCGCTGCGGGATCGACGGAGGCGACGCCGTACAGCGGAGCGAGCACGGCCTCCTGCCTCGCCCAGAAGCGCGCGCAGTCGATGATCACCTCGTCGAGCGCACGAACGGGGTCCGGAAGCTCGGCCGAGCGCTTCAGGGACTGGAGCTCCTGGCTGCGCGCGAAGGTCTCGCAGATCGCATCGACGAGACCCAGGCGCGAGCCGAAATGCTGGTAGAGCGTTGCGCGGGACACTCCCGCCCTGGCTGCGACCTCCTCGACCGTCGCCTCGTGGAAGCCGCCCTCCTCGAGCAGCTCCCGCACGGCGGCGACGATTCGCTCTCTCGTCTCCTGGGACCCGGCCCGTGACCGCGGACGATAGGCGTGCGACGTCTTCATCGGACACGAAGTCTAGACATCGTGTCTGGACATGGTGTCCAGACACGGAAAGGAGATCGCGATGCCGAAGGCGTCGAAGGACAGCGCCTCCCACGTCGAGGACATGGGCGTGATGGAGGGCCGCTACGAGGAGCTCGACGGCTACACCGTCGGCTTCGAGACGTTCCACGAGCAGGCCGACGGGACGCCGCTCTTCCGCAGCCTTCCGGACGACCGCTGCCAGAGCCTGCACTGGGGCTACGTGATCAGCGGCTCGGTCACGTTCCGCTACGCCGACGCTGAGGAGACCTACGAGACCGGTGACGCCTACTACGCCCCTCCCGGGCATGTGCCGGTGATCGCCGCCGGGACCGAGATCGTCGAGTTCAGCCCGACGGACGAGTACGAGAAGACGATGGCTATCGTGGGCAAGAAACCTCGCCGCGTTGCAGACCTCGTAACAGTCGCCCACCTCATGGCGAGAGCCCCCCGGCGGGGCTCTCGCCGGGGCCAGCCCGCCGGCCCGATCTTCTTGACTTCGGGTCGCAATCGCCCGAGGCGCGACCGGCCGTCTCGCCGTCAGCACGGATTCGAGCATCAACTCGATCCGCGACCTGGCCGGGAAGACAGTTACCTGCTCCTATCTGTCGCGTACCTCGTGATCGTCTGGACCCTGTCGCTCGCGATCCGCCGGCTCGAGTCGCGGCTGGCACTTCCGGAGCGAGCGTGACCATGGTCGCTTTCCTCCCCGACTGGGTCGAGCCGGTGGCTTGCTACATGGCGACCGAGGGCCTGAAAGGCACCGGGACGATCGCCGTCGAGTCCGTCGTCGCGAGCGCGGTCGTCGGCGTGCTGTTCGGGACCCTGATGACGCTCGACTTCCTGCCGCTGAAGGCCGCGATCCGTCTGTACATCGAGATCTGGCGCGGGCTCCCGCTGATCGTGACGATCTTCGTGATCTTCTTCGTCCTGCCGACGGCAGGTATCCGCCTGAGCGCGATCCCGGCGGCCGCCGCCGGCCTCTCCCTCTGGGGGAGCGCGCAGGTCGCCGAGGCGACCCGGGGCGCAGTGCAGTCGATCCCGCGCGAGCAGCACGAGGCCGCGGCCGCGCTCGGGTTCGGCTGGGTCGGCCGTCATCTGTTCGTCGTCCTCCCGCAGGCGCTGCGCCGGTTGCTGCCGCCGATGGTGTCGTTGCTCGTGAACGTGATCCAGAACTCGACCCTCGCCGGCCTGATCGGCGCCGTCGAGCTCCTGTTCGCAGCCAAGATCCAGGTGGAGCGGCTCGCAGGGCCGCCGCCGGCCGGCCTCGCCCAGGTGCACGCGGTCGAGATCTACGGCGCCCTGATGGTCACCTTCTTCGTGATCTCGTTTCCCCTCACCCGGCTCGCCGCCTACCTCGAGAAGCGACTGGTCTAGCAGACGCTCTACGCGACGGAGGTGCGTCTTTCCCGCGGTCTAACGGCGAGCCGAGTCGCGGGCTGCCCGCGACCTCGCGCCGTTTCGAGTGACCGCGCCACCTCGCGCCGGATGGCCGTGGGGGCCGTCCCGCGGACCCAGCGCGCGCTTGCGCCATGGACGCCAGGGGCCTGAACTGGGTTCGACGGTCTGCCGAACAGCCCAGAGCACCACGACCAGGAGCCAAGCGAGCGCGATGGGGAACAGCACCACGTCGCCAGGGTAGCCGCCCGGCTCAGCTCCTGGCCGGCGGCGTCCCCTAGCACAAGACACGGCCACGCCGGCGCTGAGTGCGTGCCGTCCTCGACCCGAACATCTTCGTCGCCGCCCTGCTCTCGCGTCGGGGCACGCCCGCGCAGATCATCTCGCGCTGGCTCGCCGGCGGGTTCGAACTCGTGGTCTCGGAGGCGTTGCTCGCCGAACTCGAACGAGCACTCGCCGATCCGAAACTGCGCAACCGCATCTCGGTGGACGAGGCCGGCGCCTTCGTCGCGCTGTTGCGCCACGGAGCACCTGCCGCTGCCGATCCGGGGGAGCGGCCGCGCCGCTCCTCCGACCCGGGCGACGACTACCTGTTGGCGCTCGCAGAGCAAGAGCGCGCCGTCCTCGTCTCCGGGGACCGCCACCTGCTCGCGCTGGCCGACGAGCTTCCCGTTCAGACGGCTCGCGCCTTCCTCGACGATCTCGGCGAAATCTAGATCCGCCGGAAGCGAACGCGATCGAGCGGCAACGCCTCGGTGGCAGGGCGTCGGTGTTTCGGCCCGGATGATCGCATAGCTGGCGCTGCAAACCACCGGCCGCCACGTCGTCGCGCTCCGAGCTCCTCCACGCCGCGGCGGACGGGCGCTGTCGACGGCGGGGCTTATCCTCTCTTCGTGGCGATCGACGCATCGAAGCTGCGCCACGGCCGGGTCCGTGGGCGCTACTTCCGCGAGAACTTCGCGCAGGCGGGGATCGACCTGACGCAGATCATCCCCGAGCTGCTAACGAACGCCGACGCGGCGATCGCGGCAAGCGGACGCGAGCGCGGCCGGATCCAGCTTCGGATCGGACCCGCAGACCCGGGGTTCCTCACGGCGTGGAAGGCCGGCCTGCGCAGCCTCCGCCTACCCGCGCTCGGTAGCTGGCGATACGAGCTTGTCTGTGCCGACGACGGGGAAGGCGTCGACGCCGACCTCGTCGACCAACGCCTCGGGGCACTCGGCGTCGCCCCCGAGCACGAGGGCCAGCGCGGTCTCTTCGGCCGCGGGCTGCGCGATGTCTGGCTCGCTCAGGGCGGCGGACGCATCCAGGGCATCCGCGGCGAGCAGGCGGTCGAGTCGTGGTTCCTGCCTGCCGACGGTGACGAGCCCTATGTGTACACCCACGTGCTCGACGGCCGCGCAACCCCGGCGATCCGGCGCGAGCTCGGGATCGCACATGAAGGCACGCGGGTGACGGTGCCGCTCGCGGACCGGCGACTGCCGCCGACCGGCCGCCTCAGGCGGCTCGTCTCCGACCTCGTGCAGCTGCGACCGATCCTCGAGGACGAAAGCCGCGAACTGCTTCTCGACCTGCCCGACCAGCCACTCCAGCTCGTCCGCTACACGCCTCCCGAGCCCGACCCGGAACGTCCCGTACTCTTCGATGACGAGGTCGAGCTCGGGCGCGGCGTCACCGCGCGGCTGACGGTCCGCCGGGCCGCGGAGCCGATCCCGCTCAGCCCGGCCCGCGCAGCGCGCCGCGGCGGCCTGGTCGTCCTGTCGGGCCGGGCCGCGCACGAGACCACGCTCGCCGGCCTCGAGGCGCGTCCCGGCGCCCGCCACCTGTACGGCGAGGTGCGCTGCCAGGCGATCGAACAACTGCAACGGGAGGCGCTCGACGCACCGCGGCCGCAGGTCGTCGTCCGCGTCGACCGAAGCGGCCTCAACGATGCGCACCCGCTCGTGAAACGCCTCTACGCAGCGATCGAGCGAATCGTCCGCCCGATCGTCGAGACGGAGGAGCGCCGCGCCGGCGCGCGACTCGTGCGCGCAGGGAAGGAGATCGCGGCCCGCGACGAGGTCGGCTTACGCGCGTTGAACGACGCACTCCGGTCCGCCTTCGACGCACCCGGGCAGGCCGGCTTCGCCCGCGGCGGTGCAGGGGCGGAGCGGCCGGTCGAGGACCCCGAGCGGGGAAGCGGCGTCCCGCCCCCGCCGCCGGGCGCAGCGGGAGCCGTCGACGCGGCGATGCGCTTCAAACAGTCGCCGATCCGCGTTCACCCGGGCGAGCAGCGCACGCTGTCTCTGCTCTTCGACCCGACGCAGGTCCCGCCGGGGACGCCGATCGAGATCGCGACCGACCCGGGATTGTCGCTCTCCCTCGGGCGCCAGGAGGTGCCCGAGCCCGGGGCGCGCGGCTGGTCGCGAGTCAGCGGCAGCGTTCGCGCGCTCGTCTCTGCGGAGCCCGGCTCGCAGCTCTCGGTCTTCGCGGCCGCGGGCGCTCACGACGCCGAGCTCCTCGTCGTCGTCGTCCGCCACCACGCAAGCGGCTGGGTGCGCGAGATCGCCCGCAAGGACGAGGACTCCCACGTCGAGGCCGAGTTCGAGCCCGAAACCGGAACCGTCACGGTCTACGAGGGCAGGCGCGAGTTCAAGGCGCTCGAGCGCGCCGCCCGCCGGGGCGGCCTTGCCCGCTCCCGCGTGCGCGAGTACGTCCCCTACCGCATGCTCGAAGTCGAGGTGGCAGCGAACGCCGTCTACTGGTGGGCCGCCGAGCGGATCCTCGAGCGTCGGCTCCCCGGCGAGCGCCCCGCCGACCCGGCCGAGTACACGGCCGCCGCCCGAATGGAAGCGCAGATGCTCCGCCACCGCTTCCACGACAAGCTGATGAAGGCGTTCCTCGGGCCCGAGGTCTTCGAGGGCACAGTCGTCGTCGCGCGGTCGTACGGTGCGCCGGCGAGCGAGCAACTCCGGCTCGCCTGAGAGACACCGACGGCCGCTCCGGTCCGCGGCGACGTAGGCCACGCCGGGCGACCGCACCCGAGCCGTACCACGGAGACCGCAGTCAACCCGCCGCCGGGCACAGCCCGAGCCGGGCTCATCCGAACGGGGACGTCCTTCGGTGCAGCCTTGACGGGCAAAGAAACCGTCCGGTATCCGCGAAGACCAGCCATACAGCCCCCCTCATCTCTGACCGTTGGCTGTGAGTCTGCCTGCCGGTTGGGAAGGTGGCCGCGGGGCGAACCGGCTACTCGAAGGATCGTGGACGAAGTCAGGGCCCGGAGGGTCAACTTCTGTCGTCATGCAGGGAGCCCCAGAACCAGTCGGCGAAGGCCAGCCTATCGGTCATGCGGACGGCTGCGGCGTCACGGTCGAAGACCGCGAGCTCTTCGTCGCTCGCCGTCGCATCGACGGCCGCGGAGCGGCAGGCGATGCCCGGGTGGCCATCATCGAAGGCCGCCTGGCCGATCGGCTGGCACGTCTCATGCCGCACGGGCCGGCCGTTCGCGTGGCGCGGGTAAGTCGCCGGCAGCCCGACCGCTTCGAGCCCTGGGACGGTCACGCAGTCGAGCCAGTCGCGCTCGGCGACCTCGACCGCGACCAGGTCGTGTTGCTCGGAGTCGTCGAGATCCTCCACCCCGTAAGGTTGCCCGCGCAGCTTGTGCTGAACCTGAAGTCGTGCGATCCGAAGGTCGCGGTTGAGGTAGAGCACGTCGAAGCTGCCGGGCGGATTCCACCGTCCGCCGCGCTGCTTCGAGTAGCCGGTGTCGAGCGCGTCCGCCCACGAAGGCTCGGCGAGCCGGTTGTAGGAGCCGCCGCGGCGGATCGTGCGGCCGTAGGCCACCTCCTCAGGCGGTCGAGGCCCAGTCGAAGGTGTCGCGCAAGAGCTCCAACAGCTCGCGGTGCCGATCCTCGGTGATCAGCTCGAGCATCGTCTTTCCGCCATAGGCGCCGGCGGGGCGGCGCGCGGCTCCGGCGAGACGTCCCTGCTTCAGCTTTCGCTCCAGTAGGTCGGTGATGGCGAGCAGCGTCTGTACCTTCTCCTGCCGTCCTGCGGGAACGCCTCGTTCGAGCCACTGGTCGACGGCCTGCCTGCGCACGCCGAAGAGCGAGCCAAGCTCGGTCTTCGATAGTTCGAACGCGTCCATCAGCCGCCGCAGCGGGTGTTCCCCGTCCGGGTGGTTGAGGCGGAAGCGAACGCGACGTAGAAAGCGCCACGCGGCGAGATCGTCGGCCACCTCCCCCACCCCCGCGTCGGCCTGCGCGAGGCGCAGGCTGCCCAACCCGATCAGCTGCCTCACGCGGCTGGTGAGGTCGAGCGCGACTGCCTCCTCGAGGGGAAAGCGGCCGCTCCACGGGCCGAACGGCGCCTCCGCCGATGCAGTCTCGAGTGCCTCCACCGGTGCGCGCCGAGCCGTTCCCTTGACGTCGATAATCGCGAGCTCTCCGTCCTCGGTGCGGACGACGATGTCGGGGCGAGCGTGATGCGCCTCGTCGAGCACGTGAAGCGTGAGCACACGGAAGCAGCGGACATATTCGCGCGTCGCCTCGTCGGAGCCCTCTAGGGCACGTTCGAGCTGCACGCTTAGGGAGGGCAGAAGCGTCCCGCCATCGAGGTCGTGCAGCGCGCGGCGAACCCTCTCGGGATCCGCGGCAAGGAGTTGAGACCGGTGCGACATTTGCCCGGTCGCAGCGTAGCGCAAGGAAAGCGCAAGCGCAAGTAAAACGCAAGGACGCTGTTATTGCAACCGGCAGCCTCCCCTGCTACCGCCAACGCCGCGGGGCGGAGCGGCGCCGCTGTGAACCTGGGCGCCCGCGCCGCGCGGTTCCAGAGAGACCGCCGAGAGGCTGCCTGACCGAAACCGTGACGAGTCCGTAGCGAACAGACCCATAGAAAAAGCCCCGTTGCCAGGGCTTTTTCCGTAGCAGGCCTGTAAGCCGGATTCTGTCGTGGGTGACCATCTCTCTAGGCCGGCGCTTGCGCGACGGCTCGAGCGGTGTACCCGGTTCCTCGGCGGGCCACGTCGTCGGAACCTGCTTCACCTTGCACCGGACGGGGTTTGGCGAGCCGCCGCGTCACCACGGCGCTGGTGGGCTCTTACCCCACCCTTTCACCCTTACCGCCGGCGTCTCCGGAGAGTTTGTCGCCGGAGGCGGTCTCCTTTCTGTGCCACTTTCCGTCGGCTTTCGCCGCCTGGGATTTCCCCAGCGTCCTGCCCTGCGGTGTCCGGACTTTCCTCGAGCGCGAACGCTCGCGGTCACCCGGCCTGCACGACTAAGTGTAGCCGGGGCGCCAGCGCCTGAACAATTCGTTAAATCCCGCGTCGCGGCCCCGCAGCAGGCGGTCCATGAGCTACACCGTCCGGAAACGTCGATCGATAAGGAGAAGTCCGTTGCGAGCGGGCACGTTCACCTTCGTCCCCGTCCCGGGGGCACTCGTATTCGTCCTGTCGGCCACCACCGCCCCGGTCGAGCCTGTGGCCAAGCTGAAGCAAGCGACCTTCGGCAACGTCCTGACTCCCCCGGAGCGCCAGGCGCTCTAGCGTGGCCGACGCGGTCGCGGCGCGCGACAATACGAGCATGACCACGGTCCTCGTCGTCGACGACGAGCCGCTGATCCGGGAAGTCGTCGTCCGCTACCTCGAGCGCGAGGGATACCGAACGCTCGAGGCCGCGGACGGCCGCCGTGCACGCGAGCTGATCGAGAACGACCCTCCGAGCCTCGTCGTCCTCGACCTGATGCTGCCGGGGACCGACGGCCTGGCGCTCTGTCGCTGGATCCGCAGCCGGTCGTCGGTGCCGGTGATCATGTTGACCGCCCGCGGCGAGGAAGCGGACCGGATCGTGGGCCTGGAGGTCGGCGCCGACGACTACGTCACGAAGCCGTTCTCGCCGCGCGAGCTCACCGCGCGTGTCCGGACCGTGCTCCGCCGCTCGGCACCCGAGGCGAGCTCCCTCTCGGTACTCGAGTTCGGGACGATCGCGATCGACGGCGGCGCACGGGAGGTTCGCAAGGGGGGCGAGCGGCTCAAGCTCACCGGCAAGGAGTTCGATCTGCTCTGGTTCCTGGCCGGCCATCCCAACCGCGTCTTCAGCCGGGATCAGCTGATGAGCCGCGTCTGGGGATACTCGAGCGCGTTCGACACGGGGACCGTCACCGTTCACGTCCGCCGCCTGCGGGAGAAGCTCGAGGACGACCCGTCCCACCCCAAGCATCTGGAGACGGTCTGGGGCGCCGGCTACAGGTTCGTGCCGTGATCGTCGTCGCCCTCGTCGTCGCCTCCGCCACCTTCGCCGCCGGCCTGGCCGCGGCCCTGCTCGTCAGGCGGCTGCCGACCGTCCGCGCCCAGCTGGCCGGGCTTGCGCTCCTCGGCGTCGCGCTTCCGCTCGCAGCCGTTCTGCTGTCCGGCATCGCGATGTTCCACATGGGCGCGGACGTCGTGATCCTCGCCGTCACCGCCGCCTCCTCGACCGTCACCCTCGTGGTCGCCATGCTCGTCGCGCGCTCAGTATCGGTCTCGGTGCGCAGGCTCGCGCAAACGTCACAACGCTTCGCCCGCGGCGAGCTCGATGCCCGCGCGCCCGAGCGGGGGCCCCGGGAGCTGGCCCAACTCGGAACGTCGCTGAACGCGATGGCCCACGAGCTCGAGGAGCTGTTCGACGCCCGCCGCCAGCTCGTCGCCTGGGCGAGCCACGACCTGCGCACCCCGCTGGCCTCGCTGCGGGCGATGATCGAGGCCGTCGAGGACGGGCTCGCCTCCGCCGACCACTATCTCCCGGCGATGCGTGGGCAGGTGGAGCGGCTCGGCATGCTGGTCGACGACCTGTTCGAGCTGGCACGAATCGACGCCGGCGCCCTGACGCTCGAACTGCGCGACGCGGCGCTCCCGCCGCTCGTCGAGTCGTGCATCCGCGGCCTCGAGGCGGAAGCCGAGGCGCGACACGTCCACCTGGGGGTCAGCTTCGACGGGGAAGCCCCGGCCGTCCGCTGCGCGCCGGACAAGATCGAGCGGGTGCTCCTCAACCTCCTGTCGAACGCCCTCCGCCACACCCCGTCCGACGGAGCGGTCGCCGTCCGGGTCGCTCCGGCGGAGGGCGGGGTGCGGGTCACGGTGGAGGACACGGGAGCGGGGCTCGCCCCCGAGTCCGTGCGCCGGATGTTCGATCGTTTCTGGCGCGGCGACGAGTCGCGCTCCGCCGCCGGGGCAGGTCTCGGCCTCGCGATCGCCCGCGGCATCGTCGAGGCCCACGGCGGACGCATCTGGGCCGAGCGCAGGGCCGAAGGGGGAGCGCGCGTCTCCTTCACGCTCCCCGCAGCCGCCGGGTCGATTTAAGGAACGCGCAATCCGCGGGGCGTCAAGGTTCGCTGATCGCCGTCCTGCTCGGAATCGCCCTGCTCGCAGGCCTGATCACGGCCGTCTCGCCCTGCGTTCTGCCGGTGCTCCCGGTCCTGTTCGCCGGCAGCGTCGCCGGCACGAGCAGGCGGAGACCGTACGCGATCATCGCCGGCGTGATCGCGAGCTTCACCGTCTTCACGCTGGCGGGAGCCGCGCTGCTGAGCGCGGTCGGGCTGCCCGACGACTTCTTGCGGAACTTCGCGATCGCGATGCTGTTCGTGCTCGCCGTCACGCTGGTCGTGCCCCAGATCGGCATGGTGCTCGAGCGCCCGCTCTCCTTCCTGTCCCGGCGGCGAACCGGCGGCGACCACAACGGCTTCCTGCTCGGGGCGAGCCTCGGACTCGTCTTCGTCCCCTGCGCGGGGCCGGTGCTCGCCGCCGTGACCGCGATCTCGGCGAGCGGTCACGTCGGCCTCCGCTCGATCCTCGTCACGCTCGCCTACGCGATCGGCGCCGGAATCCCGATGCTGCTGCTCGCGCTGCTCGGGCAGCGCGCGGTCGGGGCGGCGAAGACGCTGCGCACCCACGCGCTGTCGACCCGGCGGATCGCCGGCGTCGTCGTCGCCGCCACGGCGCTCGCGATCGCGCTCGGGGTCGACCAGCGGTTCACGACCGCTCTTCCCGGCTACACGAGCGCCCTGCAGGACAGGGTCGAGCGCAGCTCGGTCGCGCGCAAGGAGCTGCGCAACCTGTCCGGGGCCGGAGAGGCGCAGGCGGCGACCGCGTCGGCGCCCCGGGCGCCGGAGTTCCGAGGGATCGTCGACTGGGTGAACACCCCGGGCGGGAAGCCCCTCACGCTGGCCGCGCTGCGCGGCAAGGTGGTCCTGGTCGACTTCTGGACGTATTCGTGCATCAACTGCATCCGCACGCTCCCGCATCTCAAGGCGTGGGACGCGGCGTACCGCCGCTACGGGCTCGTCATCGTCGGCGTGCACACGCCCGAGTTCGCCTTCGAGCGTGTCCCCTCGAACGTCCGCTCGGCGGTGAAGAAGTTCGGGATCCGCTACCCGGTTGCGCTCGACAACGGCTACCAGACGTGGAACGCGTACCAGAACGAGTACTGGCCGGCCGAATACCTGATCGACCGCGCCGGCGTGATCCGGCGGACGCACTTCGGCGAGGGCGAGTACGGCGAGACGGACGCCGCCATCCGCAGGCTGCTCGGCGAGAAGGTGCGGCGCGCGAGCGCCGTCGCGGACGCGACCCCGACTCAGGCGGTCACACCCGAGTCGTATCTCGGCTACGAGCGGATCGCGCGCTACGCGGGATCACAGCTCGTCGCCGGCCGCGAAGCCTCGTACAAATTCCCGACCCGCCCGCTCCGGGCGGACGAGCTTTCCTACTCCGGTCGCTGGCTGGTGAGCGGCCAGCGGATCGTCGCGGGCGTCGATGCACGGCTGCGGCTTCGGTTCCACGCCCGGCACGTCTACCTGGTGCTGGGGGGCCGCGGCGACGTGCGCGTGCTGGTCGACGGCGCGTCCGTTCGCACCCTGCACGTGGCCGGAACGCCGCGGCTGTACACGGTGCTCGACGACTCGCACGTCACAGACGGACTGCTCGAGCTTCACGTCGACCCGGGCGTCGAGGCCTACAGCTTCACCTTCGGGTAGATCGACGGCGAGGGGCGCTAAAGAGATGTTGCGTCGCTGAGCCGCCCGGCGGTGATCGCTTCGCCGCCGATCTCCAACCCGCACTGCGGGCAGCCGACCCCGTCGGAGCGGTGCAGGAGGAACTCGCCGCAGACCGGACACTCCAGGCTGACGCGGCGCAGGATCGCGACGAGCTCCTGATCGAGCGTGCGGTGGAAGGAGGCGACGGTCACAGCGCTCGGAACATCCCGGTCACCTTGCCGAGCACCTGCACGTGGTCTGCATAGATGGGCTCGTACGCCTCGTTCTCGGGCTGCAACCGTACGCGGCCCTCGGTACCGGCGGAGCCCGGCTCGCGGAAGAACCGCTTGACGGTCGCCTCGTCGGCCGACTCGTCGTCACCGACGAGCGCGACGACGATGTCGCCGTCGCGGGCGTCGGACTGGCGCCGGACGACGACGTAGTCGCCCTCCAGGATTCCGGCGTCCTGCATCGAGTCGCCGCGGACGCGGAGCAGGAACTCCTCGCCGCCGCGCGAGAGCGGCTCGGGCACGGAAAGGTATGCATCGACGTTCTGCTCCGCGAGGAGCGACGCGCCGGCCGCGATTTGGCCGACGAGCGGAAGCGCATGGGTCTCGCCGCCCGCTGCGCGCCCGGCCCGTCCGGAGAGCTCCAGGGCGCGCGGCTTGGTGGGATCGCGCCTGATCAGCCCGGCCCGTTCCAGGTTCGCGAGATGGGCATGCACTGTCGACGGCGAGGCAAGGCCGACCTGCTCGCCGATCTCGCGCACGGTCGGCGGGTACCCGTGACCGTCGACGTACTCGATGAGGTACTCCCAGATCTCCTGCTGCCGCTTGGTCAGCACGGCGTCACCCTCGGCGAAGCGAACATGCGTTCGAGAGTAGCTGTCGGGTCGGACGCCGTCAAGCAGCCCGGTACGCGCACCAGACGCCGCTCCGGCCCACTGCCTCCGCCCTGACCGCCGTCGGGCCGCCGAGATCGCCCCACTGGCTGTCGCCGTATGCGTTGTCGTGGATCAGGTTGCAGAGCAGCGCGATCTGCATCGCATAGCCGGAGTCGTCGCTGCAGAGTCCGTAGCCCCCGTTGCCGGCGATCTCGTTCGCAACGAGACGGAGGGTGCCGCGACCATCCGACTGGCCACCCTGGAGACAGACGCCGCCGTGCATCCAGGAGCCGCCCAGGACGCCGTTGAACGTGATCGTGTTGCCCGAGAGCGAGATCTGGTCGGCGACGCCCGGGCGGCCGGTGCCCGTCTCGAGCGCGAGCAGCACGCCCGCACCGGCGTTCCCCGAGATCGTGTTGCGGGTGATCTGCACGCGCCCGATCGGGTAGGAGGCGGCGTCCGGCTCGATGTCGATCCCGGCCCACGGTCCGAGCTCGGGGTTCGACATCCCGATCAGCCCGACCCCGGTGATCGTGTTGCCGTCGATGATGACGTCACTGCCTGCCACGACCGAGATCCCGTTCCGCTGCGCGCCGCGGATCAGACTGTTCCGGATCTGCACGGGGCCCGCGTACCCGAGGCCGTTGTTGCGGCCGGTGATGGTGATTCCGTCGATCGGTACCCCGTCGATCGCGAGATTCGCGAGGGTGACCCGGGTGCCGGCGACGTTCACGTCGTAGCTGCTCGTCCCGATGGGGACGAGCAGCGTCAGGTCCGAGATCACCACGCTCCTCGGAGGCTCGGCACGGGTCGTACCGCGACTGACGAAGAAGATCGCGTTGGCGGGCATCGGGTCGCCGTCGGGGGAGTGCAGGCGGACAGGTCCAGGGCCGAGGTAGATGATGCAGGCGCCGTCCGAGCCGATCCTCGTCGCGCTGTGGCTCACCCAGAGCCCGCGCGTCTGGTAGCAGTCGCCGCCCGGAAGCTTGAGGACGAAGATGCGTCCCCCGCGGTCGAGGCTCGCCTGGAGCCAGGCGGTGTCGTCGCGCGAGGCAACGCTCCCGGGGGCGAGCACGAACCCGAGCGCAATCGCCCCGACGAGCGCCGACGCGGCGCGACAGCTCCTGCTCGACCTCAAGTCGTCCCAGGGCGATCCTACTCCGCACCCGAGCCGTTCACGTGGGAACCGGCTTTGGTGCCTGACACTGCCTTCGCCGCCGTGCCCGACATGGCGGGCACGGCACCCACCGGGTCACAAGGGTGCGAACGGTTCAGGGAGGGGGCGCACGGGGGGAACCGGCCGTTCCCCCCGTGGAGCGAGCGATGCCAGCCGCGAAGCGGCTGGCGAGCGAGCTTTGCGCTGGAGAGGACTTGAACCTCCACGACCCAATGGGTCACAAGGCCCTCAACCTTGCGCGTCTACCAATTCCGCCACCAGCGCGCAGCGGCCAGTGTAGCGGCGGGTAATGTTGCCTCGCTTTGCGGGAGGCCTGTGCAGCCGGGGTCGACGCGGCGCTCGGAGCCGGTGCGTCGTACGCAGACGCCCGTGGGGTCACGCGCCGGTCACAGGACGTCGGGACGAAGAACGGGCGGGTCGAGACGCTGAGCGACGCGGAGAGCGAGGGGATCGGCGTCCGCGTGCTCGTCGGCGGCGCCTGGGGCTTCGCCTGCGACCGCCGGCTCACCGCGACGGGCGCCCGCGACGCCGCCCTTCGCGCCTGCGCCTTTGCGGCAGCAGCCGGCCGGAACGAGGCGCGCTCCCTCGCGCCGCTCGCGGCGGCGTCGGGCTCCTACCGCACGGCCGTCGAGCGGGATCCGTTCGCGGTCCCGCTGACGGACAAGGTCGCCCTGTGCCTCCGCGCCGAGGAGGCGATGCGCCACCCGGACGTGAAGGTGGCGCAGGCGATGGTCCGCGCCCGGGCCGAGCGGAAGCTGTTCGTCTCCTCGGACGGCGCGGAGATCGAGCAGGAGCTCGTCGAATGCGGCGCCGGAATCGACGCGATGGCAGTCGCGGACGGCCTGTTCCAGGCTCGGAGCTACCCGAGTGCGCACGTCGGGTCGAGCGCGCAGGAGGGGTGGGAGTACGTCGAGCGGCTCGGCCTGGAGCGAGAGGCGCCGCGGATAGCGGAAGAGGCAGCTGCACTGCTCCGCGCCGCCGAGTGCCCCGCCGGGGTGACGACGGTGGTGATCGGGGCGGAGCAGATGCAGCTCCAGGTGCACGAGTCCGTCGGCCACCCGACCGAGCTCGACCGCGTCTACGGCGCCGAGGCCGCGTACGCGGGGACGAGCTTCCTGGCCCCGTCCGACCTCGGCGCCCTCCGCTACGGATCGGAGCACATGAACGTGACCGCGGACCCGACCACGCCGGGGGGCCTCGGCACGTTCGGCTTCGACGACGAGGGGGTCCCGGCTCGCCGCGAGCCCGTCGTCGCGGACGGCGTGCTGCGCGGCTTCCTCACCTCCCGCGAGACGGCCGCACGCATCGGTCAGGGGGCCGGCGGCTCGATGCGCGCCGACGGCTGGGCGCGCATGCCGCTGGTTCGGATGACGAACCTCCATCTCGAGCCCGGGAGCGGATCGCTGGCCGAGCTGATCTCCGAGGTCGACGAGGGAATCTTCCTCGACACGAACCGCAGCTGGTCGATCGACGACAAGCGCCTCAACTTCCAGTTCGGGACGCAGATGGCCTGGGAGATCAGGAACGGCCGGCTCGGCCGGCTGCTCAAGGACGCGACCTACACCGGCGTCACGCCCGTCTTCTGGGGCTCGCTCGACCGGGTCGCCGGCCCGGACGAGTGGCTGATGCACGGCCTGACGAACTGCGGCAAGGGCCAGCCCGGCCAGTCCGCCCACGTCTCGCACGGGGCTGCGCCCGCCCGCTTCCTGAACGTCCAGGTCGGCGTGTCGTCGTGAACGAGGCGCTCTCGATCGCAAAGCGTGCCCTCGCCTACGCCCCGGAGGCGGACGCGGAGGCGGTCGTCAGCACCGAGCGCTCGGGTTTCGCCCGCTACGCCGGCTCGGAGGTGCACCAGCCGACGCTGATCGAGAACACCGTCGTGCAGCTCCGGCTCCTCCGTGACGACCGGGCGGGCCTGGCGAGCACGAACCGCACGGACGACGAAGGGCTCGCGGAGCTCGCGCGCCGCGCGGCGGACGTCCTCGCGGGCGCGAGCCCGAACGACGAGCTTGCCTCGCTCGCCCCGCCCGCGTCCTTCCCGCAGATCGAGGGCTACGACGCGGAGACCGCAGCGCTCGGGGCCGAGGACCAGGCCCGCCTCGCCTCGGCGGCGATCGGCGCTGCCGACGACCTCGACCTGTACGGCTACTTCACGAGCGGAGTCTGCGAGCTGGCGATCGCCTCCAGCACCGGTCTCGAGGCGGCGCAGCGGACGACCGACGCGGCGTGCGTCGCGCTCGCCGCGGGCGACGGCGCCTCCGGATACGCGGCCGGAACCGCCTGGCGCGCAGGCGACATCGACCCCGCCGCGATCGCCGAGGCGGCGGCGGCGAAGGCCGCCCGCACCCGGGGGGCGAGAGAGGCTGGTCCGGGCCGGTACCGCGCGGTGCTCGAGCCGTACGCGATCGCAGAGCTCCTCTACTACTTCTCGTTCGACAGCTTCAACGGGCTCGGCCTGCTCGAGGAGCGGAGCTACTTCGCCGGGCGGATCGGTGAGCGGGCATTCGACCCTCGCGTCACCCTGGTCGACGACGCGCTCGACCCGGCCGGGCTCCCGGCCGCATTCGACTTCGAGGGCACGCCGAAGGAGCGCGTCCCGATCGTCGAGGACGGCGTGATCCGGGGGCCGGTGTGGGACCGGGCGACGGGACGCCGCGCGGGGCGCGAGTCGACCGGGCACGCCCTTCCGGCGGCGGCCCGCGCCGACGGGCCGATGGCCACCGCCGTGTCGATGGCGGCGGGCGAGGCGGAGTCGGTCGACGAGCTCGCCGAGCTCGTCGGCGAAGGGATCTACGTCACCCGCCTCCACTACCTCGGCGTCGTCAGTCCGCGCGAGGGCGTGATCACCGGGATGACGCGCGACGGAACCTTCCGGATCCGGGACGGCAAGGTCGCGGAGCCGCTCGTCAATCTCCGCTTCACGGTCTCGATGCAAGACCTGCTCAGGGACGTCCCCGGCCTCACCCGGACGACCCGGCTCGTCAGCGAGAGCGACTTCTACGACGATCGCTGGGCGTACGGGTACCGCGTCCCGGCGATCGCGACCGGCTGTTTCAACGTCACGGGCGCCGGCTCGGGGCCCGGACTGTAGCTTGCGCTACCGGGCGAGTAACGCAAGCACAAACGCTTTCGCGGCGGGCAGCGTAAGGATCGACGAGCCGTGGCCTCCTGCGCCGACGCGGAGAATCGCCTTGTCCTTCGCCGCCGCGGCGCGCATCAGGTAGCTGGCGTCGGGCGCAAACCGTCCGTCCCCTCGCGAGACCAGGAAGCGGACGGGGACGCGAGATCGCCTCACTGCCTGCACGGCGTTCAGGCCGCGGAAGTAGGTGGGCCCGGAAAGGCTCACGACGCCGTCGACGGCCGGCCTGATCCAGGAGGCGGCGACGAGGGCGGCGGTCCCCCCCATCGAGGCGCCGACGAGCTTGACCCGGGTCGCCCCGTCGGCCCGGAGCCGGGCGACGGCGGCGGCGACGTCGCGGTCGAGCCGGCTGGAGTCACCGCCGGCGGACTCCCCGTTGTAGCGAAAGTCGATCGTCAGCGCCCGAAACCCGGCCGCGGCAAGCTCCCGCGCGAAGGGCATGAACTCGCAGTGATCGCTGAAGTATTGATGCGCGAGGACGACGCCGGTCGTACCCACTCCGACCTCGACGCCGTAGACGGACGCACCGTCGGACGCCTTCATGTGAACGGGCGTGTCACCGGGCTGGATGCACGGATCGACAGCCTTCGCACCTGCGGCTGACGAGGGCACGGCGAAGGCCAGCACCGCGACGGCGTAGACGGCGAGCATCCTGTTCATCTTCCACCTCCTGGTAGTCTCCTTGAGACTAGGACGTGGGAGCAGCGTGCCGGTTAGCGCCCCGTAACGCGATCAGAGTCGGGCGCGTCCGCTCGATCCATTCCAGGGTGATCCGGCCGCGGGCGATGCCGTGCCGGAGGGCGGCGAGGGAGTGAACGGGCTCGTCGTCGGGCAGCCCGCGAGCGAGCTCTTCGAAGTGCGCGACCGTGGCCTCGAGGTGACGGCGGTATGCCTCGAGCTGGGCCAACCCGGCCTCGGGCGGCGCCGCCCAGGCGAAGAGGATCTTGAGCAGGAACACGCTCGGCCCCCCGGTCGGCTCGTCCTCGACCTCCTCGATCCAGGCGGCGAGCGCAGCCCGGCCGTCAGTTGTGATCCGGTAGAGCGCCTTGTCGGGTCGCCCCTGCTGCTCGACTGCCCGGCTCGCGACCAGCCCACGGGCACCGAGCCGGCGGAGCACCTTGTAGATCTGGCTTCGGGAAGGAGCCCAGATGTAGCCGATTCCGCGCGCAGCTCCCCTGGCCAGGTCGTAGCCGGAGCACTCCCGGTAGGCGACGAGTCCGAGGACGGCGTACTCGGTCGTGGTCAGGGCTGCGGGGAGCTCGGTGCTCGCTGCTTCTTCGGACACCTAGCCGAGCAGGTGGAAGAGCGCGACCGTCGTCGCCGCGAACACGAGCGCGACGAGCACGGTCAGGCGCGTGAGGTTCCGCTCGACGATGTGCGTTCCGCCCTGTGAGGCGGGGGTGAATCCCATGCCGCCGAAGCCCGCGTCCCGGCCGGAGTGCATCAGGATCAGACCGATCAGACTGATCGAGAGCAGGACGTGGATGACCGCGACGACCTGGAGCACGTGTTCAGGGTAGCGCCGGAGCGCCCGTGACGTCGAGGATCGCGCGGACCAGCTCGGCGGCGATCCGATCTTTCGTCACGTACCCCGCGGCGCCCGCCAGCCGGGCTGCGTCGACGTCCTGACGGGCGTCGGAGCCGGTGACCATCAGAACACGGGTGCCCGGGCGCTCCGCGAGGATCCGCTTCGTCGCCTCGATACCGTCCACCCCGGGCATGCTGATGTCCATGAGCACGACGTCCGGCTCGAGCTCCCCCGCCCGCTCGACCGCCTCCGCCCCGCTCGCCGCGAGGCCGACGACCTCCACGCTCGCCTCTGAGCCGAGGATCGCGCGGAGCGCCTCCGCGAACAGGCGGTGGTCGTCGGCGATCAGAACGCGAGCAACGGTTTGAGCGGGGGTCAGCACGATGAGAACCAGGTCGAGAATGCGAGTGAATCTGCCACCATCTCATAGAGTCTGCCCGTGGAGGGCATCCAGGCGCGGATCCAGAAGCTGCTCGTCACGGGCGACAACCGCCTGAAGCAGGGCGTCGCGCCCGAGAAGGTGAGGGAGACCTACGAGGCGGCGCTCGAGCTGGCCAGGGATGCCGGGCTGGAAGAGCGGATCCGGCCGCTCGTCGAGCTCAGGCTGGAAGACCTCGCGCGGCTCGCCGGAGGATCGCCTCCACCCGCTCCGCCTGACGCCTGACGTCGTGCGCGGTCGCCGCCTCGCGGGCGCTGTCGTTGGGGCACGGAAGGGCTGCCGCCCTGCGCAGCCCGTCTTCGATCGCCGCCTCGCTGAGCGGATCGACGAGCACGCCCGCCTCAGCCGGGACGAACTCGGGCGGACCGCCCACCCTGGTCGCGACCACCGAGCGGCCGACCGCCATCCCCTCGAGGAGCGCCTGACCGAACGGCTCCACCAGGCTCGGGCCGCAGAGGACATGCGCTTCGGCGATCCGGTCCGGAACCTCGCCGTACGGAACTCGTCCGGTGAGCTCGATCCCGGCCCGACCCTCGAGCTGCGGTCGCAACGGCCCGTCGCCGACGAAGGTCAGCGTCCCCTCTCCCAGCCGCTCGAACGCGCGCGCGAGACGGAGCGGGTTCTTGCGTTCGGTCAGCGAGCCGACGGCGACGTACGCCGGCGGGCCGTCAGGCGCGGGACGTGGTGCGAACCGCTCGAGGTCGACGCCGCAGTCGACGACCTCGACCCGGCCGCGGGCGGCCGGCACGTTCGCCTCCAGCTCGCGCCGTAGCCAGTCCGAGACCGCGATCACGGCCGCCGCCCGCCGGACGACGATGCGCGTCGCGGCAGCCGCTCCGGGGATGCGGCCGACGTTGGCGACGTCCTGGCCGTGCGCGGTGACGACGAGCGGCGCCCGCGAGGCGAGCGCCGCCGCCAGCCCCGCCGGGACGAGGAAGTGCGCATAGACGACATCCGGCCGGAAGCGCCTCGCAGCTGCGTGCGCGTCCCGGGCCAGGCGGACGTGCCGGCCGCGTCCGCCTTCCCGTCGGTCGATCACCGCCCGCGCGAGCTCGTTGCCCCGCGCTTTCAGCTCGTCCTCGAGCCGGGCGACGAAGACTCCGAGATCGGGGTCGTCCGGCCCCGGATACATCTGCGAGACGAGCAGGATGCGCACGAGCCCATTCTCGCCGCGGGCCGCGACGCCGCGCGATGCCTCCCAGGGCTCGCCACCTGCGCCTCTCGGCTCGCTTGTCCACACTCCCTGCAATTCGGGCGGTTTTCGGGGTCAGACCCCGATACGTACGCATCACGAGCGTCGAGCGGAACATCGGAGAGCGCGATCGCGCCGGCGCCGTCGAGCGCGTCGCCCACGACGCCTGGACGGGGGAAGCCGTGACCCTCCCCCAGTCCCGCCTCCGCGGGCGAGAGTGCCAGCTAGGTCTTCGGTCGCTTCGCCGCGAAAATGCTGGAGAGATCTCTCACCGCCGCGTCACGGGTACCGAGCGGCTGCAGCTTGTAGCGGTGCTCGATCGTCGCGAGGATCGAGGTCGTGTCGTGCGACACGTGGTCGACCACGTACGGCGCCGACAGGAGCGGCGAGATCATCAGCGCGGGGATCCGCGACCCGGGGCCCCACTGGTCATGCGGCCCCGCCGTGCCCATGCCGGGCGGCGGGACGTGATCCCACTGGCCGCCGAACTCGTCGTACGTGACGATCACGAGCGTGTCCTTGGCGCACGTGCTCCCTTCGACCGACTTGATCAGCGAGACCAGGTGGTCGTCGCCATTCGGCTCGCTCGCGTACCCGGGGTGTTCGTTCTCCTGCCCGATCGGCTTGACGAAGCTGACCGTCTTCAGATGGCAGGTGTCGGTCGATTGCCGGGCGAGCTGGACGAACTCCTGCTCGTCCTTCAGGTGGGCGTTCCGGTTCGCCCGGCCCTCGGGCGTCTCCGTCGAGAACGCCGCGAAGTAGTTGAACGGCTGGTGGTGGTACTGGAACAGGTTGTTCGGGCAGCGCGGATAGGCAGAGGTGCCGGGGTCGGCGTTCGGATCGCTGCACTTCGGCCCGGCCCCGTTCGTGTACCCCGGCTGCGTCGTGTCGCCGTTGGCGTTCGACCAGCCGCCCGAGTACCAGGCCCACCCGATGTGCTTCTGGGAGAGCCGGTCGCCGATCGTCGGATTCGTCTGCGCAGGCAGCTTCGCTCCGAACAGGCCGGAGGGCTGGAACGCCGGCTGCATCGTGTTCACGGCGAAGTCGCCACAGGCGAGGCCCGCGATGGGGGCAGGACACGCGACCGTCAGCGCGCCGTCGCGGACCGGGGTTGCCGGCTTGTAGAGGCCGTACGTGGCGTTCGGGAAGCCGTTCGCGTCCACGATCGAGTGCAGCGTGTCGGGCGCCGGGCTCGGATACACGGGCGAGGCGGCGGCGATCAGCCACTGGTGGTCGAGGAACGACCCCCCGAACGCGGCCTGGAAGAAGTCGTCCGCGATCGCATAGCGCGGGTGACGGGACTGATGCAGGTATTTGTAGATCGGAAGCGACTTGGTGTCGTAGACGCCCATGGAGAGGCCCATGGCATCACTGCCGGTCACGTAGCGATCCTGCTTGCCGCCGTCGAGCTGGAAGATCTCCTGGTAGAAACGGTGCACGAGATCGCGGGTGCAGCCGCCCGGCAGCCCTTGCGGATCGCCGTTCAGCACGCCGTTCGGGAAGCTGAAGGCCTTCAGCGTCGGCGGACAGGTCGTCGCGGTCGCGGGGATGAACTTGTCGATCCGAAACGGCGCGACCGTGAACGCGCTCGAGAACGGCGTTCCGGTCGTCGTATCGGTGCAGGACGGTGCGAGTGGAGGCGACGTCAGGTTGACGTCGTTCATCCTCAGGCAGCTGTAGGGAACGCCCGCCTGATTGACCTGGGTCGTGTGCGAGCCCGCGTTGGCGAGCCCGTTCACACCCTCCCAGCCCCCGTACAGGTTGTCGAAGCTGTGGTTCTCCTCGTAGATGACGACGAAGTGCTTGATCGTCGCCAGCTTCTGCACCGGGGTCACCGGAGGCGCCGGCTTCGGCCTGGGCTTGGGCTTCGCGGCGAGCCCGACGCCGGCGAGCAGCCCGATCAGCAACACAGACAGGGCAAGAAACAGCAACCGTCTCATCGCCACCCCCCAGTGGTAGATGCCAGGCGGCGCGAGCATAACGCCCATCAAGCCACCGTGTACCTCGGGGGTGCCCGCCCGCGAGCCCGGCAGACCTGGAGGAGCGCCGCGCGCGCAGGATGCTCAGCCGTGCCGAGCGTCGAACGTGCCCCACTCGTCGCGGAGCACGTCGCAGATCTCCCCCACCGTGCATCGGCTCCGGAGGGCTACACGCATCGGCGCGAGGAGGTTCCCGGTCGAGCCGGCGACGCGGCGCACCTCGGCGAGTGCGGCCGCGGCCTCTTCGGCGCTCCGCTCGGCCCGAACCCTCGCCGTGCGCTCGAGCTGGCGGCGCTCGATCTCGGGGTCGAGGCGATGGAGCTCGATCCGCCCGTCGTCGGCCTCGCCGTCGGTGAACGCGTTCACGCCGACGACGAGGCGCTCGCCGCTCTCGACCTGGGCGGTGTACCGGTAGGCGGCATCCTCGATCTCGCGCTGGACGAAGCCAGCCTCGATCGCCGCAACCGCGCCGCCCATCTCCTCGACCCGGTCGATCAGCTCCAGGGCGCGCCTCTCGAGCTCGTCCGTCAGCGCTTCGACGAAGTAGGCGCCGCCGAGCGGGTCGGCCGTGTCGGTGATTCCCGCCTCCTGCTGGAGGATCTGCTGGGTGCGGAGCGCGATGTGCGCGGCGTGCTCACCCGGCAGGGCGAGGGCCTCGTCGAACGAATTCGTGTGGATCGACTGCGCGCCGCCGCACGCTGCCGAGAGAGCCTGCACGGCGACGCGCACGATGTTGTTCTCGGGCTGCTGAGCGGTCAGCGTCGAGCCGCCGGTCTGGGCGTGGAAGCGAAGGGCGAGGGCACGCGGGTTGGTGACGCCGAGGCGGTCGCGCAGCAGCTTCGCCCACAGGCGCCGGGCGGCCCGGAACTTCGCCACCTCCTGGAAGAAATGGTTGTGCGCGTTGAAGAAGAAAGAGAGGCGCTCACCGAAGTCGTCGGGCGAGAGCCCCGCCTCGATCGCGGCCCGGCAGTACGCGAGCCCGTTCGCGAGCGTGAAGGCGATCTCCTGGACGGCGGTCGAGCCGGCCTCGCGGATGTGGTACCCGGAGATCGAGATCACGTTCCAGCCCGGCAGCCGGTCGCTGCAATAGGCGAAGAGATCGGTGGTCAGGCGCATCGACGGACGCGGGGGAAAGATGTAGTTCCCGCGCGCCGCGTACTCCTTGAGGATGTCGTTCTGGACCGTGCCGCGGAGGCGCTCGCCGATGACGCCCTGACCCTCGGCGACGAGCTCGTAGAGGAGCAGGAGGAGGGCCGCCGGCGCGTTGATCGTCATCGAAGTCGAGACCTCGCCGAGCGGGATCCCGTCGAGGAGGAGCTCCATGTCGGCGATCGAGTCGATCGCGACCCCGGTGCGCCCGACCTCGCCGGCCGCGCGAGGGTCGTCGGAGTCGAGGCCGAGCTGGGTCGGGAGGTCGAAGGCGGTCGAGAGGCCAGTCTGACCACGGTCGAGGAGGTAGCGGAAGCGCCCGTTCGTCTCCTCGGCGGAGCCGAAGCCCGCGTACTGGCGGATCGTCCACGGGCGGCCGCGGTACATGGTCGTGTACGGCCCGCGCGTGAACGGAAACGCGCCCGGCAACTCGGCCTCGAGGCCCTCGACGTCCTCTGCCGTATAGACCGGCTTGACCTCGACCCCTGCGTCGGTCTCCCGGCGATCGTCGGCCGCCATGGCGCCACTGTACTTCGCGGCCGCGGAAGAGATCTTCGGCTCGCTCTGGCTAGACGACGACGCTGCGCATGCTGCTCGGCCTGGCGGCGCCGACGGCCGGACGTGCGCTCGTGTTCGACCGACCCTACGCTCATCTCGACGAGCCGGCACGCCGCGTCGGGGCGGTGCTCGAGGCAACCGACTTCCACCCGGGCAGGTCGGGCCGCAACCACCTGCTCACGCTCAGCCGTGTCGTCGGGCTCCCGGATTCGCGCGCAGACGACGTGCTGGGTCTCGTCGAGCTCGACCGGGTCGCGGGCCGCCGCGTGAAGGGATACTCGCTCGGCATGCGTCAGCGACTGGGGCTGGCGTCGGCGCTGCTCGGCGAGCCGGAGCTGCTCGTCCTCGACGAGCCGGCGAACGGGCTCGATCCGGAAGGCGTCCGCTGGTTGCGTGATTTCCTCCGGGCGTTCGCGGACGGCGGCGGCACCGCGCTGGTCTCGAGTCACGTGCTCGCAGAGGTCGCGCAAACGGTCGACCAGGTCCTGATCATCAGCGGCGGACGCCTGATCGCGGAGGCGTCGCTCGACCGGCTCACCGCCGGGGTCGGCGGCTCCGTCCGCGTACGAACGTCCAGGCCGACCGAGCTGGAGCAGGCGCTGCGCGCCGAGCAGCTCGAGGTTTCGCCGGTCGGGGACGGCACGCTGGTCGTCTCGGGAGCGACGAGCGAGCGCGTCGGCGAGATCGCGTTCGCCGCCGGCGTCCCCGTGCACGAGCTCGCGCCCGAAGGCTCGTCGCTCGAGGATGTCTTCCTCGAGCTCACCTCGGAGCAGCAGACGTGATCGGGCAGACGAGGGCCGAGCTCCTGAAGATCCGCTCGACGCGGACGACCCTCGGGCTCGTGCTCGCGATGGTGGCGCTCGTGATCCTCGTCGCTCTCCTGCACGGGCTCCTGAGCAACGTGGGCGAGCTCGACGGGAGGAACGACCAGCGCGACCTCTTCGGCACCGGCGGGTTCGCGTCGCTGGTCGCCGTCCTGGCGGGGGTCCTCGTCATCACGAGCGAGTACCGCTTCGGAACGATCAGGCCGACCTTCCTGTTCTCGCCGCGCCGGTCGACGGTTGTCGAGGCGAAGCTCCTGGCGAGCATGCTCACGGGGATCGTCCTCGCCGTCGTCGAGGAAGCGCTTGCGTGCGGGATCGGCTACGCGGTCCTCGCCGGACGCGGGATCCCGGTTTCCGTCCGAGGGGGAGACCTGACGGTCGTCGTGCTGAGGGCGCTCGCCGATGCCGCCCTGTGGGGCGGAATCGGCGTCGGAGTCGCGTCGATCGTCCGCAACCAGATCGGCTCCGTGATCGCGCTTCTGGGCTGGCTCTTCGTGGTCGAGAGCGTGCTCTTCGGCTTCGTCCCCTCCGTCGGGCGCTTCGCCCCCGGCCAGGCGTCCGAGGCGTTCGGCGGCTCGTCCAACGATCACCTGCTGTCCCCCGGCGCAGGCGCCGCGGTGCTCGTCGGCTGGGTGGCTGCTCTCGTCGCGTGCGGGATCGCGCTCACAGCCCGCCGCGACGTCGGCTAGCGCTTGCGTACTCTCACTCCATGATTCGCGTCCGCCTGTTCGCAGGGCTCCGGGAGCGCGCCGGCTGGTCGGAGCGCGAGCTCGAGACGGTCGGGCGGGTCGGAGACGTCTGGGCGACCCTCGGGCTGGGCGACGAGCCGGCGGGGCTCCTCTACGCGGTGAACATGGAGTACGCCGGGCGGGACCGGCTGCTGGCCGACGGAGACGAGGTGGCGCTCATCCAGATATTCCAGAACCTCTTGAGCAACGCCGAAAAGTACGGCGCGCCCGACTCGGCAATCGCCTTCGATGGCGTGACGACCGCAACGACAGTCGATATCTCGGTGGTCAACTCTGGTC
>JBBRXG010000035.1:0-24383 GCA_038248655.1 Gaiellales bacterium
GCATGCAGGCCGGCGAGCACTTCGGCAAGCTCGTGCTCTCCATCTAGGGCCAGACCCCATGCCAAAAGTGGCACGGCTTCGCCAAGATTGTGACTTTCCTTTTCGGTCGTTCCGGCTAACCGAGAAGAGGCGCTCGCGACTGTTGAGGAAACGTCACGGCCGCATACGGGGTCAGACCCCCGTACGGAAGCGTTACGACTCGTCCACACCGTTCGACGTCGCTAGATGCGTTCGACGAGCTCGTCGAGCGGTTTTCGGTCGGCGGTGGCGCTCCACTCCTCGGCCGGCCGCCGCTCTGGGTCGCGCTCCTTGACCGGATAGCCGAAGGTGAGCACGATCGCGATCTCCTCGTCGGCGCCGAGGCCGAGCGCCGCATGGGCGCTCTCGCGGTCGCTGAGACCGTTGGGACAGGAGCCGACGCCCGCGTTCCAGGCGGCGAGGAGCATGTTTTGCGCGCAGCGGCCGGTGTCGAAGCCGCTCCGACCGACGATCGCCACGACGAGCCGCGCGCCGCGGACGTTCGCGGGCGCGTAGACGGTCTCGGCGAGTCGCGTACGCGCGTCCTCGCTCTCGACGACCAGGAAACGCCACGGCTGCCGGTTCTGCGCGCTGCCGGCGAGTCGTCCCGCGTCGAGAATGCGCCGGGTCGTCCCGTCCGGGATCGGTCTGTCGGCGTAACGCCGGGTGTCACGCTTGCTGACGATCGCAAGGAGGGCGTCCACGGGCTGCATCGTACGTGCGTCGCTCCAGCAGGCCGGCTGGCTCTTGCGTCCGTCGCCGGCGGCCGCGAATCGACGACCTCTCGCTGTTCGTGCACCCTCGGTGCACCCCGAAGGTGCGAGCGCGGCTGCTGTTGCTCGGATGTGAGGTAAGAAGCCAGCCCTTCGGAACACGAACGCCATTGGACAGGTGACGCCGACCGGGCTGACCCGGACTGGAAGGAAGCGAGGTGGTGAGGTGCAGTCGTATCGCTATCTGATCGTGGGAGGTGGGATGACAGCCGACGCTGCGTGCAGGGGGATCCGCGAGCGCGATCCGGACGGCTCGATCGGTCTGGTCGGCGAGGAGCTTCATCCACCGTACAACCGTCCGCCTCTGACGAAGGGGCTCTGGAAGGGGAAGGACGAGGGTTCGATCTGGCGGAAGACCGACGACCTCGGAGTCGAGCTCCGCCTCGGCCGCACGATCGAGTCGCTCGACCTCGCGGGGCGCCTGGCAACCGACGATCAGGGCGAGACCTATTCGTACGAGCGGCTCCTGCTCGCGACGGGCGGTCGGCCCCGCCGCCTGCCCTTCGGGGGCGACGGCGTCGTCTACTTCCGCACGCTGGACGACTATCGGCATCTACGGGAGCAGGGCTCCGGACGCGCGGTCGTGATCGGCGGCGGATTCATCGGATCGGAGATCGCGGCTGCGCTGGCGAGCAACGGCTGGGCCGTCTCGCTCGTCTTCCCGGAGGCCGGGATCGGCGCGCGCATCTTTCCCGAGGAGCTCTCCGCGTTCGTGCTCGACTACTACCGCTCGCAGGGTGTCGAGGTGCTTCCGGGCGCGTCGGTCACGGGCGTGGAGCAGGCGGGAGACGTCGTCAGGGTGACGACCGGAGAGGGACCCGTGCTCGAGGCGGAAGCGGTCGTCGCCGGCCTCGGCATCGAGCCGAACGTCGAGCTGGCCGCGGCGGCCGGGCTGCCGACCGAAAACGGGATCGTGGTCGACGACCGCGGGCGCGTCGCCGGCCGGGACGAGGTGTTCGCGGCCGGCGACGTCGCCCACTTTCCGGCGACCGCGCTCGGTACCGCGCTACGCGTCGAGCACGAGGACCACGCCAATAGCCACGGTGCGCATGTGGGCCGCAGCATGGCGGGCGCCGACGAGCCCTACGACCACCTGCCGTTCTTCTACTCGGACCTCTTCGACCTCGGGTACGAGGCGGTCGGCGAGGTCGACTCGCGGCACGAGACGCTGGTCGAGTGGGCGGAGCCGAACCGCAAGGGGGTCGTCTGCTACCTGGACGGCGAGAGGCGGCCACGCGGGTTCCTGCTCTGGGATGTCTGGGGCAAGGTGGACGACGCCCGCCTCCTGATCGGCGCCGGCGATCCGATCGGTCGCGACGAGCTCCAGAGGCTGATCGGCTGAGATGTCGGTCCTGCGCGAGGGCTCAGGCGAGCGCGTCCGTCCGCTCGGCCATCTCCCGGTCGCGGTCGGTGATCCCCGAGGCGGAGTGGGTCGACCAGCGAACGGTGACGCGCTTGTAGCTGATCGCGATGTCGGGGTGATGGTCGGCCGTCTCGGCCGCCTCGGCGAGGCGGTTCACGAACGCGATCGCGTCGAGGAAGCCGTCGAAGACGAACTCCCGCTCGAGTGCCCCGTCGACCTCGCTCCATCCCTCGACAACGCTCACGGCGTGAAGTATGCCCCTCTGCCCGGGCGCCGAAGCCTGTTCGAGCGCTCGCGCAAGGACGGCGTGACGACGGAGCTCGTCTGCGAGCGGGTGTTTCGGCCGCTCGCGCACCTCGTGGTGCTTGCTCTGCTTCCCTTGCGGGTTCCGCCGCCGGCGGTCGTAGTCGCCGGCAGTTGCGCCGGCGTCGCCGCCGCCGTCGAGCTGGCACGCGGCCGCCTGGTCGTCGCCGCGCTCCTCCTCGTCGTGAAGACGGTGCTCGACAACGCCGACGGTCAGCTCGCCCGCGCGTCCGGGCGTGTCTCGGCGCTCGGGCGGTACCTCGACTCCGAGTCTGACCTGGTCGTAAACGCGGCGCTCTTCGCCGCGCTCGGGTACCTGACCGGGCGGCCGGTCGTCGCGGGCGGTGCATTCGGCCTGCTGACGCTCGTGCTCGGCGTCAACTTCAACCTGCGACGGCTCTATCGTCGCGAGCGCGGCGAGGTCGTGGAGGCGATGCCGGCGGCGAAGGGCGTCGGCGCGGTGCTCCGCAAGGTCTACGCCGTCGTCTATGCGCCGCAGGACCGGGTCGTCGAGGCGTTCGTCCGCCGGCGGCTGCGGCGGCTGGCGGCCGGTGCTGACGCGAGGCTCGCCTACCACGACCGGGCGACGCTGGTCGTCCTGCACAACTTCGGTCTCTCGGGGCAGATGGCGGCGCTCGCCCTGTGCCTGGTCTTCGCCCGGCCCGAGCTGTACTTCTGGGTCGTCTTCGCGTGCGTGCTGACGTTGCTGCCGCTCGAGCTTCGACGTGGGTTGCGCGTGCTTCGTGTCAGGGGCGCCGGCTGTCCGGTGCCCACTCTCGAGTGAGGAGGGAACGAGCGTGTTCGACGAGCAGACGAACGTGATCGGGCTGCGGAAGGTGTTCGATCCGTTTCCCGGCGGCGCCGATCAGCAGCTCCGCCCTCGCCGGGTCGCCCCGGAGGACTGGCGGCGCTTCGAGGACAATGTCGCGGAGATCCTCGCCGCGCTCGGGATGGATCTCGATACCCCCGGCACCAGCGACACGCCCCGGCGCTTCCTGCGGGCGCTCTACGACGCGACCTCCGGGTACGAGGGCGATCCGAAGTTGCTGACCGCGTTCCCGACCGAGTCCCATGCGGGCGCCGACACCGTCCACGGGCAGATCGTCGAGGGGCCGATCTCGTTCTCCGCGCTGTGCGAGCACCACGCGCTGCCGTTCACCGGCTGCGCCCACATCGGCTACCTGGCCGGGGAGGAGATCATCGGGATCTCGAAGCTGACCCGGCTCGTTCGACTGTTCGCGCGCCGCTTCACGGTGCAGGAGCGGCTCGGAGAGCAGATCGCGGACGCCCTGGTCGAGCTCGTTGCGCCGCTCGGCGTGGCCGTGCACCTCGAGGCGTCGCATCTCTGCACGCAGATGCGCGGAGTCGAGGAGCACTCGCGGACGACGACGACCTTCTGGCGCGGGGCGTTCGGCGACCCCGACCTGCGGCGCGAGTTCCTCCAGCACGTGCAGGGCCGCGGCGGGCGATCATGAGCGTGCAGTCGCTCGAGCCGATGCGGCTCCTGCACGAGCTGCCACAGGAGACACCGCTCGATCTACCGGACGAGCTCTCGCTGCTCTACGGCGGGCCGATCGGCTTCCGGACCCCGGCGCTGATCACGAACTTCGTCTCGACGATCGACGGCGTCGTCGCGATCCCGGGCCTGAGCCAGTCGAACAAGCTGATCAGCGGGGGGAGCGAGGCGGACCGGTTCGTGATGGGGCTCCTGCGGGCCTGCGCCGACACGGTGCTCGTCGGCTCCGGAACGATGCTCGCCTCCCCCGGAACCCTGTGGACGGCCGGACGTGCCTATCCGCCGGCGGCGGACGCCTACGCGGAGCTCCGCCGCAGGCTCGGTCGCGCCGCACGGCCGGAGATCGTGATCGTCACGGCGAGCGGGCTGATCGACGTCGCCCACCCGGTCCTCGAGGCCGGCGCGCTCGTGCTCACGACCGAACGGGGGGCGGCCGCGCTCGGGGATCGTCTGCCCACCTCCTCACAGACCGTGGTGCTGCCGGGCAGCGAGGATGTCGATCTGCGCGCCGCCGTAGCGTTCCTGCGTGAGCGCGGCAACGAGCTGATCCTTTCCGAGGGCGGCCCGACGCTGTTCGGGTCGCTGCTCGCCGCCGACCTCGTCGACGAGCTCTTCCTGACGATCTCGCCGCTCTTCGCGGGACGCTCGCCGAGCGCCACCCGCAGCGGCCTGGTCGAGGGAACCGAGCTCTTGCCCTCATACCGGTCGCGGAGTCGCCTGCTCGGCGCTCGTTCGCACGGTGACCATCTCTTCCTCCGTTACGGCCTCGAGCGAACCACCTGAGCGGGCGGTACCAGCGCGGAGATCACGATTCCCGCGGCGCCGAGGACCTCGAACACGCTCACCGCATCTCGCCGGCCGCCGCAGCCAGCACCTCGCGCTTTTCGTGGACGCCGTGCAGCAGCTCTGCGAAGGAGTCGACGAACTTCTCCACCCCCTCCCGCTCGAGTGTGGACACCACGTCGTCGTAGTCGATGCCGGCCCGCTCGAGCTCCACGAGGAGCCTTTGGGCCTCGTCCACAGCTGCGCGTCGTACGCCGATCCGCCCGAGATCGCCTTCTGGAAGATCGTCGGGTTCGACGTGACGCCGACGACCGCGTCGCGTGCCATCAGGCGCGCGAGCTCACCCGTCTCGAGCAGATCGCGCGAGAGGTAGTCGATCCAGACGCTCTGACCGTGCGCGGCCAGCTCGTGGAGTCGCGACTGGATCGCCGGTTGAAGCTGCTTCACGTTCGTACCTCCTTCTCGGGTGGTTTGTGTCGCGGCGCGCGTCGGCCTTACCCCCGACGGCACCCGCCTTTCCGATTGGGACGGAAGGTAAGAAACGCCGCCGGCCCTGCACCAAATCAGTCATGAACAGCGAGCTGCGACAGGCGCAGACGGAACCCGACGTGATCGCCTGGCGGCGTGATCAGCTGGCTCACAGCGGCTTTCCGCTTCCCATCGCCTCACGGGTCGCGCACGACCGGCGTTTCGACCTGCACGCCCTGATCGAGCTGACCGAGCGCGGCTGCCCGCCGGAGCTCGCCGTGCGCATCCTGGCTCCGCTCCACGACGACGGCGATGCAGCATGACCGTCGCTCGCCTTCGGCTCGTCGGAAGGAGCTTCAGGGACAGGTTTGAGCCTGTCCCTGAAGCAGACTCCCTGGAAACCATGTTTCCCCCACGAGCCCCCTTCTTTCAGAGGCCGACTCTGTTGGGGGAACCTCCCGGTTCCTCCCGGCCCTTCCCCGCCCATCGGCCGAACGTTGGCCTATGAGCGTCGCTCGCCTTCGGCTCGCTCCCGTGGGGAAAACCATGTTTCCCCCACGAACCCTCTTCTTCCGGAGGCGGATCTCTTCGGGGAACCTCCCGGTTCCCCTGGGACCCCTCCCCGCTCATGGGCCGAAGGTCGGCCTATGAGCACCCGTACCCGTACTGTGCCCGTACACGTGGAGCCGATCGATCATCGGCCCGGAGTCGTCGAGGCGCCGCCTCCGACCGGGGTCCTCGACCCCGAGTCGAGTGAGTGGCTGCGCTGCCTGCGCGCCGAGGGCACGATCCGCGACGACGCGATCGCGCGTCTGCACGCGCTCCTCGTCAAGGCGGCTCGCTTCGAGGTCGGGCGCCGCAGGTCGATGCTCCCGCATCTGCGCGGCAACGACTTCGACGACGTCGCGCTCCAGGCGGCCGGCGACGCGCTGATGAGCGTGCTGGCCCGCCTCGACGACTTCCGCGGCCTGAGCCGCTTCACCACGTGGGCATACAAGTTCGCTCTCCTCGAGGCAGCTGTAAAGCTGCGCAGGCGGGCCTGGCAAGGACGCGAGGTGCCGCTCGACCCGGAGACCTGGACCCTCTTCCCGGGCGCCGGCATCGAGCCCGACGAGGAAGTGGAGCAACGCGAGCTGCTGACGATGCTGCAGCAGCTGATCGAAGATGTCCTCAGCCCGCATCAGCGACGGGTGCTGGTCGCACTGACGCTGAACGGCGTCCCGATCGATGTCCTCGCCGAGCGGCTGAACACGACCCGCGGCGCGCTCTACAAGTCGCTGCACGACGCACGCCGCAAACTGCGCCGACACCTGACCGAGTCGGGTTTCGCCCTCGGCACCTGGCCGAAAGAGGGGGAGAGATGAGACGACCCGATCTCGAGCAAGCCCTGGAAGGACTGCTCGGACCCGCCGAGCCCGAGGTCGGCTGCGACGTCTGCTTCGACGAGCTCGACCGGTACGTCGAGCTCGAGCTCGAGGGCAAGGACGCCGAAGCTGCCATCCCCGGCCTGCGCACACATCTGGTCGGCTGCCCGGCGTGCCGTGAGGAGTACGAGAGCCTGCGCGCGCTCGTCGCCGGCCGGCAGATCTCCTGAGGAGGCGCACTCCGCAGCGAGCCCTGCCACCGTCGGTCGGCCGGTGGAGTCGGCCCCGGCGCCGAGATGGGTTGCTGGCCCGATAGCGGCAGCGATCGAACCACGCGAACCTCGGTGAACAGCGAGTGAAGGAGGATCTGGTGGCTGGCTCGATCATCTGCGGCGTCGACGATTCGGACTCCGCGAAGGAAGCGGCACGCGTCGCTCGCGGCTTGAGCAGGAAGCTCGGGCTCGGGCTGGTGTTTGTTCGCGTCATCGACGACGGCTCGCCCCCGGAGAGGGTCAGCGCCATCGCCCGACGCCTCCAGCGCGCTTACGGTGGTGTGACCGAGGTGGACTGCGGCGCCGGCTGGCTGGTCGAGGCCGGTCATCCGGCCGACCGGCTCGTTGCGGCGGCGGCGGCAGCGGACGCGTCGATGATCGTCGTGGGCTCGACCGGGCCGCGTTCCTCCTTGCTCGGCAGCATCTCGGCTGAGGTCTCGAGGCGTGCGCCGTGCCCGGTCGTCGTCGTGCCGGCGGGCGCCGATGTGAGCGTGGCCGACCAGGAGCGGGACGGCAAGGACGACAGACAGCTCGCCGGCGGCATCGCGCGCTTCGGTCTCGGCGCCTCCGAAGAGCCCGCTGACACCGACCTTGCGGGCGGCATCGTCCGCTTCAGCCTGGGCTAGCGCGTCAGCCCGACGGAAAGATCGCGCTCGGCAAGGTGCGCGCGCAGCCTGCCGCGAGCGTCGTGCAGCGTCTTGTACAGGGCGCCGCGGGTCGTATCCAGACGATCCGCGAGGACGTCGATCGGGACCGCGTTCAGCCCCAGGGCAACGAGCACGCGCCGCTGATGCGGCGTCAGCACCTCGCCGATCGCGGTCTGCAATGTCCTCAGCAGCTCGCTCTGCTCGGCCCGCTCAGCCGGTGCGAGGCCGGCGCCGGCAAGCAGGTTCCAGGTATCGGGCTCGAGCGGGACCTCGCGTCCCTGCCAGGCGCGCTTGCGGAGCTTGGCGGCCGTCTCGAGCAGGGCGAACTTGTAGACCCAGGTCGTGAAGCGGCTCTCGCCGCGAAAGTCGTCGAGGCCTGCGAGAACGCTGATCAGCGCGTCAGCGGCCGCCTCATGTGCGATCTCGTCGAGCTCGTCACGCAAGTGCGGCCAGCGCCCACGGCGGCGCGCCGCCTCGAAGCGGGCGGCGCGCAGGAGCAGAGCGTGCAGGCGCGCGACGGCCTGATCACGAGTGGCGCCGTCGGCCCGAAGGGAGCGGAGCCACTCGCGCGAAGCGCCGTCCATGGCGGGGGCGCTGGTCGCGGGTACCGACATCGAGCTTCAGGACCGGCGCCGGCGATGTCGCACCGGAACAGCCTTCGCTCTCTTCCAGAGAAGTTGTTTCTTCGCGAGTCCGGCAACCACCAGCAAGAGCGCCGCGCTGAACACGGCGAGAGCGGACGTATAGAGCTCGAGAGCTTCCATCTTGCACCTCCCTTTCTGATGGGAGGCTCGCGGGCGCGCGCCCGCGCGGCCATCGGGCGAGGGCCTCATCTTTTCGATGACGACGGTGATCGCGCACGCAAGATGGGGCCGTGACCGGATGGCTACAGGACATCGTCGCATCGACCATGGGGGGCGAGCACCGAAGCGATGACGCGGCAGGTGCCAAGCGGCACTCAGGCTGCAGCCAAGAGGGGAGGACGTGATGGAGCGGGTGGCGATCGTTGCGCACCTGAAGGAGGAAAGTGGGCCCCGTGCCGCTGAGCTGATCGCGCAGGGGCCGCCCTTCGACCTCACCGAGACCGGCATCGTTCGCCACAGCGTCTATCTCTCGGCGAGTGAAGTCATCTTCGTGTTCGAGGGTCACCAGGTCGAATGGATGGTCGACGCTCTCATCGACCAACCGTTTCGTCCGGAGATCCAGGATGCGCTCGAGGCGTGGCGGGCGATCGTGGAGGGGCCGCCGCGGATCGCTCGCGAACGGTTCGGATGGCAGCGCGACGCGTACGATCACGCCGCGACTCCAGCAATCGAAGGGAGCATGAGATGAACTCGATCGTCGTCGGCGTCGATCAATCGGACGGAGCGAAAGCGGCTCTTCGATTCGCGCTCGAGGAGGCGCGCCTGCGCCAGGCGACGCTGCGCGCCGTCCACGCCTGGCAGTTCGCCTACCTGGGAGCTCCCGGGATCGAGGGATCGGTTCCGCACGCCGGCGGTGAGTTCGAGGCGCTTCGCAGTGCGGCCGAGGCCGTGCTCGACGCGACCCTGGAAGAGGTGGCGGTCGACGCCAAGGGCGTGAAGGTAGAGCGTCGTGTCGTCCAGGGTGCGCCTGCGGCCGTTCTCGTCAAGGAATCGCGTGACGCCGATCTGCTCGTCGTCGGCTCACGCGGGCACGGCGGCTTCGCCCAGCTACTGCTCGGCTCGGTCAGCCAGCAGTGCGCCCACCACGCCTCCTGCCCGGTCGTGATCGTTCGCGGCGCCGCCGCGGCGAACGGGCACGAGAGCGCGAGCTAGAAGGAGCGTCGGTGGACATCCGCCTGAAGCGCGCTTACGAACCGGCGTCGGTCGAGGACGGTTATCGCGTTCTCGTCGACCGGCTCTGGCCCCGCGGCGTCTCGAAGGAGCAGGCCAACCTCGACGAGTGGGAGAAGGCGCTGTCGCCGAGCGGGGAGCTCCGAGTGTGGTTCGGCCACCAGCCGGCGCGCTTCGCCGAGTTCCGTCGCCGCTACATCGACGAGCTCCGCGCCAATCGCCCGCGGCTAGCGGAGCTCAGGCGGCGCGCCGGGAACGGTACGCTCACGCTCGTCTACTCGGCCCACGACAGCGAGCACAACGACGCCGTCGTTCTCGCCGAGGTGTTGCGGCGAGGCCTGCCGAAGTCGAGGAGCCAGCAGTGACGAGCGAACGGTCCGGCATGACCACCGAGCAGCGGCTGCCGCGCGAGCAGCTCGTCGCATTTCTGAGCGAGATGCTGTTGATCCGGCGGTTCGAGGAGAAGGTCGTCGAGCGTTTCCGGGCCGGCGAGCTGGCCGGGTTCTTGCACGCCTGCATCGGCCAGGAGGCGGTCGCGGTCGGCGTCTGCAGCGCGCTCGAGGAGGGCGATCTGATCGCGTCGACGCACCGCGCGCACGGGCACGTGATCGCGAACGGCACCCCGCCGAACGAGGTGATGGCTGAGCTGTACGGCAAGCTCGAGGGCTGCTCTCACGGGTATGGCGGCTCGATGCACCTCTACGACGTCGCGCGCGGCAACATGGGCGCAAACGCCGTCGTCGGGGGCGGCTTACCGGCCACGGTCGGTGCGGCGCTCGCGTTCAAGCTGCGCAGCCAGCCACGGGTCGCGGTCGCGTTCTTCGGTGACGGGGCGACGAACATCGGCACCTTTCACGAGTCGCTGAACCTTGCTCAGCTCTGGCAGGTTCCGGCCGTCTTCGTGTGCGAGAACAACCGCTGGTCGGAGTCGACGCCGCAGTCGCAGCACCAGCCGATCACCGACCTGACCAAGCGCGCGGTGGCGTTCGGCATGCACGCGCTGCGGGTGGACGGTCAGGACGTCGAGGCCGTCCATCTCGCCGCGCTCGATGCGCTCGCCCACGCACGCGCGGGCCAGGGCCCCGTCTTTCTGCTCTGCGAGACCGAACGGCTGGCGGGTCACTACATCGGCGACCCGCAGGTGTACCGCGACAAGGACGAGCTGCGGGAACTGAGAGAGACCCGCGACCCGATCGAGAATCTTCGCGCGCGCCTCGGGCTGAGCGAGAAGGAGTGGGCACGGCTCGATCGCGAGGCGCAGAGCGTCGTCGAGGCGTCGGTCGAGTTCGCCCAGGCCGGAACCGATCCGGACCCGAGCGACGCGCTCGAGCACGTCTACGCGGGGCAATGACGACGCGCGTGGGGGATTGATGAGCGAGGGCTCCATCCAGGGACCGGCCGCCGGCGAGCTGCGCTCGCTGGCGAGCGCGAGCAGCGTGACGCTCATCGACTCGACCCGGGAGGGCGAGCGCCGTCACGCGACCGTTGCGACGGGCATCCCGCGCGGAAGCGGACGCTGAACGTGACCGTCGTCGCGCGGCTGGCGCGCTTCGTGGTCGCGCGCTCGTGGGACGACCTCTCCACGGCCGCACGCGAGGAGCTGAAGATCCGCGTTCTCGACTCGCTGGGCTGCGCACTCGGCGCGCTCGACGCGCCCCCCGTTGCCGCGGTCCGCGGGCAGCTCGAGGAGTTCGGTGGCCGCCCACTGTGCACGCTGGTCGGCGGCGGTCGGACCGCGCCCGATCGCGCCGCACTCCTCAACGGTGCGCTCGTCCGCTACCTCGATTTCAACGATTCGTATTTCGCCCCGGGCGAAACCTGCCATCCGAGCGACAACCTCGCGCCCGTGTTGGCGGCGGCCGAATACGCCCGAGCCTCGGGACCGGAGCTTCTGACCGCGCTCGCCGTCGCCTACCAGGTGCAGTGTCGACTCTGCGACGAAGCGCCCGTGCGGGCGAAGGGATTCGACCACACGACGCAAGGAGCGTACGCCGCGGCCGCGGGCGCGGCCAAGGCGCTGCGCCTCGGCGCGGCCGAGAGCGCGAACGCGATTGCGATCGCCGGCACGGCGCTGAACGCCCTGCGTGTGACCCGCACGGGTGCTCTCTCGCAGTGGAAGGGGCTCGCCTATCCGTTCACCGCTTTCGGCGCCGTCGAGGCAACCTTTCTCGCCGCCCGCGGCATCAGCGGCCCGGCCGAGGTCTTCGAAGGCAACAAGGGGTTCATGGACTCGATCGCCGGCCGCTTCGAGATCGACTGGGACCACGAGGACCTCGAGCGCGTCCGGCGCACCTTTCTCAAGCGCTACAACGCCGAGATCCACTCTCAGTCCGCGCTCGAGGCGCTGCTCGAGCTGCGCGAGGCACACGCGCTCGACGCGAGCGCCGTCGACCGAGTCGAGCTCGAGACCTTCCGGGTCGCCTACGACATCATCGGCGGCGGCGAGGAGGGCGGCAAGAAGGAGATCCGCACCAAGGAGCAGGCCGATCACTCGCTCCCCTACCTGCTCGCCGTCGCGCTTCTCGATGGACAGGTGCTGCCCGAGCAGTTCACGCCCCAGCGGATCGTGCGGCCGGATGTGCAGGAGCTCCTACGGCGGGTGGAGGTGCGGCCGGCCGGCGACCTGTCAGCGCGCTTTCCCGCCGAGCACGCCTGCCGTCTCCGCGTCCACCTCCTGGACGGTACGACGCTTGCCGCCGACAAGTCCGACTACGAAGGCTTCCTGACGCGCCCGATGAGCTGGGAGCAGGCGCGCGGAAAGTTCGAGCGGCTTGCCGCGGGGCGGATCGAACCGGAGCTCGCCAGAGACCTTGCCATGACCGTCGACTCGCTCGAGGACCTCGAAGCGCGCGACCTGACCGCACTGCTCGCACGCGCAGGCGCGCGCGAGATGAAAGGAGCAACGCGATGACCAGCACCGAGATGGCAGCGCAATCCATCGACCGAGCATTCGCATTCATGCCCATGAACGAGCGGCCCGCGAAACCGCGCAGCCGCGGCGTCACCGAGATCCGCGGCCCCTACTACGCCCCGGTCGGTCCGCGCTACCTCGGGGACCTGCTCGAGGCGATGGGCGCCTACGTGGACACGCTCAAGTACGCCGGCGGTTCGTTTGCGCTGATGCCGCGCCAGGCTGTGCGGGCCCTGAACGACGTCTGCCACGAGCACGACGTCGACGTCTCGACCGGCGGTTTCCTCGAGTACGTGCTCGCCCAGCGAGGCGACGCGGTCGCACGCTACCTCGAGGAGTGCCGCGAGCTCGGCTTCGACATCGTCGAGATCTCGAGCGGTTTCGTCACGCTTCCCGTCGACGATCTCGTGCGACTGACCGAGACGGTGCGCAAGGTCGGTCTGAAGCCGAAGCCGGAGGTCGGGATCCAGTTCGGCGCCGGCGGCGCCTCCACCGTCGACGCCCTCGAAGCCGAGGGCACCCGCGACGTCGGCTACGCGATCGAGCTCGCCAAGCGCCACCTCGACGCCGGCGCGCACATGATCATGATCGAGTCCGAAGGAATCACCGAGCAGGTGCGCGACTGGCGCACCGACGTCGTCGCGCGCATCGTCTCCGACCTCGGGCTCGAGCAGGTGATGTTCGAAGCGGCGGAGCCGGACGTGTTCTCGTGGTACATCAAGAACTACGGGATCGACGTCAACCTGTTCGTCGATCACAGCCAAATCGTCCAGCTCGAGTGCCTGCGTGCCGGCATCTGGGGCACGAACGACACCTGGGGCAGGGTTCTCGGCTACCGCGCATGACGAGCAAGGGGTAGAGCAGAGAGCAGAGTCGCTCCGTCCGGCTCGAACACGCGCGTCTCGCGCCGGCTACTCGAGCCTCGGTACGGGCATCGACCTACGGCTGGATGAGGCCCCGGCGGATCGCGTAGCGGGTGAGCTCGACCCGGTCACCCATGCCGAGCTTGTCGAGGATGTTCTGCCGGTGACGCTCGACCGTCTTGATGCTGATGAAGAGCAGCTTCGCGATCTCTTTGGAGGTTTGCGCCTCGGCGATCAGCTTCAGCACCTCGAGCTCGCGCGGCGTGAGGACTTCGAACTGCTCCTCGCCGCGTCCGCCGCGCTCGACGTAGTCGCGGACGAGCGCGGTGACCGCGGAGGGGTACAGGAAGGAGTCGCCTCGCATCGCGGCGCGGACCGCGTCGACGATGTCGGTGTCGGCGCCCGATTTCAGGACGTACCCGGAGGCGCCGGCCTTGAGTGCCTCGAAGAGGAACTGTTCGCTGTCGTGCATCGAGAGCATCAGCACCCGGATCTCGGGCTTGCGCCTGTGCAGCGCCGCGGCGGCCTGGATGCCGGTCATGCGCGGCATCGAGACGTCGAGGATCGCCAGATCGACACCCTTCTCGAGCGCGGTCTCGACCGCCTCGTGTCCGTCCGCAGCTTCGGCGACGACCTCGAGATCGGGCTTGGCGTCGAGAAGCGTGCGCAATCCGGAACGGACGAGGGCGAAGTCGTCGGCGATCAGGATTCGCGTCACGAGCGGGACCGGCATCAGCTCTGCACCCGGACCGGCTCGCGGACCGACGTCGTCGAGACCTCGAGGCGCACCTCGACGCCTCCGCGAAGCGGTTCCTTGATCGCGAGCGCGCCGTCGACGAGCAAGGCGCGCTCCCGCATGCTGCGCAACCCGCCGTGCTCCTCCGGCATCGAGCCCCCGAAGCCGCGCCCGTCGTCGACGACGCGCAGGACGAGACTGTCGGGGCCGCCACGCTCGAGCGTGACCGTCACGCGCCTGGCGTGCGAGTGGCGTGCGACATTGGTCAGACTCTCCTGCGCGATCCGGTAGACGACGAGGTCCGTCTCCGGTGGGAGCTTCGGCAGCGACGGATCGAAGTCGTGCTCGACGTCGATCCCGGAGACGCGCCGGAAGGTTGTCGTCAGCTCGGTCAGCGCGCTGACGAGCCCGAGGTGCTCGAGCATCTCCGGCCGCAGCTCGCGCGAGATGCGGCGCACCTCGTCGAGAGCACGGCGAACGGCCGCTTTCGCCTCGTCGATCTCGCCCCGATGCTCGGGCGCGGCCTCGACAATCGCGTTCAGCTGCAGCAGCACCCCGGTCAGCAGCTGACCGACCTCGTCGTGCAGGTCGCGGGCGATCGCGACGCGTTCGGCCTCCTGCGCGGCGAGCACGCGCCGTGCGCTCCGCTGGCGTTCGCTCTCGAGCCGGTCGAGCATCTGGTTGAACGCGCGAACCACGCGGCCGACCTCGTCGATGCGGCCAACCTGCAGCCGCTGTCCGGGCCGAAGCAGGTCGACCGTGTCCATCCGCCGGGCGAGGCGCTCGAGCGGCGCGATCGTCCGCCCCAGAAGGAAGGCGTTGGCGGCCACGGCGATCGCGAGCCCGACGACGACGATCAGCGCCTCAGTGAGGGTGGGCGGCGCCTGGATCGTCACCGGGGTGACGATCAGCAGGAGCGCAATCAGCGCCAGGAAGCCCGCGTTGACCGCGAAGACACGCCAGAAGAGGGGAACCTTCGGGGATTCCATCACCCGACGTTAGCGCCGAGCTCCGTCTATGGCGATCGTCTTCCGCGTCGCAAACGCGGCGGCGCGATCAGGATCGGCGCCGGCGTCTCGGTCTCGAGTCGCCCGGCAAGCCTGCTCTCGAGCCCTCGGCGCAGTCGACCGCGTGCGCGTGCGCCGACGACGATCAGGTCGGCAGCCTCCTCGGCGGCGATCTGTCCCAAGAGCGAGCTTGCGTCGCCGACCGCCACGCGCCGCTCGGCGCTTTCGGCCACACCGTACTCGGCCGTAAGTCGGGCGAGCAGGTGCGCCGCCCCCTCACGGTCACCTTGCGTCGTCGCGCTCTCGCCGTCGTCCACGTCGCCGTTCGAAGCACCGATGCCCTCTGCAACGTGAGCGACCACGAGCCGGAGACCCAGGCGCTCGCTGACCTCGACCGCCGTCGCGAGCGCTTGGCGCCCCTCGTCAGTGTTCGTCACCCCGCAGACGATGGTTCCTTGCATTGATCACCTCCGCCTTCTCGTGTCCTTTCCTGAAGGATCGTCGTAGGGCTCGGATCGCCGCCATGGGGCGACGACCTCATTTCACGGCCCCTCTTCTGCCGGCAGAGCCGAGGAGATGGCCGATCCTGGTCGAGCGCCCAGCGAGCGTGCGTAGCGTGCGCTCCTATCGGCCGAGCCGCGCGGGGGCGACGCCGTTTCGCGCCAGCTGCCCCCGCTCCGTCCAGACCGTGGCTACCTGGCACATCGGACAGCGAGCCGGCGATCCGCGGCTGACGATGCCGTAGCCACACACTGAGCACCTGAGCTCGAGCTTCGGAGCTAGCGGCCAGACCTGTCCGCTCGCCTCGCCGCCGGTCGTCTTCCAGGAATCTGCCTGCCGCTCGACCCAGCCGACGAGAGGCTCGCACTCGAACTTGTCGAACAGAGGCAATCCGGATCCACCGGCACGCGCGCGAAGCGCCCCCGGGTCTGCGCCGCGGAGCGCGATGCGCATCCCGGGCTGCAGCGCGGCGAGCCTCAGCGCCGCCTCGAGGCCGCCGGCGCGCGGCAGGTTCAGGTCGAGCACCGCGACATGCACGGGGAAGTCCTGCCCCACTCGCAGCGCGTGGGCACTGTCCTCGACCTCGAGAACGGCGGATACGTCCTCTGCCTGACGTAGCAAGGTAGCCAGCAGAGACCTGGCGCCGCTGTCCTCATCGGCGACGAGGACGCGGACCGCCGTCATGCCTCGCGGCGCTCCCCTCCTCTCCGACGTGTCTGCTGTCCTCTCCGACGTGTCTACTGTCCTCAACACGGTCGTTCCTCCACCCTTGCTTGCTGTGAGGCGAGTGTGCCGACTCGAGCTGCGCGTGCCTATAGGCTCAGGCCCCCATTTCGCGGTCGCCCTGCGCGCCCCCACGTCGGGATCGGTGGGCGACCAGATGGGGTCGCCCACCGATGGCCGATCGGGCGCTCGCTCGGCCATATATTGGAGTGGACAAGTGCGATGAGCGCGAAGTGCTAGCCGCCGACGGTTCGCCGCCGGCCGAGAACGCCGCCCGGCTCGCGATCGGGCGCTCGGCCTGTGAGGTCGTTGACGATCGAGGCAGCGGGCCGGTGGACTTCGACCGCGATACCGCCGAGAGCCTGCTCGCGGGCGGCAGGTTCTTCTGGCTCGACCTCGGTCACCCGACCGAAGACGACTTCGGCATCCTGCGTGAAGTCTTCAAGTTCCACCCGCTCGCGCTCGAAGACTCGGAGCAGTTCGATCAGCGAGCAAAGATCGACGGCTACGACGACTTCCTCTTCATCGTCATCTACGGCGCCGGACCCGACGAAGACAAGCTGGTCGAGGTGCATTGCTTCTACTCGGAGCGCTTCCTCATCACCGTTCACCGCGAAGACTGTCCCGCCCTTGCCGAGATCCGCCGGCGCTACCGCAAGCGGGAGCGCACGATGGAACAACCGTCGCTACTGCTGTACCGAGTCGTCGACGGTCTCGTCGACAGCTTCTTTCCGAGCCTGGCCGCGTTCGACGACCGCATCGACGAGCTCGAGGACGCGATCTTCCTGGAGGCCGACGACAGGCAACTGCAGGAGATCTTCCAGATGAAGCGACAGCTGGTCGGTATGCGCAAGGCCGTCACGCCGCAGCGCGACGCCTTCGCGAGCCTGATGGGCGGCGTCGCCGACCTGCCCGGGCTCGGCCAGGAAGACGAACACTACTTCCGCGACGTCTACGACCACCTGATCCGGATCAGCGATCTGATCGACAGCTACCGGGATCTCCTCACCGGCGCGATGGACGTCTACCTCTCGACCGTCTCGAACCGAATCAGCGCGGTGATGAAGCAACTGACGATCATCGCTACCGTCTTCCTGCCGCTGATGTTCGTCACCGGTTTCTTCGGTCAGAACTTCGGCTGGATGGTTTCCCACATCCACAGCTGGCCGATGTTCCTCGGCCTCGGCGTCGGCAGCGAGATCGTCGCCCTGCTCGCACTGCTCGCATTCTTCAGGCGCCACGGCTGGTTCTAGCAGGTGGTGTGACTGCAATTGGCAGCGTTGAGCCCTGCCGTAGCGTTGTGCAATGCCCCTGGGATCTCGGATTCGGGCTTCCGCTAGACGATTGGTCGATTCATCGATCAATCGTCTAGGGCGCGACAGCACGGAGAGCATGCGAGCTCGACCGGGCGATCGAAGGCGTAGACCGTGAGGTTCGTCCACTGCTCCCTCTCCCGCCCGGTCGGTAGGGTCGGCCGTCGACTCGGCATGAAGAGCCTCCGAGCCGGCGTTCTTCGAGCCACTCCGCGATCACGCCCAACGCTTCGTCGAGCGGCTCCCCGTGGCAACCCGGCGCACGAGCATGGACGACCCAGCGCTCATGGTCGTGCTGAACCAGGAACGAGCGGTACGGGATGAGCACCTCCGATAGGGCGAGTGCGTCCCAGCGGCCCTGGATCTCGATCTCGATGGTCGCCGGATTCTCTCCCCCAGCCACTCCGACATCCGATGCCGAGTATCCGCTCATCCCGACTCCTCTCGTTCGCTGTTGGCCCAGGGTCGCACGGGTTCAGCGGCTGCGACATGAGGTGATCGCCCCATTCAGTCGGGGGCTACCACCTCATCCCTGGAGCCCGCCTGCTACGTGGAGCCGAACGTCCGGCTGCGCCGTCCCGTGGGGTGGACGGCGCCGCGCGGCTCAGAGGAGCTCGTACGCGGGCAGCGTCAGGAAGTCGACGAAGTCGTCGGCGAGCGCGACCTCCTCGAACACGGCGCGGGCCTCGCCGAGCCGCGGTGTGTTTGGGAGGGCGGCGACCTCCTCGTCGGCGATCGCCGACACCCGGTCCCGGTCGACCCGTCCATGGTGCAGCCACTGCCAGAGCTGCGAGCGTGAGATCTCGGCGGTGGCGACGTCCTCCATCAGGTTGTAGATCGCCGCCGCGCCCGTGCCGTTCAGCCAGGCGGCGAGGTACTGGATCCCGACCGAGACGTTCTGGCGGAGCCCGTCCTCCGTGATCTCGCCCGGCGTGTCGGGCACCGAGAGCAGCTGCTCCGGCGCGATCGCCACCTCGGGCCGCTGCCGGTCGATCTGGTTCGGGCGGTCGCCGAGGACGCGGTCGAACTCCTCTGTCGCCGTCGGGACGAGATCCGGGTGGGCGACCCAGGTGCCGTCGAAGCCGTCCCCGGCCTCCCGCGCCTTGTCCTCGCGGACCTTCGCGAGCGCGGTCTCGTTCACCTCGGGGTCGCGCCTGCTGGGGATGAACGCGGCCATCCCGCCCATCGCGAATGCACCGCGCCGGTGGCACGTCTTCACGAGCAGCTCGGTGTAGGCGCGCATGAACGGGACGGTCATCGTCACCGCCGAGCGATCGGGAAGCACGAAGTCGTTCCGGTGCCGGAACGTCTTGATCACGCTGAAGATGTAGTCCCAGCGGCCGGCGTTCAGCCCGGCCGAATGCTCTCGCAGCTCGTACAGGATCTCCTCCATCTCGAACGCGGCGAGGATCGTCTCGATCAGGACCGTCGCGCGAATCGTTCCCCGGGGGATGCCGAGCGCATTCTGCGCGTGCAGGAAGACGGCGTTCCAGAGTCGCGCCTCGAGGTGGCTCTCGAGCTTCGGCAGGTAGAAGTAGGGGCCGCTGCCGCGGTCGAGCGTCCGCCGGGCGAGATGGACCATCGTCAGCCCGAAGTCGAAGAGGCTGGCCGAGACGGGATCTCCGTCGACGAGCACGTGCCGCTCGGGAAGGTGCCAGCCGCGCGGCCGGACGAGGAGCGTCGCGATCTCGTCGTTCAAGCGGTAGCTCTTCTCGCCCTGGTCGAGGGTGATCGTCCGCTCGACCGCGTCGATCAGGTTCCGATGCCCGTCGACGATGTTCGTCCAGGTCGGCGAGTTCGCGTCCTCGAAGTCGGCCATGAACACGCGCGCGCCCGAGTTGAGCGCGTTGATCACCATCTTCCTGTCGGTGGGGCCGGTGATCTCGACGCGGCGATCTCGCAGGTCGGGCGGCGCCTCCGCGACGCGCCAGGAATCGTCCTCGCGGACCGAGCGGGTCTCCTCGAGGAAGTCCGGCAGCTCGCCCCCGAGCAGCCGCTGCTGGCGCTCGGAGCGGCGGGCGAGCAGCTCGTCCCGGCGGCCGCCGAAGGCGCGGTGGAGGTCCGCGACGAGCGCGAGCGCGTCGCCGGAGAGGATCTCGGACGAGTGCTCGAGCTCGGGACCGCGGATCTCGATGCCGGTCGGAGTGCGGGCCATCCGAGGCGGACTCTAACGAGCCGACGGCGACCTCGACCCTTGCACTGCAGCTGCGAAGATAGATCGAATGCTCATCCGCTCAGCGCTCACCGTGGCCGCCCTGCTGTCGATCGCGGCCGCCGGCCCCGGGCAGGCGCCGGTCGTCCACAAGACCGTCTGGCTCCGGGGCGGAGCACCGGCACCTGGCCTGATCGTGACCGAGAACGTTGCGGGCTACTGCACGACCCCGGCCCGATCGACGTCGCGGGCCTATGCGTGGCGGTGTTTCGCGGACGAGCACTTCATCGACCCGTGCTTCTCGGCAACCCGGAACAGCGCCACGGCGGTCTGCCCCTTCGATCCGTGGGCGAAGACCGTCAGGCTGGTCAGCCTGACGCGGCGGCTGCCGCGCTGGGTCGCGCGCCGCGAGCGGCCGAACGCACCCTGGGGCATGGGGACCGCGAACGCGAAGCGCTGCGTTCTGGCCGTGTCCGGCGCCTCGCTGAGGCTGGCGGGGAGGCTGGTCCGATACGAGTGTCAGGGCAGCGGATTTCTCGTCGGGTACGCGGACGTGGGGGAGCGCGGGTGGACGATCGGCTACGTCCCTCGGTACGAGCTGGGCAATCCGCACCTCCGTCTCAAGCGCATCGGCATCACCGACGTCTGGCGCTAGCGTGGAGCCGATGAGCCTCGCCGAGGAGATCCGCGCCCTGCTGCGCGACGACGCGGTCATCTCCGAGCCGGAGCAGCTTCGCACGTACGAGTGCGACGGGCTCACCGGACACCGAGTCGTCCCGGCGCTCGTCGTCCTGCCGGAGACGACGGAGCAGGTGCAGGCCGTCGTGCGGGCGTGCCGCGCAGCCGGGACCGCCTTCGTCGCGCGCGGCGCCGGGACGGGCCTGTCCGGCGGCGCACTGCCCGTCGCGGACGGCGTCGTGATCTCGCTCACGCGGATGAACCGCGTGCTCGAGATCGACCTCGAGGCGGAGCGCGTCGTCTGCCAGCCCGGGGTGACGAACCTGCAGGTGACCGAGGCGGTGATCGGCGAGCGTCTCTACTACGCGCCCGACCCGTCGAGCCAGCAGGTCTGCACGATCGGCGGGAACGTCGCCGAGAACTCCGGCGGCGCGCATTGCCTCAAGTACGGCTTCACGGTCAACCACGTCACCGGCCTCTGCGTCGTGCTGCCGGACGGGGAGACCGTCCGGCTCGGCGGCCGGTCGCTCGAGTCGCCCGGCCCCGACCTGCTCGGCGTGTTCGTCGGCTCGGAGGGGACGCTCGGGATCGTCACCGAGATCACGCTGCGCGTCCTTCCTCGCCCCGAGTGCGTGCGGACCGTCCTCGCCGCGTTCGACTCGACGGACGAGGCGGGCGGGGCCGTCTCGGAGATCATCGGCGCGCGAATCCTCCCGTCGGCGATCGAGATGATGGACCGGTTGACGATCGAGGCCGCAGAGGCAGCCGTGCGACCCGGCTACCCCGATGCGAACGCGCTCCTCCTCGTCGAGCTCGATGGGCCGTTGACGCCGGTCGAGGAGGATCTCGCCGCGGTCGAGGCGATCTGCCGCGGGAACGGCTCGTGGGAGGTGCGCGTCGCCGTCGACGACCACGAGCGGGCGCTGCTCTGGAAGGGGCGCAAGTCGGCCTTCGCGGCGATGGGGCGGGTCGCGAACGACTACTACGTCCAGGACGGCGTCGTCCCCCGCACGAAGCTGCCCGAGGTGCTCCGCCGGATCGCCGAGCTGGAAGGAGAGTTCGGCCTGCGGGTCGGCAACGTCTTCCACGCCGGCGACGGCAACCTCCATCCGCTCGTCCTCTACGACTCGCGGGTGGACGGCGAGCCGGAGCGGGCGCGGCAGCTGGCCGAGGCGATCCTCGAAGCGTGCGTCGACGCCGGCGGGTCGCTGACCGGCGAGCACGGGGTGGGGATCGACAAGGTCTGCTCGATGCCGCTCCTGTTCGGGTCCGACGATCTGGCGACGATGCTGCGCCTGCGAAGCGTGTTCGACCCGGCCGGGCTCTGCAACCCCGGGAAGGTGCTGCCGACGCCGCGCCTCTGCGGCGAGGTGCCGGGCCCCTATCGCGCTCACCCGCTCGAGAAGGTCGGGCTTGCCGAGCGTTTCTGACGTCTCGAGCGTGCATGAGGCCGCCCGGGTGCTCGCCGCAGCGGCTGCGGACGGATGCCGGGTCTCGATCGGGCGCGACGGCGGCGACGTCGTTCTCTCCACGCGCGGTCTCGACCAGGTGCTCGAGCACGAGGTGGGCGACCTGACCGCGATCGTCGAGGCCGGCGTTCGCGTCGGCGACCTGAACGACCGGCTCGCCGGCCACGGGCAGATGCTCGCCCTCGACCCGCCGGGCAACCCGACGATCGGCGCCTGTCTCGCCGCGAACCTGTCCGGACCGAGACGCCACCGCTACGGCACCGCGCGCGACCTCGTCATCGGGGTCACGGTCGTTCTCGGTGACGGGACGATCGCGAGCTCCGGCGGCAAGGTCGTGAAGAACGTCGCCGGCTACGACCTCGGCAAGCTCTTCTGCGGCTCAGAGGGACGGCTCGGGCTGATCGCGCGCGTCGCCCTGCGGCTGCACCCGCGTCCCGAGATCGCTCGCACGCTCGCCGTGCCCGTCGAGTCCCCGACGGACACCCAGGCGAAGGCGCGGGCGATTCTGCGTGCCCCGCTCGCCCCCTCTGCGGTCGACGTCGTCTGGCCCGGGCGGCTGGGGGTGCTCTTCGAGGGCTCGCCGCGCGCGGTCGAGGAGCAGCTGCGCGCGGCGCAGGCGCTCGTCGGCGGCGCGGAGGATCCGGGCCCGCTGTGGGAGCAGGCAGCGGTTCTCCAGGCGGCGGCGCGGGGACGGATGCTCTTCTCTCCCGGCGAGCTCGCGTCTGCGCTCGCGGGGCTCGAGGAAGCGGTCGTCCGCGTCTCGGCCGGGGTCGCGTACGTCGCCGATCCGGTGCCGGACCCGCGCGACCCGGCGGAGGTCGCGCTGGCCGAGCGCGTGCGGGCGGCGTTCGACCCCGGGGGCGTGCTCGTGTAGGATACATACGCCATGGCAACATCTCGTACATACAAGTCATGGTCGAAGAGGCGTACGAGCATGAACATCGACATGGAGCTCGTGCGGCGCGCACGGGACGTCCTCGGGACCGCGAACACCACCGACACCGTGCACGGGGCGCTCGCGGAGGTCGTTCGCCGTGCCGCGCTGCGCCGTCTCGCCACCCGCGACTGGGGGATGACGCTCGACGAGCTGGCCGAGATCCGCAAGGGTCGCGCGTTCGCCGGCGAGTGAGTGCCAGACCTCGCCGATACGAGCGCATGGCTCGCCTCGCGCCGTAAGCCCGCGATCGGGGCGAGCTTCGGAGGAGCCGTGGTCGCGGGTTCGATCGTGACCTGTGACATGGTCAAGCTCGAGCTCTTGAGGAACGCTCGAAACCCGTCCGACTTCACCGACATGCGCTTCGAGCTCGACAGCTTGGAGAACTGTCCGGTTGGCCCTGCCGAATGGACTCGGGCGCTCGATGTCTACGAGCAGATCTGCCGCTCGGGCCCCGGCAACGACTATCACCGGCGCGTTCCGCATCCCGATCTCCTGATCGCGGCAGCCGCGGAAGCGGCAGCCGTGCCGGTGGTTCACTACGACGAGGACTTCGACGCGATCGCCCAGATCACCGGTCAACCGATGCGCTGGCTCGCGCCACGCGGGTCGCTGTAGTGGATCGGGAGCTGATCGCCGACTGCGTCCACTGCGGCTTCTGCCTGCCGACCTGTCCGACCTACGGGCCGCTCTGGCAGGAGGAGATGGACTCCCCGCGTGGACGGATCCACCTGATGAGCGGTCTGGTCGAGGGGGTCGTGCCGCTGTCGGCGACGACCGTGCAGCACTTCGACCGCTGCCTCGGCTGCATGGCGTGTGTGACCGCCTGCCCGTCCGGCGTCCGCTACGGGACGCTGATCGAGCAGACTCGCGCGCACGTCGAGGAGCACTACCGCCGGCCGGTCGGCGAGCGGCTCCAGCGGGCGATGGTGTTCGCGGCCGTTCCCCATCCGAGACGGCTGCGCCTGGCCCTGGCACTGACGCCGCCTCGGCTCCCCGGCCGGCTCGCTCCGTTCGCCGCGCTGAAGCCGCCGTGGCGCTCGTCGGAGCGGCCGCCGGAGGTGACTCCGGCGGTGGGGGCCGGCCGCATGCGGGTCGGCCTGCTCCTCGGCTGCGTCCAGCGGGTCGTGTTCGGAGACGTGAACGCCGCCACCGCTCGCGTGCTCGCGGCCGAGGGCTGCGAGGTGGTGGTTCCGCCCGGACAGGGGTGCTGCGGCGCGCTCCATCTCCACGCCGGCCGCGACGGGGAGGGGCGGCGCCGCGCCGACCGGATCGGGGAGCTGTTCGAGGGGCTCGACGCCGTCGTCGTCAACGCCGCCGGATGCGGATCGCACCTGAAGGAGGCCGAGCTGGGCGTCCGCGTGGTCGACGTGCACGAGCTGCTGGCGGAGCTGCGACCGCGGGCGAGGCGCCGACCGCTGCCCCTGACCGTCGCCTACCAGGACGCCTGCCACCTCGGCCACGCGCAGGGGATCCGGGACGCGCCGCGCCGCCTGCTGCGCTCGATCCCGGGGCTCGAGCTCGCCGAGCCGGCCGAGCAGGCGATCTGCTGCGGCAGCGCCGGGATCTACAACCTGACGCAGCCGGCCGCGGCCGCCGAGCTCGGCGAGCGCAAGGCGGCGAACGTCCTGGCCACGGGTGCGCGCGCGTACGCGAGCGCGAACCCCGGCTGCCTCGTGCAGGTGACCACCCATCTGCGCCGCTCGGGCCGCCGCCTTCCGGCGTTCCACCCGATCGAGCTGGTCGACGCCTCGATCAGGGGGGATTCGGCCTAC
>JBBRXG010000036.1:0-24346 GCA_038248655.1 Gaiellales bacterium
CAGGCGGCGAAGCCGACGCAGCGGTGGTCAACATGCGGTGGGCGTCGCGGCCGCCGCTGCAGCGTAGACGCCGATCATGCCGCGGTAGGCGCGCGCGATCTGTTCGCTGGCCGCGTCGGCGTCGAGCTGGCCGGCGAGGTGCTTGCGCAGGGCGTCCTCCCAGATCGTGCGGCCGATCGCGAAGCCGATGTAGCCGGGCACCGGCGCGGCCCGCTCCAGCCAAGCGGCGGCGCGGGCTGGGTCGGCGCCGCGGCCGAGTACGACACAATCGACCTCGTCACGACCGTCCCTGCGCGCCTGGGCAACCACCAGCTCGCAGTCGGCCCGCTCATCCAGGCCTTCGATCTTCCAGATGCGCGGCTCGACGCCCGCGTCCTGGAGCGCGGCGAGCGTCCGCACGACCAGGGCCGGTCGCAGCTCGCGATCGTACGCGTCGCGGTCGCCGCCGAGCTCCGCGAGCTGGTCTGCCGTCGCCGGCACGAGCAGCTCGAGCAGGAGCTCGCGGTCGTGGTCGCGGAGCCAGCCCGAGAGCCGGGCGAGCCGGGCGGCCTGACGGGCGTTGAGCTGCTCGTCGCCATCGGGATTGTAGCGCACGAGCACCTTCGCGAAGGTCGGATCGAAAGTCTCGATGTGCTCGCCGAACGCGTCGCCGTACTCGAACTCGAACTCATCCCTGCCGGTTTGCTCGACCGGCATCGCCAGCGTGTAGCCGCCGGCGCGGGCCGAACGCGCGACGGCGGCGCCGAACTCCTCGTCGACCAGCAGGCCGCAGGCCCCCTTGGGGGCGCCGGCGGCGACCGCCTGCTCGAAGCCGGCGTAGATCAGTGCCTTGAGCGCGCCGATCCGCGCTCGCTCGGCCGCGGTCGGCTTGCCGGCGAGGCCGAGCAGCTCCTGCGCGAACGATCGCCGGTGGTCGAACGACAGCATGTAGAGCCGCCGGCCGCTCTCCCCTCTCACAGTGGCAGACCTTCCGTCAGCGAGGCGATCGCGTAGTCGGCGCCCGCCTCGCGCAGCTGTTCGACGCTGTAGTTGTGGCTGCCGACGCCGACGCACGCCATTCCGGCGGCGTGTGCTCCGTCGACGTCGTGGGGCGTGTCGCCGACAACGATCGCCTGGGCTGCGCTCACCGGCTCGCCGTAGACGAGTGTGGCGCGCTCCAGCGCGATCTTCGTCAGCTCGCCGCGGTCGGTGGAGTCGGATCCGTAGCCGCCGAAAGAGAAGAAGCGGTTCAGTCGCGCGCGGTGCAGCTTGATGTGGGCGGCGGCTTCCAGGTTCCCGGTGACGAGGCCGAGCACAAAGCCGTCGTCGATCAGCTTCGGCAGCAGCTCCTCCACGCCCGCCAGCACACGGTAGTCCTTGGACTGCTCGACGGTCTGGTGCAGGTAGTGGAGCCGGCGCTCGAGCAGCCGGGCGAACTCCTTGCGTTCGGGTTTGCGGTTCAGCACCGCCTCGAAGGTCTTGCGGCCGACGTCGGGGTCGGTCATGCCCGTGTCGGTGAACTTGCCGATGTCGGCCGGGATCCCGTACAGCTCGTCGAAGGCGAGCCGCCACGAGGCGGCTCCGGCGCCGCCGGTGATGATCAGCGTGCCGTCGATGTCGAACAGGATCGCGATCCGGTCGGTGTCGCTCATCCGGCCGGTTTCTCCGCGTGGCCGCCGAACTGCTTGCGCATCGCCGAGAGTGTCTGGTCGGCGAACTGGTCGAGGCCGCGGGAGCCGAAGCGGGCGGCGAGCGCGGTCGAGAGCACCGGCGCCGGGACGCTCTCCTCGATCGCGGCGATCGCGGTCCAGCGGCCCTCGCCGGAGTCGGAGACGCGGCCCGAGTACTCGTGCAGGTCGGGCGACTCATGGAGTGCCTGGGCGGTCAGGTCGAGCAGCCAGGAGGCGATCACGCTGCCGCGTCGCCACACCTCGGCCACCGAGGCGATGTCGAGCTCGTACTGGTAGTACTCGGGGTGCTCCAGCGGCGCCGTCTCGGCGTCGGCCTCGCGCGCGACGGTGCCGGCGTTGGCGTTCTTGAGGATGTTCAACCCCTCGGCGTAGGCGGCCATCACGCCGTACTCGATCCCGTTGTGGACCATCTTGACGAAGTGGCCGGCGCCGGCGGGGCCGCAGTGCAGGTAGCCGCGCTCGGCGCTCGCCGGTCTGCCCCGGCGGCCGGGTGTTCGTGGCGCGGCCTCGACGCCGGGCGCGATCGCCTCGAACAGCGGCCCTAACCGCTCGACCACCGCCGTTTCGCCGCCGATCATCAGGCAGTAGCCGCGCTCGAGGCCCCAGACGCCGCCGCTGGTGCCGACGTCGAGGTAGTGGATGCCCTGCTCGCCGAGCGTCGCGGCGCGGGCGATGTCGTCACGGTAGTAGGAGTTGCCGCCGTCGATGATCACGTCGCCAGGCTCCAGCCGCTCGCCGAGGTCACGCACGGTCTGCTCGGCGCTCTGCCCGGCCGGGACCATCAGCCAGACCGCGCGCGGCTTGTCCAGCTTCTCGACGAGCTGGTCGAGCGAGCCGGCGCCGGTCGCACCCTCGGCCTCGAGCTCCGCCACCGGGCTCGCCTTGACGTCGAAGACGACGCACTCGTGCCCGGCGGGCAGGAGCCGCCGCACGAGGTTCGATCCCATTCGTCCCAGTCCGACCATTCCCAGCTGCATCTCGGGTCACCTCCGCTTCTTGGCGCGGGTGCCTGCGATCGAATGCAGTACCTGCCCGATCGAGTTCCGGAACACCGCGAGGCCGGCGGTGGCGTCGGTGCCCACGTCGACGCGCAGTGCGCGCCGGCCCCGCTTGGCGAGCACGTCGAAGTCGCCGCGCGCCTGGGCCTCCTTGACGACACCGAACGTGTAGGCGTGCCCGGGCACCGGCAGCTCGACGGTGTCCTGGCAGGTGATCTGCAGGAACACACCGGAGTTCGGGCCGCCCTTGTACGCCTGTCCGGTCGAGTGCTGGAAGCGCGGGCCGAAACCGACACAGGTCGCGACTCGCAGATGGTCGCGTACGAGGACGCGAATCTCGGTCAGGAGCCGTTGGTTCTCGGTCGTCATCGGCAGGTAGGCCAGCAGCGCGACGTAGTCGCCCGGCGCGACGAGGCTGAGGTGCGCTGCCAGGTACTCCTCGGGCCCGCGTTTGCCGCCGGCGTCGTCGCGCAGCTCGCGGGCGTTGCGCTCGTCGGCGATCAGCCGGAATCCTTCGCCCTCGTAGAACGGCTTCAGATCGGGCAGCGACCCCGTCCGGTCGTAGGCGTCGGTGAGCTCGCGCGCGGCGACCTTGGCGTCCTCGACGTCGGGCTGGTCGAACGGGTCGATGCCGATGATCGCACCGGCGACCGCGGTCGCGAACTCCCAGCGGAAGAACTCGCCGCCGAGGTCATAGACGTCGTCGAGCACGATCCGCACGACCGGCTGGCCGGCCTGCTCGAGCGCCGCGAGCTTCGCCTCCTGGCCGGCGTCCTCGTCGGAGGCGAGGCGCACGTAGACGAATAGCCGATCGTCGCCGTAGGCGCCGGCGTCGCCGAGCGGCTCGCGGTCGACCGGGACGACGCCCTTGCCGTGCTTGCCGGTCGATTCGGCCAGCAGCTGCTCGAGCCAGGCGCCGAGATCGCGGATACCCGGCGAGCAGATCAGGCTCAGCTTGTCGCGACCCGAAGTCGCGCAGGTACCGATGATCGCGCCGAGCTGGAGGCCCGGATTGTCGGTTGCCGGCACGCAGGCGGCGCAGGCGTGCGCCATCCGCTCGGCGCGGTCGAGCAGCTCCACCACGTCGACTCCGGCGGCGGCGCCGGGGATCATCCCGAAGTCCGAGAGCGCCGAGTAGCGGCCGCCGATCGAGGGCCAGCCGTGGAAGACGGCGCGGTAGCCGGCCTGCTCGGCGAGCTCTTCGAGCGGCGTGTCGGGGTCGGTGATCGCGATGAATCGCCGGCCGGCCCCTTCGGTACCGAGCAGCTCGGTCAGGCGGGCGTGGAAGTAGGCGGCGAAGATGTTCGGCTCGAGCGTCGTCCCCGACTTCGAGGAGACGAAGAACAGCGTCGTGGACAGGTCGAGCTCGCCCTCGAGGTTCGTGATCTGCTGTGGGTCGGTGGAGTCGAGGATGCGCAGCCGCGGCAGCCCTTTCCGTGGCGGGAAGGTGAGCGCGAGCACCTCCGGGCAAAGGCTCGACCCGCCCATCCCCAGGAGGAGCGCCTGCTCGAAGCCGCCGCGACGGACGTCGTCGACGAGCGCGCCGAAGCGATGCGCGTGTGTTTGCTGGTCCATCGGCACCGTCAGCCAGCCGAGCCAGCGCGACTCGTCTGCGTCGGTCCAGAGGCGGGCGTCGCGGGCCCAGAGGCGGGCGACCTTGTCCTCGGCGCGCCACGCCTCGATCGTCGCGTCCACGCGGCCGGCGAGCTCCGCCGGAAGCGAGCGGGCGAACGTCGCGGCCCGCGATTCCGACGGCGTCCGCAGGGACTGGTCGACGGAGGCGAGCAGCTTGTCCTGCGCTTCGATGAACTTCTCGACGCCCTCGCCGAGCAGCGCCTCGGTGACCTCGTCGAGGTCGACGCCTTCCTTGGGGAGCTCCTCGAGCAGCGCCCGTGCGGCGGGCAGGTCTTCGCCCAGCGTGGGACGTGCCTTGCCGTGGTCCTTGAACGCCTCGTAGGTGGCCGGGTAGACCGTGTCGACGGTCTCCGGCCCGATCAGCGATTCGACGTAGAGCACGTCGGAGTAGGCGGGGTTCTTGGTGCTGGTCGATGCCCACAAAAGCCGCTGGGCCTGGGCGCCGCGCGCCTGCAGAGCCTGCCAGCGCTCGCCCTCGAACAGCTCCCCGAAGGACGCATAGGCGAGCTTCGCGCTCGCGATCCCGACCTTACCCTGCAGGGGCGCGCTCACCCGCGGGTCGATCGCCGAATCGATGCGGCTGATGAAGAAGCTCGCCACCGAGCAGACCCTCGCGATCTCGGCGCCGTCGGCCAGCCGCTCCTCCAGCCCTGCCAGGTAGGCCTCGACCACCCGCTCGTAGACCACGGTCGAGAAGAGCAGCGTGATGTTGACGTTGATCCCTTCCCGGATCAGCTGCCGGATCGCCGGGATGCCCTCGTCGGTTCCCGGCACCTTGATCATCAGGTTCGGCCGGTCGACTGCCGCCCACAGCCGCTGCGCCTCCGCGACCGTGCCGTCCGTGTCGTGCGCCAGGTCGGGCGCGACCTCCATGCTGACGTAGCCGTCGCCCGCGCCGGTCTCGTCGTAGACGGGGCGCAGGATGTCGGCCGCCTGGCGCAGGTCGGCGATCGCCAGTCCCTCATAGACCGACTTGGCATCCGGCGTCTTGGCATCCGCCGAGGTCGCGCGCACTTCGGCGAGCGCCGCGTCGTAGTCGCTCGAGCCGACGATCGCCTTCTCGAAGATCGACGGGTTCGAGGTGACGCCGCTCAAGCCGTCCTCGCGCACCATCCGCTCGAACTCGCCGGAGGTCAGCAGCCCACGCCGGATGTTGTCGAACCAGACGCTCTGACCGAGCGCGACGATCTCGCCGATCGGGCCGGCTCTGAGGGAAGTGGAAGTAGCCATCGGTGCCTCGCCCTCCTTTTAGGTGGTTGGACTATGCCGAGCGGTGACCGGGGTAGGCAGACCGTCGCGCTCGATCTCGGCGACCTCGGCCAGGCGGCGCACGTGACGCTCGGCGCCGCTGAACTGCGCGTCGGCGAAGTTGCGCACGAGCTCGCGGGCGAGCTCCGGGCCGATCACGCGCGCGCCCAGGCAGAGCACGTTCAGGTTGTCGTGCTCGACCGCCTGGTGAGCGCTGTAGCAGTCGCTCACCGTTGCCGCCCGGATCCCGCGGACCTTGCCGGCAGCAACCGCGACGCCGGCGCCCGAGCCGCAGACGAGCACGCCCCGTTCTGCCTGCCCGTCGAGGATCGTGGCGGCGACGGCGCGGGCGCTCTGCGGATAGTCGTCGGCGTCGCCGAGGTCGAGCGCGTCGTGGCCTCCGTCGGCGAGCGCGCTCAGTACAGCGTTGCGCAGCGGTACTCCCGCGTGGTCGAAGGCGCAGGCGATCCTCACGGCGCCTGCATCAGTAGAACAGCGTGGGGTCGACTCGGCCGATCGGTTCCTCGCCTGCGAGGTAGCCGCGCTGATCCTCCGGATAGCGAGTGGGCGGGAGCCGCTCCGGCTGGTAGAGCACCGACACCCGATCGCTGACGACGCGGATCGACGCGACCAGCTCGGCCTCGATCGGAGTCGCAATCGCGATTGCGACTACCCTGCTCGCGTCCTCCGTCGCCGGCAGGTGCCGCGATCGCTCATGCACGGTGTGCGTCACACCTCTTTAGCGTCGGCTCGTCCGCCGTTCTTACTCTCCGCGATCCGACCGTGTGCGGGCGTTTCTTCCTGCGCGCCGGATCGACCTCCCCTGACCCTGTCGACGATCATGGCGCGAGCGTCACATGCTCGTCGGTCCGGCTCGATCGGCCTCTCCCCCATATTCACGGGGACGCGGCGATATCGGCCGGACCGTTCGCTCCGTCGACTGTGGGGCGAACGCCGGCCCCGAATCGGGTGGCGAGCAGATGCCTGCACGAGCAGGCGCGGGCAAGCAGCGGCGGTTCCTCGGCGACGACTCGAGGAGCTCGAAAGCTGACAGTCGAAGAGAGCTAGCTCCGGGGGTCGCGCTCCTCGGCGACCGTCGCCGCATCTCCCGTCTTGCGGACGAGTTGGTGGTCGGCGCGCGCGGCGACGACCCGCTCGGCGTCCGCTTTCAGGTGACCCGTCCTGGCCAGGAAGAGGGCCGGGTCGCTGCGGGCCTCCTCGTACTCGGCGAGGGTGACGCGGATTCGGTCGACGCAGTCACGGTCGCCGCATTCGCAGACGATCTCGAGCTCGTCGCTCCCCGGTGCGTCCTTCCGTGCGATTCGCTCGTTGACGTCACGGAAGAGCACCTCGTTGGCGGCTATGCGTTGCTCGCGTGAGCTCATTCTCTTGCGCTCCGACCGCTCGGTGGGGAGGACGGGTTACGTCTTGCGCTCGCGGGAAGAGTAGACCGGATGGGGTCCAACGACACGCGGGTCGAGATCGAGCTCGCCCCGAACGCTCGGGCTCCCGGGCGCGCTCGGAACGCGGTCGACGGTGTCACCGCCGCGATGGCGGGGGACGTCGGCTTTCGCGCGCGGTTGGCTGCAAGTGAGCTGGTCGCGAACAGCGTCGCGCATGCGGCCGCGTCTTCAGCGGACGGGATCCGCCTCACGGTCGCGCGCATCGGCGCGGTCCTTCGCGTCGAGGTGCGCGACGGCGGGGCGCCGTTCGACAGCGAGGTCCGGATCGTCTCCGAGCGAGCGACGTCCGGGCGCGGGCTGCGGCTCGTCGATGCACTGGTCGACCGCTGGGGTAGCGATCATGCCAACGAGAACGTGGTCTGGTTCGAGATCGACCGTCCCGCCGACGACGATCGCGCGCCGACGACGCCTCCGTCCCGCGTGTGTGCACTCCGGGTCGTCCCCGACCTGCAGTCGCCGGGCGACCCGGACGTGGCCCTTGCCGCGGCAGTGCTCGCGCGGGCAGCGGAGCGCGTCCGCGAGGGCTGGTGCCAGGACGTCGATGCAGCGGATTCCTCGGGGAGACCGGTCGAGCCGTGGGCCGAGGAGGCATCCGCCTGGTCTCTGCTCGGTGCGGTGGTCGCGGCGCTCGACGGCCCCGCGGCCGTCGCCGGAGGAGCGGTCCCGCTGACCGCGCTCGCGACGGCGATGGCAGCCCACGCCGAGCTGGTCGAGGATCGATCGCTGGGTGGCTGGAACGACGCCCCGACCCGAACGCAGCATGATGTGGTAGCGGCGCTCGAGCGGGCGCGGCTGCAGCTCCGCGGCGGCCGGGTCCGTGCCTGATCGAGGCAGGCGGGCCTCAGCGCAGCGCTCGCTCCCGGGCCGACCGCTGGTCGCGGCGGAGCGTCTCGTCGCCGGTCACCCCGACCGCTTGTCGGGCATTGCACCTACCGCACCCTGACCGCGGCGAAGCGGATGTCGGTGCGGTTCGCGGGGTCGGCGTTCGCGGTCGCGAAGGCCGCCGACGCGACGCCGCCGCGCAGCACGAGCCCGGAGTAGTCGCCGAGGAACAGGCCGGGCGGAACGAGGATCTCCGGGTCGCCCGCCAGGAGCGGTGCGTCGGCGAGCGCGAACGACGGGCCGACCGCCTGCCGCCGGAAGTGCCTCCCCGCGTCGGTCGAGACCGCGAGCGTGAGCCGGGAACCGGCCCCGCCGACCGTGTAGTAGCTGACCGCGACCGAGCCGTGATCGGCGTCGATCGCCGGGACGATGCCGATCGCGCTCCCGGCGTCGACGCGGCGCGGCTGCGTCCACGTCCGCCCGCCGTCCCCGGAACGGGCGATCGCGATCTGGTCGACGCGCCCGCCGCTGAACCGGGAGTCCTGCCAGGCGGCGTACAGAGCGCCGGTCGCCGAATCGATCGCGAACGAGGGGACGCCGGGCCGGATCACGTCTCCGCTCGCGGGATCGCGGGAGCCGCCGCCGAGCCATCGCATCGCCGCGATCGACCGCTGGGAGGTCCACGTCCGCCCGCCGTCGCCGGAGCGCTGGGCGAGGAGGAGCGACGGGTTCCCGGGGCCGGGTACGCCTCCGGATTGCCGGTAGGCGAGGTGGTAGAGCCGGCGGCGGGCGGTGTCGACGAGAATCGCGCTGGCGACGTCGCCCGAGCCGGCCGCATGGGCTGCGATCACGCGGGCTGCACTCCAGCGCCGACCCCCGTCCGTTGTCACGCTGAGCATGGTGTCGCTCTCCACTGGAGGCCCCTGCCTGGGGACGAGAAAGCGCTGCCACACCGCGTAGGCGACGCCCCGCCGCGCCGGGTCTGCGGTCAGCGTCGGCTTGTCGGTCAGGAAGCCCCCGCCGTTCGCGGCCAGGGCGACAGGCGCACTCCAGCGCCGCCCGTCCGTCGACGTCGAGACGGCGATCCCGTTGCCGACCGCGATCACGTACGCACGGCCGTCGGCCCCGATCGACACCCACGGGTCGCTCGCCCGGCGCCAACTCGCCGTCCGTCCGCCGGCGCACGCCCCGAACGGCAGCGCGCTCCGTACCCAGGTGCGGCCGTCGCCCGAGGTCGCGGCGACCAGCCCGCGGGCGCCGCCGTTCGTGAACCGGTCCTGCTGGTAGCTCGCCACGAGGCGCCTCGGGTTGCGCGGATCGGCGGCCAGGGAGGGCTCGACCTCGGCGTCGGCGAAGAGCCCGTCCAGCCCGGCCGCCGCGCAGCCGCTGTAGGGGCTGTGCGCGGAGATCGTCGTCCACGCTGCCCTGCCCGCGGCCGCCGTGGCGAACGCCAGAGCAGCCACGACGGCCAGCCTGATGACTGCGCTCGGCGCCACGGGTCGCCTACTGCGACGCGCCGTGGCCGCGTTCGTTAGCGATGGGCGCCGGGCCGAGCCCGGGCCGAGGTGCCGTCCGGGCGGAGGACGAGATTCCCCCGCCCGGCGCGAAGGAACGTGGCGTCAGGCGGATCGTCCGCTGAGGATGCCGAACAGGAAGACGATCGCAGCGATGATGAGCACGAAGAACAGGAACTTGGAGATCGCGATCCCGCCGATCACTCCGAACAGGAGCAGGAGGAGAGCGATCACGAGCAGCGTGCCGAGCATCTGAGCCCCTTTCCGAGATTGCCTGCGTGTGCGACGTCAACGCACGAGGGGCCCCGCGCGATACGCTGCCGGCGCACGGCCGGAGGCAGGAGCTCTCGACCGATTCCTGCTAGGCGGCGACGAGCTCGCGGTGGATCCTGCGCAGCTTCGGCTCGACCGACCGGAACGCCTCGACCACGCTCGGGTCGAACTGCCTCCCGGAGCAGGCCAGGATCTCCGTCCGCGCCGTCTCCCAGGGGTGTGCGTCGCGGTACGGGCGGTTGCTCGTCATCGCGTCGAGCGTGTCGGCGACCGCGAAGATCCGACCGCCGAGCGGGATCTCGTCCTGTCCGAGCATGTCGGGATAGCCGCTTCCGTCCCAGCGCTCGTGGTGCGAGCGGATCACCTCGATCCCTGCGCCCTGGAGGAGCGGGACCGCTGCGAGGAGCTGGGAGCCGAGGATCGTGTGCGAGCGCATCACGCTCCGCTCTTCGCTCGTCAGGCGGCCCGGCTTCTGGAGGATCGAGTCGGGGATCGCGATCTTGCCGACGTCGTGGAGCAGGAATCCGTGCTCGAGGCTCGGGTCCTGGAGGAGATCCGGCTCGAGCTCGTTCGTGATCGTCCGCGCGTAGCGGACGACCCGCTTCGAGTGAGCGCCCGTCCCGAAGTCCTTGGCCTCGAGGGCACCGGCGAACGCGCTGATCGTCTCCTCGTACGCGCTCTTCAGGAGCTGGCGCTGCCCGCGCTCGAGCTCGAGCAGGCGGCGCAGGTCCTGCGCGTAGAGAAGCAGCTGCTCTTCCGGGCGCTCGTCCACCATCAGCCGGAACGGGCCTTCGAACAGGCCGCCGGCGACCTGCTCGATCAGCCCGAGCAGGTCGAGCGGACTGAACGGCTTCTGGAGGAATGCCTCGGCTCCCGCGGCCAGCGCGGACTCCTCCGCCGCTTCGCTTCCGGAGAGGATCACGACCGGGATCCCGGCGGTCGCGGGATCCTCCTTCAGCGCGCGGCACAGCGAAAGCCCGTCCGTTCCCGGCATCGCCACGTCGAGGACGATCACCGCCGGCCGATCCGCTGCGATCCGCACCTCCGCCTCGGCCGCGCTGCGCGCCTCCTGGACCTCGAGGTCGACGAGCTCGAAGGTCGTGCGCAGCAGCATCAGCAGACCGGGGTCGTCGTCGACGAGCAGGAGCCGGAGAGGACGAGTGCCGGGCAGCACGACCGTCGGGGTCGCCGGCTCCGGTGCGGCCTCGAGCGGTCGGGGCGCCGTCGTCGCGTCGGAGACGACGATCCGATCACGCCCGGCCTTCTTCGCCTCGTACAGCGCGGCGTCCGCACGAGCGTACAGCTCGACGTGTTCCGTCTCTGCAGCCGCCTGCGCGATGCCGGCCGACAGCGTGGGGAGCTTGCGTCCGCGGCGCTGCCGGCGCACGTCCTGGAGGATGCGTTCCGTCGCGTGCCTCCCGGCCTCGGCGTCGCCGTCGATCACGAGCGCGAACTCGTCGCCGCCGATCCGGAAGATGTTCTCGTTGGCACGCACGGTGCGGAGGAAGACGCGCGCGAGCGAGGCGAGGACGTCGTCGCCGGCGGCGTGTCCGTCCGTGTCGTTGACCGACTTGAAGTCGTCCACGTCGAGCAGGACGAGCGTGACCTGCTCCTGGTCCAGCCGGCGTTCGAGCAGCTCGTCGAAGGCGCGACGGTTGAGCAGACCCGTGAGAGCGTCGCGGCGTGCCTCGGCATAGGTGAGCGCGAGCTTGCGTTCCTGCGCCAGCGACGCGGCTGCGAGGTCGGCGGTGGCCGCAACGAGGTCGGTATCGAGCTCGACCTGGACGTTGGCGGGCATCGCGACGAGGAGTGCCCCGAGCCGGACGCCGTCGCCGACGAGCGGCATTGCGAGCGCTTCGCCGCACGGGACGCCGAGGCGGTAGAGCTCGGCGAGCTCACGGGCTTCGGCCACTGCCGGAGCCTCGTCGGTGAACGCCCTGAGCACGACGCCGGGCGCGCTCGCCAGGCGGTCGCGGGTCGGTGCGCCCGCGAGACCGGCGAGGGAGAGCCCCGCCTCGGACGAGGTGAGGTAGGTCGCGGCGCAGAGCGCACCCGTCAGCTCGGCGAGCTCGCGGGCGAGCAGCTGGCCGACGCCGCCGGGCAGTGCGCGGCCGAGGGCGTGGGCCAGGCGGACGAGCGGCTCGCCGGCTCCCGAGATCGCGCGCTCGAGCTGCCAGAGCGGCGCGCCCTTGATGCAGTACGAACTCGCGCCCGCCGCCAGCATCGCCTCGACGACGTCGAGATCGTCCGAGCCGGCGAGGGCGACGATCCGCGTCGACGGGGTGAGCTCCCTCAGCCGTCGCGTCGCCTCGATCCCGTCGACCTGCGGCATCGCCACGTCCATCAGCACGACGTCCGGCGTCAGCTCGAGCGTGAGCGCGATCGCCTCGGCGCCGTCGGCCGCCTCGCCGACGATCTCGAACTCGCGGTCGCCCGCGAGGACGGTCCGCAGCATCGCGCGGGCTTCCCTGGAATCGTCGCAGACGAGCAGTCGGATCATCGTGCCTCCCGGAAGTCGTGTTCTGGCTCACCCTTTCGGCGTCGGACGGCGCGTCCCTTGAAAGACACTCTTGTGGAGCTTCACGAAGGTTTGTCTGAGGGAACTCGACGCAGCCTGGTGCGGAACGAGGGCCTCGAATCCCCCGAAAGAGGGACACGAAGTCCGCTGTTTCGCAATCGTCACAGGTGTAGTGCCAGGCACAAGCGGTGGACGGATCGGATCGGAATCGGCACGCGTCTGGTGCCAGGCACAAGCTGTGGACGGTCTGGCGCTTGCCCGGCACAGGTCGCCCTCCCGGCGACCTGACTCAGGCGGGGAGCCTGATCGTCAGCGTCCGCGAGGGTGTCGCGAGCGCCGCAGCCGGCCCGGGCACGATCCGCTCCTTGAAGCTCGCCGGTGCCGCGCTCGTCCTAGCCGGCGCAACCGCGGGCGTGGCGGCGGCCGGTGGATCGTTCCAGACGCCGTCGAGAAACATCGGTTGCATCTACGTGGCGCCGTTCGCGGTAATCGATCGGCCCTATGCAGCCCGCAGGCGATCGGGCTGCGCTGCACGAACCGCTCGGGAACACGGCTTCTTCCTCAGCCGGCAGCGCTCCTCCACGTTCCGATCGTGTGCGTCACGACTTGCGCGCAGCTGCCCGGCCGCCCTTTCGGCCCGCCGCCTTCTTCTGGGCGGTCGTGCCGCCCTGCGAGGAGTTGCTGCTGGACGAGGAGGAGTGCGACTTCTTCCCCCCTCGACTCGATGCCCCGGGAGCGTTGGCGATCTTCGCCGCGCGCTCCTTCGACATCCCCTTGTCCTTCAGCGCCGCGTACTGCTTTTCGTTCTTGACGTTCGCGCTCTTGCCGGGCATGACGACCCCTTTCCTCGTCGCTTACCTGGAGATCTGCTCGACCGCCTCGCCGACCTCGCGCTCGTCGCCCTCTCGGGCAGCGTCCGCCTGGGCGATCACGCCGATCAGCCTGCCGTCCTCGACCACGGGCAGCCGCCGCACCTGATGCCGGGCCATCAGGCTCAGCGCTTCGGCGAGCTCCTGCTCCGGTTGCACGACGACGAGGTCGCGAGACGCGATCTCGCCCACGGTCGTCGACTCGGGGCTCTTCCCCTCGGCGACCGCGCGGACGACGATGTCTCGGTCTGTGACCGTCCCGAGCAGCTCGCCGTTCTGGACGACCGGGATCATCCCGGCGTCGGCCTGCTTCATCAGCTTCGCCGCCTCGACCGCCAGCTGGTCCGGCTCGACCGTCTCCGGGCTCGGCGTCATCACATCGCGGATCTTCGGCATCGGATCCCCCTCGCGTAGTTGGGGATCTGTTCCCGCGGAGCCCCTCGGCAAACCGCCTAGATGGGGCGGACGAGCCAGAACGCGACGACCGAGTACTGGAGCGCCACGGCCGCGACGACCAGCACGTGGAAGATCTCGTGGTAGCCGAACACGGTCGGGAGCGGGTCGGGGCGGCGCAGCGCGTAGACGAGGCCGCCGACCGTGTAGCAGAGCCCGCCGGCCAGCACCAGCGCCGTCCCGCCCCAGCCGAGCCCGTCGACGAGCTGCGGGAAGACCACGATCGCCGCCCAGCCGAGCGCGATCGCGATCGCCGCTGCCAGCCACTTCGGCGCGTCCACCCAGACGAACTTGAGGACGATCGCGACGGTGGCGCCGCCCCAGACGATCGCGAGGATGACGATCCGCCACGCGCCGGACAGGACGAGCAGGCAGAACGGCGTGTACGAGCCTGCGATCGCGAGGTACACGCCGGCGTGGTCGACGCGGCGTGACCAGCGGTAGCCGCGCTCGCGCCAGGTGACCCGGTGGTGGAGGGCGCTGGCCCCGAACATCGCCGCAACGGCCGCGGCAAAGATCGCTGCCGCCACACGCGCTCTCGTGTGGGGTGCCCCGGCGGTCAGAAGGCCGCCGAGGACCAGGGCGACGAAGAATGCGTATTGGTGGAAGACGCCCCGGAGCCGGGGCCTGGGGCGCGTCCCGTGCGGATCAGCGATACCGGAAGACAATCCTCCCACGCGTCAGGTCGTAGGGTGAGAGCTCGACGCGGATCCGGTCGCCGGGAAGGATCCTGATCCGGAACCGGCGCATCTTCCCCGCCGTGTAGCCGAGCGTCTCGTGACCGTTGTCGAGCGCGATCCTGAACATTCCGCTGCGGAGGGCCTCGATCACCTCGCCCTCGAACTCGATCTTCTCTTCCTTCTCGGGGATCGCCCCTCCTCCTTTCCAACAGCTTTCCGAGAGATGTGCGCCCCGCGGGTGCGGGGCGCACGATTCGCCGTGTCTAGGCCGCGACGGGCGTGACCGCGGTCGCCTCGGGGCCCTTCTGACCCTCACGGGCCTCGAACTCGACCTTCGCGCCCTCGTCGAGGGACTTGTAGCCCTCGCCGGTGATCTGCGAATGATGGACGAACAGATCCTTGCCGCCATCGTCAGGCGTGATGAACCCGTAGCCCTTCGCAGCGTTGAACCATTTGACGGTACCGGTTGCCATGTATGTAACACCTCCCTCACCACTCACGAACGGGTAAAGAAGGCGCTGGACGCGTCTCGGTACTCGTTCTTTGTCATCGGCAGGCTAGCAAGGGCGGTAGAACTTCGGGGGTGAGCGAGGCCCCACTCGTCCGCGACGCGCTGCCGGGGCTCGCCGCCGAGGTCGAGAGCTCGCTCACCGAGCTCGGTCGGCCGGACCTCGCGGGGCAGCTCTCGGAGCTGCGCGTCGCGGCCGTCTGTCCGTGCGAGGTGGAGGGGTGCGGGAGCTTCTACACCGCGCGGCCGATCAGGCGCTGGTTCCGCCGGGGCCGGCAGATCGACCTCGGGGACGTCGTCGTCGACACGATCGACGGCGAGATCGTGTTCGTCGAGGTGCTGGGCCGCCCTGAGGTGCGGGCGGCCCTCGACACGCTGCGCCGGCCGGGCTGAGCTCAGTCCGCCTCCGGCACCTCCTCGTCGGTGTCCTCCTCCGGGTCGGGCGCGGCCGGCTCGTCGAGCGGGACGTTGCGGTCGTCCTCGCGGGGGTGGGAAGTATCCTGATCGTCCATGAAGGTCGTCCTACCCGACAACTCCGAGCTGGAACTTCCGGACGGCGCGACCGGCCTCGACGCCGCCCGCGCGATCGGGCCGAAGCTGGCGACGGAGGCGGTGCTCGTGCGCTCGGACGGCGACCTCCGCGATCTCCGCCTCCCCCTGGACGACGGGCAGCGGATCGAGATCCTGACCACCCGCGACCGGGACGATCCCGACGCCCTCTACGTTCTTCGCCACTCGACCGCCCACCTGCTCGCCGAGGCGGTGCGCCGGCTGTACCCGGGTGTCAAGGTCGCGATCGGCCCGCCGATCGAGAACGGGTTCTACTACGACTTCGAGTTCCCCGAGCCGGTCGGCGAGGACGCTCTCGAGCGGATCGAGGCCGAGGTTCGCCGAGAGATCGCGGAGGGGCGCGAGTGGTCTCGGGAGGAGATCTCTCGCGACGAAGCGCGTGAGCGCTTCGTCGCGGCTCGCGAGCCGTACAAGGTCGAGCTGGTCGACACCGCCGACGGCGACATCTCGCTCTACACGCAGGGCGATTTCACCGACCTCTGCCGGGGCCCGCACCTGCTCGACTCCTCGCCGATCAAGGCCGCAAAGCTGACCGGCCTCGCCGGCGCCTACTGGCGCGGTGACGAGAAGAACACCCAGCTGACGCGGATCTACGGCACCGCGTTCTACTCGCAGGCTGATCTGGACGCGCACCTCGCTGCGCTGGAGGAGGCGAGGAAGCGCAACCACCGCAGGCTCGGAGCGCAGCTCGACCTCTTCCACTTCGACGAGCACTCGCCGGGCTCGCCGATCTGGCATCCGAAGGGGATGGTGATCTTCAACGAGCTCGAGGCTCTCCGGCGGCGTGAGGACGAGCGACGTGGCTATCTCGAGGTCAAGACGCCGCTGATCTACGACCAGCGGCTCTGGGAGATCTCCGGACACTGGGAGAAGTTCCGCGATCACATGTTCCTGATCCCCGGCAAGGATGGACAGACGTTCGGGATGAAGCCGATGAACTGCCCTGGGCACATGCTGCTCTTCGGCAGCCGCCTCCGCTCCTATCGCGAGCTCCCGCTCCGGTTCGCCGAGGCAGCCGCGCTCCACCGCAACGAGCTCGCCGGCACGCTGCACGGTCTCCTCCGTGTCCGCCACGTGACTCAGGACGACGCTCACATCTTCTGCACGGCGGAGCAGGTCGAGGACGAGATCTTCGGCTGCCTCGACTTCGGGTTCTTCGTCTATGACCTCTTCGGCCTCGACGTCAGGGCAGAGCTGTCGACGCGCCCCGAGAACCGGCTCGGCACCGACGAGCAGTGGGACGAGGCCGAGGCTGCGCTTTCGCGTGCCCTCGCCCGGCGCGAGATCGAGCACACGATCAACGCCGGCGACGGAGCGTTCTACGGGCCGAAGATCGACCTGCACCTGGAGGATTCCCTCGGTCGTAGCTGGCAGTGCGGCACTGTCCAGCTCGACTTTCAGATGCCGGCCCGGTTCGGGCTGACGTACGTCGGCGCCGACAACGCCGAGCACACGCCGATCGTCGTTCACCGGACGCTGATGGGGTCGCTCGAGCGGTTCATCGGCATCCTGATCGAGCACTACGCCGGGGACTTCCCGGTCTGGCTGGCGCCGGTGCAGGTGCGGATCCTGCCGGTCGGGGAGGGCCACCGCGAGGCCGCTGCCGGCACTCGCCGGCGGCTCGAGGCGGCGGGGCTCCGCGTCGAGGTCGACGAGCGTGACGACACGATCGGCAAGCGGATCCGCGACGCCGAGCTCGACAAGATCCCCCGCGTCATCGTCTACGGCGACCGTGAGTCGGCAGACGCGCTCGCCGTCCGCGAGCGTGGTGGAGAGCAATCCACGAAGTCGCTCGACGACCTGATCGCGGAACTTGGTAGGCTGTGATCCTGCTCAAGCAGGGACGACCCGTTCCTCACCTCGCCGGCCGCGCCGCGCCGCGTGAGGTTCAACCTAGTCGCACGACGGGGATTTCGGGCCGCTCTCTGCAGCGGTCTTTGTCGTTTCGAGAAAGGGGCACGAGCGAGCTTGGTGAATAGCCTTTGAGACCACGGCGGACGATGGAACCTCCGGTTCGCCCCGTTCCGCAGACCCGGATCAACGACGCGATTCGCGCACCCCGGGTCAGGCTGGTGGACGAGAACGGCGGGCAGGTCGGGATCACGCCGTCGCCCGAGGCGCTCGAGTACGCGTACTCGAAGGGTCTCGACCTCGTCGAGATCGCGCCCCAGGCCGACCCGCCCGTGGCGAAGGTGATGGACTACGGCAAGTACCGCTACGAGCAGGAGCAGAAGGCGAAGCAGGCGCGGAAGCACCAGTCCCAGATCCACGTCAAGGAGATCAAGCTCAGACCGAAGATCCAGCCCCACGACTACAACACCAAGAAGGGCCACGTCGTGCGCTTCCTCAACCAGCGCGCGAAGGTCAAGGTGACGATCATGTTCCGCGGGCGCGAGACGTCCCATCCGGAACGCGGCCGTGACCTTCTGATGCGGCTCGCCGAGGACGTGAAGGAGCTCGGGTTGATCGAACAGCCTCCGCTCCTCGACGGACGCAACATGGTGATGGTCCTGGGCCCGACCAAGAACGCCGGGGTGAAGAAAGATGCCGAAGCAGAAGACACACAGCGGAGCGAAGAAGCGGTTCAAGGTGACGGCGGGCGGAAAGATCCTGCGCCGCCGCGCGATGAAGAGCCACCTGCTCGAGAAGAAGTCGTCGAAGCGGAAGCGGAGCTTCCGGCGCGACGCTCCGCTCGCGGCTAGCGATCGCAAAGACGTCAAGCGGCTGCTGGGGTTGTAGAGATGCCCAGGGTCAAGCGTTCCGTCCACGCGCGCAAGAAGCGGCGCAAGGTCCTCCAGGAGGCCAAGGGCTACTGGGGCCTCAAGTCCAAGACCTACACGCACGCCAAGGAGCAGGTCGAGCACTCGCTCGTCTACGCCTACCGCGACCGCAAGGCGCGGAAGCGGACGATGCGCAGCCTCTGGATCATCCGGATCAATGCCGCCGCGCGCGTCCACGGGCTCTCGTACAACCAGTTCGTCGCCGGCTGCCGGAAGGCGGAGATCGAGCTCGACCGCAAGGTGCTCGCCGACCTCGCCGTCAGCGACCCGGCCGCCTTCGGCGCGATCGCTGACCGGGCGAAGGCGGCCCTTAAGGCGTAGAGCAGGGACAGACCCCGGGGGTCTGTCCCTGCCGTTCGGCCCTAGAGTCCGCTCGGTGATCACCTCGGCGGCGAACCCGCGCCTGAAGCTCGTCCGGCGGCTCGAAAGCCGCCGCCAGCGCGAGAAGCTCGGTCTCTTCGTCGCCGAGGGGGAGGACCTCGTCGATGCGGCTCGTGCAGCCGGGGTCGAGCCGGTCGACCTGCTCGTCGCGGGCGAGTCGGTCGAGCCGGCGCTCCTCGCGGCCGTGTCGGGCCTTGCCCACCCCGCGCGGGTGGTCGGGGTCTTCCGGCGCGCCGACCTCCCCGCCTACGGACCGCGCCCGGTCGGGCTTGCACTCTGGCAGGTCTCCGACCCGGGCAACCTCGGCACGCTGATCGCAGCGCAGATGCGTTCGGCGCGTCGGTCGCGCTCTCCGCCGGCTGCGCCGACCCGACCGGGTCGAAGGCGTTGCGCGGCTCGGCGGGGGCGGTCTTCCGTGTCCCGCTCGGCCGCTTCGAGGAGGCGACGGGACGGCGTGTCGCCCTCGTCGCACACGGCGGCGAGCCGCTCGCCGAGATCGAGCTGCGCGGCGCGACAGTCTTCGTGCTCGGCGCAGAGCGCGGCGGCCTGCCGCCCGAGGTGACCGCACGGTGCGACGCGGTCGCCTCGATCTCGCTCGCACGGGGCGCGGAGTCCCTCAACGTCGCGGCCGCGGGCGCGATCGCGCTCTACGAGTGGAGCCGCCGGACGGGACTACCAGGCACCGCCGCCACCTCCGCCTCCACCGCCGCCTCCGCCTCCGGAGAACCCACCTCCGCCACCCGAGCTCGGCGGTGTGAGTGCTGAGCCGAACCCGGAGCTCAGGTCGCCGATCCCGAGCGCGCTCGCGCCGGAGCCGAGGTCGCCGCCCGGGCTGATCCAGTAGATCGCGCTCTGGTCGTGCAGCTCCTGCGGCATGTGCAGCTGCGCACCCTGGAGCACCCGCTCGGCGATGCCGAAGGCGATGCCGTAGACGAGGAAGCGCTCCCACAGCTCGAGCGTCGCCGGCGGGGCGTCCTGCAGCCGGGGGAAGTCGGTGAGGTAGCGGCGAAACGCGTCCCAGCGCTGGGCCTCCTCCTGCCCCGCCCTGCTCCGATGCCGCCAGAGCCGCACGCGGGAGACGGCGAGGACCAGCACGGCCGCGTTGACGATCGCGCAGCCGCCGAGCGCGACGACGACGATGTCCTGCCAGCGCGGCGCGGCCGAGCGCCAGCCGTCGATCCCGACCCAGAGCAGGATCACCGCTGCGAGGACGAACCCTGCCAGCGCGGCGGCGAGGAGCTTCGCCCCGGCGTCGACGTACCAGCGCTTGCCGCCGATCGCGCTGGAGACGTTCGCCTTGAACGAGGTGAAGCGGGCGGCGTTCTCGGTGCGGTGCTCGGTGATCTTCGACCTGAGCTCGCTCAGCCGCTCGCCGTCCGCGTCGAGCACGGAGTCCAGCACGGCGGCGACGGGAGCCTCGAAGCTCTGGAGCGCGACGGACTGATCGCCCTCCGTGAGCAGCAGGTCGGCGACGTGTTCGCGACGCAGTCCGCCCCAGACCTTCTTCTCGGTCGTCACCGGGGAGGACGCGTAGCGTCCGCGCCGGATCAGGTCGAAGAGCGTCGCCGTGAACTCCTGCGACCCCGCGGTCTTGTCCTGGCGCAGGAGCGGCGGCACGAGGGCGGGCTCGGTGTCGGTCGGCGGCGCCTGCTCGTACTCGCGGTCGTAGCCGGTGCGGCGCTCCCGCCCCCAGACGAGCCAGACGAGGAGGATCAGGGCGAGCGCCGGCCCGAGACCGAGACCCAGGAGGTAGAGGAGCGTCCGGCCGATGTGATTCTTGGCGTCGTCGATCTTGCGCTGGTTCTCGATGTACCCGGCCTGGTCGTCACGCTCCTCCGCGATCACCCTCTCGAGGCCGGCGCCGGCAACCGTCTTCGCCCCACCCGTGGATGCGAGAAGCGAGCGCGGAAAGACGACCCTCAGCTCGACGAACTGGTGGGCGGGCACGTTGACGGCGTGCAGCACCGCCTTGCCCGGCATGCGCTCGACCACGCCCTTGACCCACGCGGGGTGGCCGTAGACGCGATAGCTCCCGGCGAGGGCGGTCGCACGTGGCAGCCTCAGCGAGGCGGTCAGGTCCGAGAGCGGGGCGGACCAGTTCTGGCCCCACACCTTCAGGTTCACGTCTGCGACGTCGTCGTGGGCGACGGTCAGGCCGCGGAACCGGTACGAGACCGTGAACGTCCGCGGCTCACCGGCCGCCTGGAAGTGCCAGACGACCCGCACCCGCTTTCGGCTCGTCTCGTAGTTGAACGTTCCGGGCGTGTCGATCGAGCCGAGCTTCGTGCTTCCGCCGCGCGCGTACCGGGTATCGCCCTCGCCGACCGCGATGCGGTCGATCGTCTCGCCCTTGCGGAGCGGAATGTCCCGGTAGGCCCCGTGGTAGGCGCCGGCGATCGTGATGTGCTCGGCGACGAGCAGCGAGCCGTCGGGCGCGACCCGGACTGCGATATCGGCGCCCGGCAGCGTGTACGCGCCGGCCGCACCGGGCAGCGCGAGCGCGGCGAGCACCGCCGCCAGGAGAAGGGCTCGCAGGCGTCCGCTCAGGTTGCCGGCGGCGTGGCCGGCGGGGTCGGCTCCGGCTCGGCCGGCTGGGCGGGCGCAACCGGGGCCGCGGTCGGCTGATCGAACCGGACCTGCGGAGCCTCGCGGGTCGCGTCCTCGGTCTGGAAGTACTCGCGCGGGTTGAAGTGGAAGATCCCGGCGATGACGTTCGTCGGAACCGTCTCGAGCGCGTTGTCGTAGCTCAGCACGGTGTCGTTGTAGACCTGGCGCGCGATCGCGATCGACTGCTCGACGTCGGAGAGCTGTGCCTGGAGCTGCTGGAAGTTCTCGGTCGCCCGCAGCTGCGGGTACGCCTCTGCAACTGCGAACAGTCGTCCGATCGCGGCGGTCAGGGCGTTCTCCGCCTGCGCCTGCTGGGCGACGCCCTGCGCCTGCTGCGCCGCGGTCCTCGCCTGCGTGACCGCCTCGAACGTCTCGCGCTCGTGGGCGGCGTACCCCTTGACCGTCTCGACCAGGTTCGGGATCAGGTCGTACCGCTTGCGGAGCTGCACGTCGACCTGCGCCCATGCGTTCTCGGCCCGGTTTCGCAGCCGGACCAGCTTGTTGAACATCCCGACGACGATCAGGACGAGCAGCACCGCGACGGCGACGATGACGATGACGACCCAGATCACGGTCGGAACACTACGTCAGGGGCGGCGCGCGATCCAAATCGAGTCCTCGCCGCCCTGATGGGGGCGGCGGTCGAACCAGCCGAAACAGGCCTCGACCTCGAGCCCGGCGCGCTCGATCAGCGAGCGCCACTCGCCCGCAGACAGCCAGGCGAGCGTCATCGACGCACCGGCCCCGTCGCCGCAGACGGTCAGCGTGAGCGTGCGCGCATCCTCGTCCCAGTCGGCGCGCTCCCAGATCCCGCGCTCGCGCTCGAGCCAGCGCGCGTGCGTGCCGGCGATGTCGTCCGGCGAGGGAGCGAACACGTCGAAGACGAGCCGTCCGCCGGGCAGGAGCACGTCGCGCGCAGCGGAGAGGGCGGTGAGCCGGTCGGCGTCGTCGCCGAGGTGGAGGTACGCCCGGAAAGGGCAGGTAACGAGCGGGACGCGCTCGCCGACCGGCGGCTCGCGCAGGTCGCCGAGCCGAAGGTCGAGCAGCCGCTCGACCCCCGCCGCCTCGGCGCGCGCACGGCAGACCGCCAGCATCCCCGCCGACGAGTCGACCCCGATCACCGGCACTCCCGCCGCCGCCGTCGGCACTGCGATCCGGCCCGTGCCGACACCGAGCTCGACGATCGGCGTTCCCGCGGGGCTGCCCGCCGCTCCCGCCGCCTTTCGTGCCTCCGCGACGTAGAAGTCGACGTCCTCGGTGACGCTCCGGCTCCACGGGTCGTAGATCGAGGCGATCCGATCGTACGGGCTCGCCGGCGCGCCCCCGGCGGCCGGCTCACCGGCGTCCGACTCGCCCACGCTCTCGGTGGTGGATTGATCGTCTCGCATCGGTCACGCTCCCGACGCACCCGCGTACGGGGACCCGCACTATGCTCGCAGCGGGGAGGAGGCCGGGCACGCCTTCGGCGCAAGGCTCGCTCGCGGGGCGCCGCGAAAGCCTCGCGAGGGCCGGTGATACAGTCGGACGGTGGACGCGAAGACGCTCGAAAACGAGGCCCTGAGCGCGATTTCGAGCGCGGCGACCCTCGGCGAGCTCGACGAGGTGCGGGTCCGTTACGTCGGCCGGAAGAGCGACCTCGCACAGGCGCTGCGAGGGGTGCGCGACCGCGAGACGGGCACGCTGCTCAACGGCGTCCGCTCCGCGCTCGAGGCGGCGGTGGAGGAGCGGCGGTCGACGATCGAGCACGCCGAGCGTGAGCGCACGCTGACCGAGGACGTCGTCGACGTCACCCTCCCCGGCGACGAGCTTCCACTCGGCCATCTGCACCCGATCACCCAGACCCGGCGCCGGATCGAGGACGCCTTCATCGGCCTCGGCTACGAGGTCCGCCACGACCGGGAGGTCGAGACCGGCGAGTACAACTTCGACAAGCTCGCCTTCGACCCGTGGCACCCGGCCCGCTCGCCCCGGGCGACCTTCTTCCTCGACGACCACCGACTCCTGCGCACGGAGACGTCTCCGTCGCAGATCCACGCGCTCGAGGAGCGCGGGCCGCCGATCTACATGGTCTCGATCGGCCGCTGCTACCGGCGCGACGCGATCGACGCCACGCACTACCCGATCTTCCACCAGTTCGAAGGGCTCGCCGTCGACCGTGGGCTGACCCTTGCCGATCTGAAGGGCACGCTCCTGCACGTGATGCAGGCGCTGTTCGGCCCGGAGCGGCGGGTCCGCTTCCGGACCCATTACTTCCCCTTCACCGAGCCGTCTATGGAGCCCGACGTCTCCTGCGGGATCTGCGGCGGGGCCGGTTGCCGCACCTGCCGCTACTCCGGGTGGATCGAGATGGGCGGCTCCGGCATGGTCGACCCGCGTGTCTTCGAGAACGTCGGGGTCGATTGCGACCGGTGGTCGGGGTTCGCCTTCGGCTGCGGCGTCGAGCGCGTCGCGCAGCTGAGGTACGACTTCCCCGACATCCGGCCGCTGTGGGACGGCGACCTGCGCGTCCTGACGCAGTTCTGATGCGCGTCCCGGTGTCATGGCTGAGCGATTTCGTCGCGATCGACATGCCGCTCGAGGACCTCGTGACACGGCTTTCGATCTCGGCCGCCGAGGTCGAGGGGATCGAACGTCGCGGCGTTCCCGACCAGGGAGGCAACCTTGCGCTCTTCCGGGTCGGGAAGGTGCTGGAGGCCGGCAAGCATCCGAATGCCGACCGGCTCCAGCTCTGCCGCGTCGACGTCGGCGACGCCGAGCCGCGCCAGATCGTGTGCGGCGCCTGGAACTTCGGCGCCGGCGCGACGGTGGCGGTAGCGCTTCCGGGGGCGATGCTCCCGAACGGGCTCGAGCTCGAGCGGCGGGAGGTCCGCGGCGAGCTCTCCGACGGCATGATCCTGGCCGAGGACGAGGTCGAGCTGGGCCCGGACCACTCGGGGATCATGGTCCTTCCGGACACGGAGCCCGGTACGCCCCTCGCCGACGTGGTTCCCCTGGTCGACGCCGTGCTCCTCGTCGAGCCGACCGGGAACCGGCCCGACCTGCTCGCCGTGTACGGGATCGCGCGCGAGGTGGCGGCGCTCTACGACCTCGAGCTCGCACCACCCCCCGGCGTCGACCCGCCGTTCGACGGAGGCGAGCCGGTCGAGATCGAGGTCGAGGATCCCGAAGGGAGCCCTCGCTACGTCGGCCGTCTCTTCCGGGACGTATCCGTCGGGCCCTCCCCGGTCTGGCTCAAGGCACGGCTTCTCGCCGCAGGAATGCGACCGATCTCGAACGTGGTCGACGTGACGAACTACGTCATGCTCGGGCTCGGCAACCCGTTGCACGCGTTCGACTTCGGCGCGCTGCACGGCGGCA
>JBBRXG010000037.1:0-24052 GCA_038248655.1 Gaiellales bacterium
AGCTTGAGGCCAAGCTTCGCGAGACATCCGACGCCGATGCCGGCTTTGCCGGCGTCGGCCACAACGGCCGGGGACGAAAGACGAGCGACGGGAAGTCGTCATGGCTCGGCGCAAGCCGAGCCGGACTTCGCGTCGGAGTGGAGCGTGCCGGGATCGAACCGGCGACCTCCGGCTTGCAAAGCCGGCGCTCTCCCAGCTGAGCTAACGCCCCTGGTCGGGGCTCAGTGTAGGGAAGGAACCCGTCGTCCGCGGCGAATTCCGTGCCGATGGGCGAGCATCACCTTCGCTTTCACGCCGAGCACGAGCACCTGGAGACGGCGTTCGGCTCCGACGCGTTCGGGCGTCGCGCCGAGCACGTCGCCCGGTTTCTTCGGCACCCCGAGGTACATCGTCACGCAGACCGTGCTCGTGGTCGCCTGGATCGTCTTCAACGGGTTCGAGATCTTCGTCCACTTCGACAAGTACCCGTTCATCCTGCTCAACCTCGCCTTCTCGACCCAGGCCGCCTACGCGGCGCCGCTGATCCTGCTCGCGCAGACGAGGCAGGCCGACCGCGACAAGGCTCACGCCGCCGCGGACGCCAAGCACCGGGAAGATCTGGCCGCGAGCGGCCTGGAGCACCAGGAGATCGCCCAGCAGGGGATCGACCTGCTCAAACGCCTGATCGAAGAGAACACGGCGCTGACGAAGCAGGTGAACACGCTGACGGAGGAGATCCACCGCACGGTCGCGCGCTGAGTCGGCGTGCTGTCAGGCTGCCCGCTCGAGCCGCTCTTCGGCTCGGGCGCGCTTGATGATCAGCTCGCGGTCGCCCCAGCGGAGGGTCGCGCGGGCGGCGCGATGCTCGTCCCAGAGCTCCGCGATCCGCTCCTCGAGCTCCTTGTGCTCGGCCGCGAGGACCGCGTCGTGGGCTCCGGCCAGCTGATGGAAGAGCTCGGCCCGCTTCGCGGTCAGCTCCTCGATCTCGATCCTGATGTCGTCAGGAGTTCTCATCTCACCGTCTGAAAACGCCCTACCCGTATCTCGTATTCCTCAACGTCCCGACCCGAAGAAGAACACTGCGATCACCGCGGCGCCGACGACGAGGGACACGATTGCGAGCACCTCCAGCGCAGTCGTCACGCGTACCCCAGCTCGTCCAGGCGATCCTCGTCGATCCCGAAGTAGTGAGCGAGCTCGTGCAGGACGGTGACGCGGATCTCCCGCTCGAGCGCCGCCGGGTCGTCGCCGAAGTCCTCGGTCAGCGGTCGCCGGTAGATCGCGATTCGCGCCGGCAGATACGGCGGCTCGTCGAAGAGCCCGTACAGGTCCGGCTCCTCGGAATTCTGCTCCTCGACGACGACCGCGACGTTCTCGAGCCCCTTCGCCAGGTCGGGTGGGAGCGAGTCGAGCGCTGCCCGGACGTGCTCCTCGAAGCGCCCCATCAGAAGGTCGGTCGTAAGGGCGCCCGCACCTTGAACAGGTGCACCGTCAGCGCTCCGAAGGCGAAGCCGCCGGCGTGGGCGAAGAAGGCGACCCCGCCGCCGGCCTCCGGATGCACCACCGAGTACCCGCCCTGCCAGAGCTGGAAGAAGATCCAGAAGCCGAGGAACAGCATCGCCGGCACCTGCACGAAGAAGTAGAAGACGATCGTCAGCACGCTCGCGTCCGGCAGCAGGATCAGGTACGCGCCGAGGACGGCGGAGATCGCCCCGCTCGCGCCCAGGTTCGGGATCATCGTGTCGCCGGGCTGGCCCCAGTGGAACGTCACCGAGGTCTGGAGTGCCGTCGCGGCGAATCCGCCGAGCAGATAGAAGATCGTGAAGCGCACGCGGCCCATCGCATCCTCGACGTTGTTGCCGAAGATCCACAGGAAGAGCATGTTGCCGCCGATGTGCAGCCAGCTTCCGTGCATGAACATCGAGGTGACGGCCGTCAGCGCCCAGCCCTTGTCGATCTGCGCGCAGCTTCCGTTCACCTCGCAGGGGTGAAAGGCGAGGTCGCGCACCGAGCGGTCGAGGTTCGGCAGCTGGTAGAAGAGCCAGACCGCGACGTTGATCGCGATCAGCGTCACCGTCACCACGGGGAAGGTGCGCGTCGGGACGTTGTCGCGGAGCGGCAGCACTACGGGACCACGAGCGCGAGGAGCGCCTTCTCGGTGTGGAGGCGGTTCTCGGCCTCGTCCCAGGCGGCGCACTGCGGTCCGTACAGGACCTCGGCGGTGATCTCGTCGCCGACGTGCGCCGGGAGGCAGTGCAGGACGATCGCGTCGGCGGCCGCGAAGCCCAGCATGGTCGTGTCGATACGATGGCCGGCGAGATCGCGCCTGCGCTGCTCCGATTCGTGTTCCTGGCCCATGCTCGTCCACGCATCGGTGTACAGGACATTGGCGCCTGCGGCGGCCTCGCGCTGGTCTTCGAGCAGGAGCGGCTCCCCGCCGGCCGCGCGTGCCGCGTCGGTCGCGGCGGTCGACGGCTCGTAGCCGGGCGGGGTCGCGGCGACGAAGTCCATTCCGAGCTTCGCGCACATCACCATCAGGGAGGCGCAGACGTTGTTTCCGTCCCCGAGCCAGGCGACGCGCACCCCGTCGAACGCTCCGAGCCGCTCTCGAACCGTCATCGCGTCGGCGAGCACCTGGCACGGGTGCGTGTCGTCGGTCAGCCCGTTGACGACCGGGACGTACGCGTGCTCGGCGATCTCGTCGACGACCGCCTGCGCGAACGTGCGGATCATGATCGCGTCGAGGTACCGGGAGAGGACGTAGGCGATGTCGCGGTGCGACTCGCGTCCCCCGAGCCCGATCTCCGGTCCGGTCAGGTGCACCGCGTGGCCGCCGAGCTGCTCGACCGCGAGCTCGAACGACACCCGCGTACGCAGCGACGGCTTCTCGAGGATGAGGCCGACGCTCCGCCCGGGGAGGAGAGGCTCGTCCACGTACCGTTTCCGCTCGTCTTTCAGCCGGTCGGCGAGGTCGAGGACGGCGAGCAGCTCGTCGCGGCTCCAGTCCGCGACGCGGAGGAAATCGCGTCCCTTCAGGCCTTCCATCCTGCATGGATGCTAGTGCAGTGGCGACTTGACAGTACGCGACTAAGGTTTTATTATTCTCCTGGAGTCAATGCAACGAGGAGGTCATGATGGCAACACTGGTTCGCTGGGATCCGGTCCGGGAGCTCGCACAGTGGCAGAACGACGTCGAGCGGCTGATGGGCACCTTCCTGCGCGGCGCCGGCGGGAACGGCGGCTCCGATCGCTGGGCGCCCCCGCTCGATGTCTGGGAGACGGAGGAGGAGATCGTCTACGCCTTCGACCTCCCCGGCATCGCCGAGGACAAGATCTCGATCGAGTTCGAGGACGGCACGCTGACCGTCTCCGCCGAGCGCGAGCGCAAGGCCGAGATCTCGCAGGATCGGTTCTACCGGTTCGAGCGCCGCTACGGCAACTTCGCACGCTCGATCGGGCTGCCTCCGGGCGTGAGCGAAGGCGACATCCGCGCCGACTACAAGGACGGCGTGCTCGAGCTTCACGTGCAGAAGCCGAAGGCTCCCGAGCCGCGCAAGATCCAGATCGGGAAGGGCTCGAAGAGCACGATCGAGGGCAAGGCCTCGCAGGCCTAGCTTCGGGCGTACCCAGGGGCAGGCACCGAACGGTGCCTGCCCCTCGCTCTTCTACGGCGCGTCCAGGTCGAGGCCGGCCTCGGCGAGCAGCTCGCGGAGCCGTTTCAGGCCGACGAACATCCGGCTCTTGATCGTCCCGAGCGGCTGACCCAGCCGTTTCGCGAGCTCGGACTGCGTGAAGCCGCCGTAGTAGGCGAGCTCGATCGCCTCGCGTTGGTCGGGCGGCAGCTTGCGGAGGGCCTCCTGAACGACCCGGCGCTGGGCGCGAAGCCACGCCTCCTCATCGGTCGCCTCGCTCCCTGCGAGGTTCGGCGGCGCGAGCTCGTCGAGCGGCTCGGCGCGTCGTCGCTCCTCGCGGCGAACGAGGTCGACGGCGCGGCGGTGGACGAGCGTCAGGATCCACGTGCTCGCCTTGCCCTGCTCGGCCAGGAAACCGCCCGCCGAGCGCCACACGGCGAGGAACGCCTCCTGCACTGCGTCCTCGGCCAGCCCCCGATCGCGCAGGATCCGCAGGGCGAGCCCGTAGGCGACGCGCCCGTAGCGGTCGTACAGCTCACCGAGCGACTGCTCGTCGCCGCGCGAGGCAAGCGCGAGGAGAGCCTCATCCGAAAGATGCGCAAGCTTCGTCCTCGCCCGCGCCTCGGTCGCCTCGCGGAAGTCGCTCACGGCAGGCAAGAGCCTACGTCCTCGTCGCCTGCGGGACGACTGGTCCGGTCGGCGTGCCGGAGCCTGCGGCCGGCTCGAGCGTGACGGTCACCTGGCTTCCAGGCGGGTCCGCTCGCGTCAGCTCGGTCAGCGAGCCCCGGAGAAACCCGGCCCCGGGTGGTGCGGGCCGCCCGGACGATCCAGATCTCATATGCCCTTCCGGTCGGCGCGGAGGGCAGCGTCCGCACCGCCGGTACCGCTGGGCCTAGAAGTAGTACGGCGTGATCGCCATCGCGCCGAGTGCGTACCAGACGCCGAACATCAGACTGGCGACGCCGAGGGCCGGCGCGATCCGGTTGAAGGAACGCCGGGCCCTGGGGCTGGAGAGCGTCAGCCCGAACCCGGTAGAGAGGAGCGCCATCGAGACCGCGGTGAAGAACGCAAAGAGCGCGAGGGCGACCACGGCGACGGCATGGTTGTGGATCGCGGCCAGGAGCAGAACGCCGACTCCCGCGCTGCCGCCCATGCCGTGGACGAGCCCGATCCCGTACGCCTGCAAGGGCGAGCGGGCCCGCGCGAGGTTCTGGTGCGCGTGCGCGTCGGGCGCCCCGTGGGTGTGGCCGTGGAGGTGCGACCCGGTTCCGTGGTCGTGCAGGTGCACGTGGAAGATCCCGCGTCGCCAGCGCACGAGCAGCCAGACCGCGAGCCCGATGATCACGAAGCCGATCGTCGTCTCCGCCGCCTGCTGCACTCGCTCCGGCAGGTACGCTTTGAAGAGCACGATCGGAAGGCCGAAGGCGAACAGCGTCGTCGCGTGGCCGAGGCCCCACGCGAGCCCGAGCCGGGCGGCGGCCCGCTTCGTCCGCTCCTTGCCGGAGGCGACCAGGGTCGTGACGGCCGCGAGGTGGTCGGGGTCCGTCGCGTGCCGCAGCCCGAGCATGATCGCGACGCCGACGACGATCGCCAGCGTCGCCCCGTCCGAGAACTGTGCAATCCAGTCGTCGAGTCCGAACATCGTCTCGTTTCCTCCTAGGTGACGTGGGGGAGCGCGCGGACGGTCATCGCCAGGCCGAGGCCGAGCACGACGATCGCGCTGATGGCAGGAAGGAGCCTGATCAGGCCGCCGTCGAAGTCGACGCGCCCGAACACGCGCTTCGCGGAGACGGCGAGGATCCCGATCGCCGTCATCGCCGCGGCCAGCCCGACGCTGAACGCGAGGATCAGGACGAGCCCGAACCCGACGCGGTGCAGCGAGATCGCGGCGAGCAGGACGACGAGCGCCGTCGGACACGGGATGATCCCGCCGGAGATCCCGATCCCGAGGAGCCGGCGGGCGGTCAACGCCTGGTCGAGCTCGTGGTGCTGGTGGCCATGCCCGTGGTGGTGGTCGTGGCCGTGAGCCTGGCCACCGTCGTGCTTCCGCCACTCTCGAATCCGCCAGCGGAGTACGCTCAGCCCGACGGCGACGATCATGAGCGCGGAGACGAGGTTGAGCCAGGGGTAGAGCTGGTCTGGGACGATGAGCTCGGAGAGACTGAGCGTGATCAGGCCGAGGGCGAAGACCCCGATCGTGTGGGTGATCGTGACCGTCAGCCCGAGGAAGAGCGCGTGACGGGGTGTTCCGCGTGAACCGACGAGGTAGGCGGCGACGATCGACTTGCCGTGCCCGGGGGAGAGGGCATGCGCGGCGCCCCAGAACATCGCGACGAGGAGCGAGACGAGCACGAAGCCGACACTGAGCCGGTCGCGTGCGATCAGGCCGGCGAAGCCCCCGTCGGCGACCGCACGCACCGCGACTCGCTGCTCGAGAACGGCCCGGGATCGGAGGGAGGGCGCGACGCCCGGCCCGGAGCCCGCCTCGATCTCGGCCAGTGCGGACGCCAGGTCGAGCGGGCTCCGGAGCAGGTCCTTCGGATACGCGAGGAGCTCGCCGCTGACCGATGTCCCCGGGGCCGTCGACGAGACGACGTCGGCGCCGCCCGCCGGCCTGACGACGATCTCCTTCCAGCCGATCCGTCCGGCGAAGTTGTGGTCCCGGTAGAGCACGGAGCTTCGCGCCGTCAGCTTCGGCCCGGCGAAGACGACCTCGAGCCGGGTCGTCTCGAGGCCTGCCTGCCCCGGTGGGAAGGCGAGGACGTGCCGGATCGGGGTCAACGCCGCGCGGCGGCCGCCGACGGTCAGCGAGAGGTGAAGGCCGATCGTCCGGGACAGCCGGGCGGCGTAGGCTGCCTCTCCCTCGGCACGCACCTGCGGCTTCGCCTGGAAGGTCGGGATCTCGGCCAGGTCGAGCACGTAGAGCACGTACAGGCGGTCGCCCGACGGCTCGATCCGGCTGTACCGATTGATCGTGAAGTTGCCGAGCGGGTGCGCGGCCGCGCTCGCGCAGAGCACGAGCGCGGTCAGGAAAACAATCACGGCCGCGATGCGCTTCACGAGGCGAGCCTCCTGGCGACCGGAGCCCAGATCAACGAGAAGCGGGGGTTCAACGCAAGCGCTCTTCCCAACCACACGCGGCCTTGTCGCGTGTGGCCGAGACAGCGCTCGATCAACCCGCGGTGGAAGAACTTCAGCGCATCCTGGGTGCCGAGACGGAGCGCCAGCTTCGAGTAGCCGAGCGCCTCGGCGCAGCGGCCGTTGCGGGCGAGCGCCCAGCCGAGCACGTCGTCGCCGTCGATCGACGGCCGCTCGCTGTGGGCGAGGCGGGCGCGCTCGAGCGCACGCCCGACGGCGATTCCGTGGTCGACCTGGAACAGCGCGATCTCGAGGTCGGTCTTGACCCCGTTCGCGTTCAGGAGCTTCTCGATCGCGCCGATCAGCCCATACTGGCGCCGGGCCCGCACGGTGTGTCCCGTGACGCGGTAGAGGTCGCCGAGCGTCGCGACGTACTGGGGCAGGGGGATCAGCTCGACGGCCTGCTTCTCGGCGGCGATCGCCTGCCGGTACGCGCCCTTCGCGGCGAGTGCCTGCGCCAGCGCGTCGAGGCCGTAGGCGTAGTGCGGGAAGGCCTGGAGCGCCAGGCGGTATTCGCGCTCGGCGAGGGCGAACCGGCCGTGATTGAAGTAGAGCTTGCCCAGCTGGACGTGCGTCCAGGCGGTCGGCTCGACGCCGCCGGTGGCGGCGTCGACCGCCAGCTTCATCGCGTCGATCGCTCCGTCGGTGTGCCCGATCAGCTCTCGCCCGTACGAGACTCGAGCGTAGGAGGCGAGGCTCGGCCGGAGCTCGTTCATCCGATCGAATGCGGCGAACGCCTCCGGATAGCGGCCGAGCTCGATCCGGGCATCGCCGATCACACCCCAGGGCTGGGCCGAGTACGGATTCAGCCTCTGTGCCTGCTCGCCGAGCGCGAGCGCGTCACGGAACCGATGGCGGGAGAGGGCGAGCGAGCCGAGCCCCTTCACGGCCAGAGAGTCCTCGGGATCCAGTGCAAGGGCGCGACGGAGCACGCCCTCCGACTTCGGGTACCAGCTCGGGTCGCCGGTTTCACGCGCACGCTGCTGGTAGGCGAGTCCGAGGAGCGTGTAGGAGTGCTCGTCCTTCGGGTTCGCCTGGAGGCGCGACTGGAGCTCGGCGACGAGCGAGGCGGTGCTCGCGTTGAGCGAGAACCCGGCCTTGAAGTCCTCGGCCGCCTGAGCGCCCGCGAGCGCGGCCGACGCCGCCGAGGACGAACTCCGGAAGAGGCCGCCGAAGAGGGCGCCGAACGCGGCGGCCGAGACGACGGCGGCGAGGATGAGGATGCGGGTGCGCATGTCGGCGAGTGGTGGGGCCCGCCCGGAGGCGGGCCCCGTCGGTCAGCTCCCTAGCCCGTCGCCTTCGCGTTCTCGTAGCCCGAGTGCGGGGTCGCGACGTAGGGGAAGTGGGTCATGAAATTGCGGTCGTTCGAGTTGACACCGTCGCCCAGGGGCACCTTCTTGCCCTCGAGGAAGCCGGCGACCGCCTGCTCCTCGATGTCGACGACGTCGTCGGACAGCCGGCGGCCGTTGGGGAAGCCGGCGTTGTCGCCTCCGAGCACGCCCATCCGGCTCGCCTTTGCGGCCGGGGTGACCGGGATCGCGAGGTTGAGCCGGAGCTCGTCCGCGAACGTGTTGCCCGTGAATGTCACCTTCGGGATGCCGGTGCCGAGGACGGCAACCAGGTCGTCACGATTCTTCTCGGGGACGCCGAGCTTGTACAGGGTGTTCAGCACGGCGGCCAGGATCGGAGTCTCGTAGTACGACTTGAACTGCGCGTCCTGCGCCGGCGTGGTGCGGTTCCAGAGGTCCTTCTTCCCGGTCGGGATGACGACCTCGTTGATCAGCGGGTTGCCGAGGCGGGAGACCTGCGTCCAGCCGCGGCGCACCTTGCCGTTCACGGTCACGTTCAACCGGTCCGTCGACGACCAGACACCGATCACGTGGCTCTTCGTGTCCACCTGCGAGATCGGGACCTGGAGCGCGATCGTGTGGACGTTGTAGCCGGACAGGAAGTCCTTGCCGCCGCCCATGTTGCCCGTCGTGCCCGCCTTGCGGATCGCGACGAGGTCGAAGATCGCGCCGACGTCCGCGAAGAACGGGTCGTCACGCTGGCCGGCGAAGATGCCGACGCCGTTCTTCGTGACGATCGTCTTCTCGGCCGCGGCCTCGTAGTCCTTGACGCCGACGAACCCGTTGACGCGCGGGCCGACGTTGTCGATCGGCGTCTTGCCGGACGCGAACGATTTCCCGTTGCGCGTCGCGGTCCACGACTGCTGCGTGTTGCCGAGGAAGTACGGGCCGGTCGGGGTCTTGAACCGGAAGCTGTACGTCTGCTCCGGCCGTCCGTCCCCGTTCCGGTCGACGTAGATGTTGTACTTCGCGCTCTGGGAGAACGTGTAGTAGTTCGGCCCAGCGGCGGGATCCTCACCGGGGATCCAGTTGGAGACGATCGTGAACGTGCTCGGCTTGTCCGGGCTGCGGAACGCGTAGAGATCGGTGTTGTCCGCAGTCGGGTCCTCCGAGATCAGCGGCGCCTCGCGGTGGCTCGACGCGGTGCTCGACCCCGGGGCGAGGCGGGCGACGAAGAGCGCTGCAAGTGCTGCTCCGGCGACCGCCAGCAGAATGAATGCCCAGTGCTTCTTGCGCATTCGGTGCGGCTCCTTTCTGACGGCCGGTCGGTTGGACTGGCTTGGGTCGTGGCCGTCGTACAGGGGCTGATTCGCGCCGGCGGCGCAAGCGGTTCGGTTGTTGTGGACAGATTGCTCGCCTCTCGCCACATGTCGGTGCCAGGCGCTCGCTGTGGAGAAGACGATCGCGTTTCGTTCCAACTCGGTGCCAGGCACCGGTTGTGGAGAACCTAGCGCCGGTCGCGGCCTTCTTCTCGCTCGCGCTCCTTCTTCGCCGAGCGGCGGATGAAGTAGCCGAACAGGCCGAGACCGACGAAGACGAGGCTCGTCTCGGCAATCAGACCCGGGATCCCGCCGTGTGCGAGGACGAGGCTCATCCCTGGCTCAACACCCACAGGCCTCCGACCGTGAAGAGCACCATCAGCACCAGCATCGGGTACTGCGTCCAGAGCGCCATCCGCGGCGTGCGGAACAGGCCGACCGCCCGGTCGTGCGCGACGGCGAGCCCCGCGATGTGACCGATGACGAGCGCGGCGACCTGCACGTACCAGATCGTATGCGGGGTCAGGAACGTGAAGTTCGGCTCGAAGTCGTGCGTCCCGAACAGATCCCAGCCTCGCCCCCACGGATCGGAGAGGAGCCGGACGCCCACCTCGCCCTGGTAGAGGAGCAGCGAGAAGTAGTGGGCGATCACGTAGACGAGCGCGATCGGGATCAGCCCGTCGATGAACTCCCGGGAGAGATCCTTCCGGTCGGCGATCGATTCGGTGCCACGGACCGCGAGCCGAAACGCGAGGCCGACGAACGCGACGCAGGCGAGCAGCCCCCCGACGTTCATCAGCTGACCGACCAGGTCGGCGAGGCTCGGCCGGTCGAGCAGGTCGACCTGGACGTTGTAGTAGGGGTTCTGCCAGATGCTCGTCCGGCTGAAGCCGTCGAAGAACGTCGACCCGAGCATCACTCCGACGAACGCGATCGTGCCCGGGGTCGGGTCGCTGATCGACAGGCCCGAGAACGGGGTACGCACGACGAGCTGCCCGTCGTCGCGGCGCCCGAACGCGCTGATCCGCGACAGGAGGTCGAAGTCGACCGAGAAGCCGTCGCCGTAGCGGAACCAGTAGTCGGAGCCGAAGGCGATCGCTCCCGTCCACGTGGCCACGCTGTAGATCGCGATCGCGAGTGCCAGCGCGTGCGGGTCGGACGGGTCGACGTAGCTCAGCTCCATCGTCACGAACGAGAGGAGCAGGACGGCCGCCGGCCAGCGGCCGAGGCGTTGCGGATACTCGAACGGCGCGCCCTCATGGAGGCCGAGCCGCCGCAGCGCCCAGCCGACACCGTCGGCGGCCGCCCGCCACGGGTTGAGCACGGGCCAGACGTTGCCGACCAGCACGACGAGGAGCGGAACAGCGATCCAGAAGTAGACGTAGACGAACGTCGGGGTGAGGTTGACTCCGCTCGAGTTCCTGCCGATCAGCGCGCCGAGCCACAGGAACGCGAAGACGAAGAACGAGGCGGCGCCGACCGCCGCCCTCAACGTCGTGGAGAGAAGCGCTCGCTGGAGTCGTGCCGGCAGCGGCCGCCCCGCGGAGCGCTCCGCCAGCACCGGCCGGCGCCAGAGGAACGCCAGGGCCACGAACGAGACGACGAGCACGCCGGCGGCGCCGTAGAAGAAGATGTACCGCGGGACCGGGAGGTCGCGAATCCCCCCGATCCCGTGGGCGAGGATCAAGCTCATTTCACCGTCAGCTCGAGGATCTGCAGCGACCTGCTCTCCAGCTCCGCCTCGAACACGCCGGCGATGTCGGCGACGAACCGGATCCGGACGGTGTCGCCGGCCTCGACGTCCTTGTGCAGGTCGTAGCCGTGGACGTGCACCTCGTCGGCGACGTCCGAGTGGACGACGAGCGTGACAGTCTCCCCCTTCGCCACGCTGGCGTGGGTGATTCCGCCGACCGGCTTACCACCCTTGACGTCGATCGTGATCGTCTTGGCGGCAGCCTCGGTCGTCGTCGATCCTGTGCTCGTCGTCGTCGTCATCGCTTGGGCAGTCGTAGTCGTCGGTTCGGTTGTGGTCGCCGCGTCGTTTCCCCCTCCGCCGCAGCCGGCGAGGGCGAGCGCGCTCGAGGAGAGCGCGAGCAGGATCAGGTAGCGCATTCGAATCTCCTCCCTTGCTGAGTGGGTTTCCGCAGCCGGCTGGGATGCCGCTCAGCGCGGAGGCGCCCGGCCGAGCCGGTCGAAGACGAGCGGCGTCACGGCCGGGCGTGATGGAGGCGCGGCAAGCGTTGCGAGGGCGGGCTGAAGGGCGTGCGCGGGGATCACGAGCGCGTTCGAGACCGCGTCGGCGCTTCGCAGCAGGACGCGCGCGGCGGCGTACGCCGCGGCCGCGAACGGAAGCTGGGCGGCGAGCCCGGCGTAGACCGCGGGCTCGAGCGCCGCGTGCGCGGGGAGCCCGGCGAGCACCCGTTCCAGCACCTCCTGGGCGAGGAACGCGAGCGGAGCGAGGAGGGCGAAGGGCCAGGCGGCCGGACGACCCCGGAGCCGGCCTGCGACCCGCAACACGAGCGCAAGGCCGACGACCGCGGCACAGGCGGCCAGGAACTGGGGTGCGTAGCCGAGATACCCGTGCACCCGCGCGTCGGTGTGGCTCGTGCCGGCGAGAGCGTAGCCCGCCGTGTGACCGGCCAGGCTGCCTGCCGCGGCGAGCGGAAGCGAAACGGCGAGGAGCGCACGCTTCCTCACGCGCAGAGCGTATGCGACGCAACGGTAGAGTTGCGGCAATGGGCCGCTTCCACGACGCCGTCAACGAGCAGGTCGGCAACGAGTTCGGCGCCTCGCAGCAGTACATCGCGATCGCCGTGTACTACGACGCCGAGACGCTCCCGCAGCTCGCAGCCCACTTCTACCGGCAGGCGGTCGAGGAGCGGAACCACGCGATGATGCTCGTCCAGTTCCTCCTCGACGCGGACGTTTCCGTCCGGATTCCCGGCGTCGAGGCGCCGAAGACCGGCTTCTCGGACGCGGCCGCGCCGGTCGCGCTGGCGCTCGAGCAGGAGAAGCGCGTCACGTCGCAGATCAGCGCGCTCGCCGCGCTCGCCCGCGAGGAGGACGACCTGGTCGGTGAGCAGTTCCTGCACTGGTTCCTCCAGGAGCAGCGCGAGGAGGTCTCGTCGATGAGCGACCTGCTGAAGCTCGTCCAGCGGGCTGCGGAGTCGAACCTGCTGCTCGCCGAGGAGTCGCTCGCCCGCACCGCGGTCGGCGACCAGGGCGCGACCGACGCGTCGGCCCCGCCGGCTGCGGGCGGTGCGCTCTAGTCGTCGGGCAGGTCCGAGCGTCGTACTGCAGGACCGACCCGGGTACCGTCGCTGAACTACGCGGCGGCGAGCGCCTCGCGGGCGTACTCGGCGACAGCCTCGAGCTCGATCTCGGCCGAGGTCAGCTCCTTCAGGATCTCGTCCGCGGTCGGCCGCTGTCCCTCCGACCACAGCTCGCGGAGCAATGAGCCGGCATCGCGTCGCGTGAACCAGGCACTGCCGAACTTCTCGCGCAGGAACCGCTTCAACTGTGCCTCGAACGCCCACGCACGCAGGTACTCGGTGCAGTAGAAGCCGGAGTCGACGTCGGCGAGATAGTCGGTCGGGCTCGGCTCGATCCCGAGCGCGTCGCCGAGGATCTCCACGTAACGGCCCTGCAATGCGGCCGGCTCGTCCGCCTCGTGCAGCTCGAGCTCGTAGAGGAGCTTCGCGCAGTAGCGGCGAACCATGTAGAGGAGGCCGATCGCGCTCTCTGCGACGAACTCGCCCGGGCGGGGAACGTCGAGGCGGCGGCTCAGCCAGGCCGCGTCCTGGACGAGATGCTCCATCAACATCGCCCAGCCTTCCGTGACGGCGTAGTCGCCGAGCCGTCGCTCCTCGACCGAGAGGTCGGCGCGCGTGTGGGCGAAGTGCTCGGTGTGTCCCGCTTCGTGGAAGAGCGCCCGCCAGTCGTCGACGCCGCCGATCGGCTGGATCACGAGCACGACCCGCTGCGGCACCTCGATCGGCGAGCAGAACGCTCGCGGCGTCTTCTTCTCGCGCTGCTCGACGTCGAGCTCGACGTTCTCCTGCGCGCGGAGGTCGACGCCGAGGTCGGCCAGCGTCCCCTCGAGGGCGGGGAGCATCCCGCCCGCCGGAAAGGACGGATCCCACTGGGGGGCACGAAACAGGCGACCGACGTCGTAGCGCTGTGCCTCGGCGAGCCCGACGCCGACTCGGGTGCGAAAGAGCCGGTCGCCCTCGGCCTCCCAGAGCCGCTCGGTCGAGGCGAGGAACGCACGGCACTGCGCGTCGAGCTCCTCGAGCCGGAAGCCGAAGCGGCGGTGCAGCTCCGCGTAGCTCGGCGCCCCGAGCGCCACCACCGCCTCGCGTTCGACCTGCGCCGCCTCGAGCTGCACCGGGAGCAGGTGCTCGCCGGTCAGCGCGTTCCTGGCCTCCTCGAGCCGCGCCCGCTTCGCGCGGTCGGGCTCGTTCGCGATCGCCGGGCGCAGCATCCGGAACGGGATCTCGTCGCCGTCGACGGTCGCGGTCAGCTCGGCCTCCAGCGCGGCGCTTCGCTCCTCGTGCGTGCGGGTGAGGCTGCCCATGTAGCCCTGGCACGCGAACCGCCAGAGCTCGCGGATCCGCCGGTCGCCGTCGACGGCCGAGCCGACCCGGTTCGCCTGGTCGAGGGTGGTCAGCTCGGCATGGCGCTCGTAGATCGGCTCGAGGTCGAGCGTGTCCTTGTGCCCCGCGTAGTGGAGGTAGTACTCCTCGTCGATCGCGGCGATGAACCGGTCTGCCTGCTCGCGGTAGTCGTCGAGCTCGCGGGGAGTGGGCTGCACGGCGGCCATCCGGGGTCGCCTAGGATACCCGCCGTGCGCCGGATCGAGATCAGGACGGAGCGTAAGACGCAGCTCATCGACATCACAGAGCGCGTCGAGGCGGCGCTCGAGGGCTCGAACGGCGCGGCGGCGGCGCTCGTCTACGTGCCGCACACGACCGCCGGCGTGACGATCAACGAGGGCGCCGACCCCCTGGTCGCCCGCGACCTCAAGGCGGCCCTGCAGAAGATCGTCGACGACGGCTGGCCGTGGCAGCACGTCGAGGATCCGGACGGCCCGAACGCGCCCTCCCACGTGCGCGGCTCGCTGATCGGCCCGCAGGTGCTCGTCCCGATCGACGCGGGCAAGCTCGGTCTCGGCCGCTGGCAGGGGATCTTCTTCTGCGAGTTCGACGGGCCGCGTGAGCGGAACGTCGTCGTTACCCCGCTGGCCTGACGCTGTCGGTCGCATCGGTGTCGCAGCGGTGCCGTCTGGCGAGCCCGTAGGCTCAGGAGAGATGGCTGCGCCGGTCGCACGGGGAGACGAGCTCGAGCTGATGGTCGACTCGCTCGCCTACGGCGGGAACGGGGTCGCGCGGCTGAACGGGTTCGTCGTCTTCGTCCGGCGGGGACTCCCCGGCGACACGGTTCGCGCCGAGGTGACGAAGGTGAAGCGCGGCTACGCGGAGGCGCTCGCGACCGAGGTGCTCGCGCCCGGGCCCAACCGGATCGAGGCTCCGTGCACCCACTACCCCGCCTGCGGCGGCTGCCGCTTCCAGGATCTCGCCTACGAGGCGCAGATCGCCGCGAAGCACGACCAGGTGCGAGACGCGCTCGTCAGGCTGGGTCGGGTTGCCGACCCGCCAATCGAGCCGATCGTGCCGGCCGAATCGGTCTTCCACTACCGCAACAAGCTCGAGTACTCGTTCGCCGATACGTCGAGGGGCGCTGCGCTCGGTTTCCACCGGGCCGGCCGCTGGGACGAGGTGCTCGAGGTCGAGCGGTGCTGGCTGACGACCGACCTCGGCAACGCGATCCGCGACACGGTCCGCGAGTGGGCGCAGGAGGAGGGACTTCCCGCGTTCGACCAGCGGACGCAGACGGGATACCTCCGCCACCTCGTCGTTCGCGAGGGGCGCAACACCGGGCAGGCGCTCGTCCAGCTCGTCACCGCGCCCGGCGACCTGCAGGGGGCCGACCGCTTCGTCGCCGCGCTGCGCGCGTTTCCCGAGGTGCGCTCGATCCACTGGGCGGTGAACGACTCGCCGGCCGAGGTGACCAACCTGCCCACGAACCTGCTCTGGGGGGAAGAGGGGATCGAGGAGGAGGTCTGCGGGCTCCGCTTCCGGGTGCGGCCGAACGCGTTTCTCCAGACCAACACGGCGATGGCCGAGCGCCTGTACGGGGTTGCGATCGAGTACGCGGGGCTGACCGGGGCCGAGACCGTCTACGACCTCTACTGCGGGATCGGGACGATCGCCCTGGCGATGGCGTCGCGGGCGCTGACGGTGTGGGGCGTGGAGGCGAACGAGGAGTCAGTTGCCTGCGCGATCGAGAACGCCGGGCTGAACGGGATCACGAATGCGGCGTTCTTCGCCGGAGAGGTCGGGCGCTCGCTCGAGGATCTGCGCGAGCGGGCTGGCGCCCCGGACGTGGTCGTCGTCGACCCGCCCCGTGCTGGCCTCTCGGGGAAGGCGCTGCGCGGTCTGGCCCGGCTCGAGGCGCCGAGGATCGTCTACGTGTCGTGCAACCCGACGACGCTCGCCGCCAACGTCAAGGACCTCGCTGCCGACTGGGGCTACACGCTCCGGCGCGTCTGTCCGGTCGACATGTTCCCGCACACGCCGCACATCGAATCGGTCGCCCTGCTCGAGCGATGAGGCTCTGCCTGATGGTCGAGGGCCAGGAGGGCGTCTCCTGGGAGCAGTGGGTGGCCCTCGCCCGCACCTGCGAAGAAACGGGAATCGAGGGCCTGTTTCGCTCGGACCACTACCGGTCGGTGTTCGACGTCGACGGCCGTGGCTCGCTCGACGCCTGGGCGACGCTCGCCGGACTCGCGGCCGCCACCGAGCGGATCCGGCTCGGGACGATGGTCTCGCCTGCCACCTTTCGTCGACCGTCGATCCTCGCCCGGATGGTCGCGACCGTCGATCACATCTCGGGCGGCCGGGTCGAGCTCGGGCTCGGCGCAGGCTGGAACGCAGGCGAGCACGAGGCGTTCGGCTTCCCCTTCCCCGAGCTCGGTGAGCGGATGGAGATCCTCGAGGCCGAGCTCGAGATCGTCCACCGCCAGTGGACGGAGGAGGAGTTCTCGTTCGAGGGCTCCCACCACCGCTTGCTGCGCTGCCGCGCGGAGCCGAAGCCGCTCCAAGAGCCGCATCCGCCACTGATCATGGGCGGCGCCGCCGGCCCGCGCGCCGCCCGGCTCGCGGCGCGCTGGGCTGATGAGTACAACACGACGTTCGCCACCGTCGACGACTGCCGCGAACGCCGGGCGCGGGTCGTCGACGCGTGCGCCGTCGAGGGCCGCGAGCCGATCGTCTTCTCTCTGATGATCGCGTGCTGCGTCGGTCGGGATGCGCGCGAGACGCTCGGCCGTGCGCGCCGCCGGATCGAGCGCGCCGGCGGGAGTGACGATCCGGCCGCTCTGCTCGCCCGGGAAGACCATCTCGTCGGCACCGTGGACGAGGTGGTCGCGCGGCTCCGGGCCTACGGGGGCCGGTGTGGAGCGCGTCTTCCTCCAGCATCTCGACCACGCCGACCTGGACATGGTGCGGCTGATCGGCGACGAGATCGTTCCCGCGGTCGGGTGATTGCGCCGCTCTCCGGGCTGATCTAGGGTCGAGGCGCACGCCAGACCGGAATCCCTCGAAGGAGACGCAATGCACCGGAAGTCATCACTCGTCCTCTGTCTCGCGCTCGCGGCTGCCCTCGGGCTCGTCGCGGCCGGCTGCGGAGGCGGGAGCAAGTCCGCGGCGACGACGAAGGCCGCGACAACCGAAGCGGCGACGACGACGGCGGCCGCAGGAGCGACGACCCACGAGACGACGACGGAAGCGATGACCCACGAGACGACGACGGAAGCGATGACCCACGAGACGACGACGGCGGCGGCGGGGTCGAGCCTCGGCAGCCTCGCGGGGAAGTGCAAGGGGCTGTCCGACCTGGGCCGGAAGTTCTCGTCCGCGTTCACGGGCGCTGCGAACGGAAAGGACCTGAAGAAGGAGGCGTCGCTCCTCCACGAGTTCGCCGAGCAGACCCCGTCGGAGATCAGACCCGACTTCAGGGTCGTCGCCGACTACTTCTCGAAGATCGCCGACGTCACGGGCAACCTGAAGACGGGCCAGACCCCCGATCCGCAGACTCTGGCCAAGCTCCAGAAGCTCAGCACCGAGATCGACCAGACGAAGCTGACCGCGGCGTCGCAGCACATCACCGCCTGGGTGACGAAAAACTGCCGTTAGCAGTCGCGGCTCGGACGCGGGGACGGCCCTCTACCGGCCGTTCCCGCGCCGCTCCGAGACCTTCCTCCAGATCAGATCGGCGTTCGGCACGAGAAAGCCGAGCGAGACTGCAGGGAGCGCCGGCAGGCCGTCGACGTCGGTCAACTCCGCGAGCGCGACCGTCGCCCCCAGCAGCGCGACCATTGCCAGCCAGGTCCAGCCCGGGCGCAGCCGGTAGCGGCGCGTGGCCGCGAGAAAGAGCGCGAAGAAGAGCTGGTCGGGGAGGCCGAGCCGCGCGGTCTCGCCTCCCGGGAGGGGGAATCCGAACGAGAGGTGCGTGAACACGTGTGGGTGCTTGTCGACGATCTCGCCCGTCGGCCCACGGAAGACCGAGTAGGCGTCCACCCACGGGATCACCAGCGCGACGACCACGAGCAGGATCAACTCGTCGAGGAGGCCGAGGAACCAGAAGGCGAAGAGGGTCACCGCGGCGAGCTTCGCGAAGTTCCCGAGCACCCTCAGGTCGCCGAGCTCGGCCAGGAGCGCGATCACGGCGAGCGCCAGCGCGAGCGGGAGCAGCCCGCGCGCGCTCGCCAGAGGCAGCACCAGCAGGTCGAGCAGGAAGACGGCCGGGATCAGGCCGAGGGCGAGCAGCGCCACGTCCCACCAGGTCGGAAGCCGGGGGATCGCCTCGACCGCGTAGTAGTACGCGACCAGGGACGCGGCCAGCGCGACGAACGCGAGCGCGCGCGGTCCCCCTAGTACGGAGGCAGCTCTGCCCACCAGGAGCCGAGCACCTTGAACGCGTTCCAGAACGCTGTCTTGGCCGGCGCCTCGTCGAGCGACGCATCGATGTCCGGGACGACGAGCGCCTGGACGGTCGGCGTGAACTGCTGGAGCTCCCCGAGCGTCGCCTCGACGGGCCGGGAGAGCGGAAAGGCGACGTCGTTGAGGAACGTGCGAGCGTCCTCGCCGAGCGCGACGATCAGCTTCGGCTGGACGATGTGCAGCTCGCAGGTGAGCCACCCCCGCGACTCGGCGTCGGCTGCGCCCTCCGTGAGCTTGACGCAGTTCGTCCCGTAGACGGCCATCGGGTCGACCCGGAGCCGCTGCAGAGACTTGAGCACGGCCTGTCCGGCCCGCCCGTAGAAGGCGACTCCCTCCTGCGCCTCGGACGCCTGGGGGCGGTGCTTGAGCAGGAAGATGTCGGCGAGCGGATGGCCGGAACCGAGGACGGGAACCGCGGCGCCTCCTGCTGCGCGCACGATCTCGTCTCCGAGCTCGTTGATCTCGGATATCGCCTTCTTCAGGTACTTCTCGTGGATCTCGTCAGTCGGCACGGCGGTCACTGGGGCACCAACACTCTTCTCCTCTAGCGGACCCTTTCCTTGGCCTGGGCCGCCCACTTCAGGGCCTGCTGGGCGAGCAGCGACTTCGGCCGGCGCAGGATCTCCGCACCGCGCAGACTGACCAGGAACTCCTCCGGCCCGTCGAAAGCGCGCATCCGGACCGCGCCGGTGCCGACGCCGAGGAGCACGTGCGCGTCGGAGCCGGCGCCCATCGTCAGGTCGTACTTGCGGGCGAAGCGGAGCGCCTCGTCGTTGAAGGTCTCCCGCAGGAGGCGCGCGTTGTAGACCTCGAAGACGTCGATGTCGGCAAGGTGCCGGTGCAGCGTCCGGGCGTCCGGGACCGCGTGCCGCCGGTCGAAGGGGTGGGGGAGGTAGACGAGCCCGTCCTGCGCCCGGATCGCAGCGATCGTCTCGGCGAACGAAAGCCCGCGCGGGATCTCCTCGCTCAGGAACAGGCCGATCACCTCACCCTGGCCGTCCGTCTTCACCTCCTCGCCGGGGATGACGGCCAGCGGTCGTCCGCGGGCGAGCTCGACCGCCTCTTGCGCGCCCCCGAGGCGGTTGTGGTCTGTGACCGCGATCGCCCCGAGCCCGATCGTCTCCGCATGGTCCAGCAGCTCGTCCACCTGGATCGAGCAGTCGTGCGACCACGACGTGTGCATGTGCAGGTCGCAGGTGATCCACGGGCGCCCCTCGAGCGGGTCGCCGTCGTGGCGCGCCCGGCGCCGGCGCGTGAGCGCGCGGTAGAGCCCGTCGAGGTCGGCTGCCACTGCGGCATAGCTCTGCCCTTCCGCCCTGACGCGCGCGTCGGCGCCGAGCCGTCGGCGCAGGTCGGCGTTCTCGGCCAGCCTGGCGGCGGCGGCGGCGGCCAGCTCGGGCTGTGCATCGACGCCCGGTGGGTCCACCGCGGCGGCGCCGCAGGCGTCGGCCTCGAGCCGGAGGCCCTGGCTGCCCTCGATCGCCGGAACGTAGATCGCCGCCCCGCCGAGGATCGCCGCCCGGTCGGCGGCTCCGCGGCCGAGCCTCGAGTGGACGCGCGTCGCCAGTCGCCGTGGCACGTAGGGCCGGCCGGAGAGCGGCCGGGTGCGAAGGAGGCTGAGTTCCCACCCCGGAAGCTCGTCGAGCATCCGGATCACGCCGCGCGCCACCTGCCGCTCGAGCCCACGCCACTCGAGCACGATCAGCTGCTCCTTTCGACCGGGCCGGAAGATGTCCGTGTCGACTCCCGGCGAGACGATCCGGTAGTCGCCGGGGAAGCGTTCGCCGGCTGCCGCAGCCACCGTCGGTGAGGATGCAACGAGGGCGTCGATCCGTCCGAGCAGGCGCGCCCGCTGGGCCCTGCCCGGCGGGTAGCCGAGCCGCTCGGACGAGAAGAAGCTCGCGACCGAGATCCCGCGCGCGGCCCGGAGCGCCAGGTAGGAGAGGCTCGGGAGCCCCGGCTCGAAGCCGTGGACGACGTCGTAGGCGCCCCGGGCGAGCGCGATCGCCAGGTTCGCGCGCCACCCGACCGGAACGCCCATGGTGCTCCGGCGGGAGATCGGTACGGCCGGGCCGATCGCGATCACCTCCGCGTCGGCGCCGCCGAGCAGCGACCGCCGGCCCGCGCGCAGATCGGCCGCCTTGCTGGACGGGGCGAGGACGGTGACGCGGTGGCCGAGAGCGCGCAGCTCCCTGGCCATACCCGCGACGTGGTCGTTGACCTCGTGCGTAACCGACCACGCGAACGGCGTCACGAGACACACCCTCATCGGGGGGAGGTTAGTGGTGCAGGGACAGACCCGAGGGGTCTGTCCCTGCTTCGAGGCTCTACGCCTTCGCCGCGGCCTTGACCTTCGGCCGGGCGTGCTGCGCGATGAAGCGCTCGGTGTTCTCGCGCGCCTCGTCGTCGCGGATCTGCTTCGGCGGCGACTTCATCAGATACGAGCTCGGCGCCTCGAGCGCTCCTGCGACACCGTTGTTCAGCGCCAGCTTGGCGAGGCGGACCGCGTCGATCACGATCCCGGCAGAGTTCGGTGAGTCCCAGACCTCGAGCTTCAGCTCCAGGTTGAGGGGAACGTCGCCGAAGGCCTTGCCCTCCATGCGGATGTACGCCCACTTGCGATCGGTCAGCCACGGAACGTAATCCGACGGACCGACGTGGACGTTGCCGGGACCGAGGTCGTAGTCGAGCATCGAGGTGACCGCATTCGTCTTGGAGATCTTCTTCGACTCGAGGCGATCACGCTCCAGCATGTTCAGGAAGTCGGAGTTGCCGCCGACGTTCAGCTGCATCGTCCGGTCGAGGTGGATGCCGCGATCGCGGAACAGCGTCGTCAGGACGCGATGCGAGATCGTCGCGCCGACCTGCGACTTGATGTCGTCGCCGATGATCGGCACGCCGGCCTCCTCGAACCGGCGTTGCCAGTACGGCTCGCGGGCGATGAAGACGGGCATGCAGTTGACCATCGCGCAGCCAACGCTCAGGACCTGCTCCGTGTACCACTTGGTCGCCTCCTCGGAGCCGACCGGCAGGTAGTTGACGACGACGTCGGTCTTCGTCTCCCTGAGGATGCCGGCGACGTCGTCGGTCTCCCCGGGGGCTTTCTCGACGACCTGCGAGAGGTACTTGCCGATCCCGTCGTGGGTCATTCCGCGCGCGACCTCGATCCCGGTCTTCGGCACGTCGCTGAACTTGATCGTGTCGTTCGGGTGCGCCCAGATCGCATCGGCGAGATCGACGCCGACCTTGCCCTTGACGACGTCGAAGGCGGCGACGAACTCGATGTCCCGGATGTGGTATCCGCCGAGGTCGACGTGCATCAGCCCCGGGACGAAGTCCTCCGGGTCGGCGTCCTTGTAGTACTCGATGCCCTGGAGCAGGGAGTTGGCGCAGTTGCCGACGCCGACGAGGGCGACGCGCACCGTGTCGCTCGAGGCGGCCTTCCCGTTCGTTCTTCCGTTCGTGGAAGCCATCGGTTCCTTTCCTTTCATGCCGAGGCGCTCGGAGAGCGTCCCGACGATCAGTTCGTTCACGTTCTGCCTGCGCTCGGCCGCCCGCCTGACGAGGCGATCCTTCAATTCGGGCGGCATGCGCAGCAGGACCGACTTCCCTTCGCGCGGAGGGGTGCCTTTCCGCCCGCTCGCCTCGAACGGGACGGCGAGGCTGGCTGCGAGGTGCCCGACGGCCACGTCGTTGAAGCTGCTGCCACGGTCTTTCATCTCGGCGACGACGCGGCGCTTGAGCGCAGGCGGCATGCGGACGAAGACATTCTTGCGTCGTGGTGCTAGCACAGAAGTGCTAGCAGTATACGGCTCGCCGCGCGCTCCGCGCGCGATGCTCGCTCTCATGGGGGAAACGGCCGGTTTCCCCCATGAGCCCCCTTCCCTGAACGGTCGCACCTCAGCGGCCGTTGTGTGCCGCGCCCGCCGTGTCGGTCGCGGCGATAAGGCAGGATCAGTCCCCCCGGCGAGTCCTCTGGCAGCCCCGGGCGTTACGGGCAGGGACAGACTTAAGTCTGTCCCTGCTTCTCGCTGTGCAGCTGCCGCCGGACGTGCAGGATCCGCTGCACGACCGTGAGCCACGCCGTCGCGGCCAGGACGTAGATCGCCCACTGCAGGCCGCCCCAGGGGGCGAAGACGAGGCCGCCGGTGATCACGACCACCCGCTCGGCGCGCGAGCCGAGGCCGACATCCCCCCTCAGGCCCAGCGCCTCCGCCTTCGAGCGGGTATACGGAACGAGAAACGAGCCGGCCAGGGCGGCGAACGTGAACGCGAGCCCGGTCTCGTTTCCGTCCCGGGCCAGCGCGAGGGCGATCGCGCCGAGCATGAACGCCTCCCCGATCCGATCGGTGGTGGAGTCGAGGAAGGCGCCGAAGGGCGTCGCCTTGCCGCCGGCTCGCGCCAGGGCCCCGTCGAGGATGTCGAGCACGGAGCCGATCACGAACATGATCGCGCCGGCCCAGAAGAAGAGCCACTCGTTCCGGTACTCGAAGTACACGAGCGCCGATGCGCCGATACAGAGCAGCACTCCGGACGCGGTCAGCATCGACGGCGTCACGCGCGTCCGCGCGAGGCTGCCGATCGACCTCGTCGCCAGACGCCGCGCGCCGTCGGTGTACGTGGCCTTGACGGTCGCGGGGAGCGGCCTCAAGCCAGGGCCGGCCTGAGCCGGCGCCAGAGCGAACGACGGTAGACGACCGCGGCCGCGAGGATCGCGACGACGATCCCAGCGAGGATGTCCAGCCAGAAGTGATTGCCGGTCGCCATCACCGCGAACCAGACCCAGGCGGGCCACAGCAGCCAGATCGCCCTCGACCACCAGTGTCGGCAGACCGCCGCAAGCGCGACTCCGACGATGAGCGCGTCGGCCGCGTGCAGGCTCGGCATCGCGGCGTACGGGTTCGAGGCCAGCTCGACGAGCCCGCTCCCGTGGTTGAGGCCGCCGAAGCCGGCGAGCGTGTCGGGGAAGCCGAAGGTCGGGAACATTCTCGGCGGCGCGGTCGGCACGGCGACGTAGCCGATCAGCCCGATCAGGTTCGCGAGCAGGATCCAGTTCCGGAAGCGCGTGAACGCCTCGTTGCGCCGCAGGTAGACGAAGAGCAGCGCAAGCCCGACGACGGTGAACTCCGAGTTCCAGTACGTCCACGAGACGAGGAACACGAGTACGTGTGAACCGGAGACGATGTTCGAGAGCGTGACCTCGAACAGGTCGCCGACGCGCTCCTCGATGTTGATCACCCCGAGGCCGTTCTCGAATGCTCGGGTCGGATTGCGGTCGGCGATCCCGCGGGCGAGCTGGTATAGCGCGAGAAATCCGAACCAGATCGCAAGCTGACGCCCGAGGTCGAGCCAGCCCCTCGGCAAGTGTCTCCTGCCTGCAGCGACGATTGCGGTCATACGGACGTCCGCCCGATCGGACTCAACAAGTCTAGACGACCTGGCCCTCCGACTTCATCCCTCATTCAGACAGGCTGAAGCCTGTCCCTGCATCCGCCGCCGCGACCGACATGGCGGGCGCGGCTCACGGCCACGGTCGGGGACCCCGGCGAGAGGTCGGGCTTCGCTGCGCCGGCTCCGCAAACGAGTGCTGTGCGCGTCGGTTGGCAAGGAGGGGGCTCGTGGGGGAACCAGGG
>JBBRXG010000038.1:0-23511 GCA_038248655.1 Gaiellales bacterium
AGACGCCGTTTCATGTCCGGGTCGAGCGGGGTGCCGTCGAGGTCCCCGGCTCGCCAGCGCGCATGGAGGTCCTCGAGCGCCCGGCGGATCGCCGCGACGTCGTCGGAGGGAACGACCACTCCCGCGCCGGTCTCGCGAATCAGCCCGGCGGCGGCGCCGTCGGGCGGGACCGCGGCGAGGATCGGGCGCTCGGCGGCCAGGTACTCGAACACCTTCCCGGAGAGGACGCCGCGCCCGCGCCCCCCGGCCTCGGGGATGAGCAGCAGGAGCGCCTCCGAGTCGCGCTGGAGCTCGAGCGAGCGGCGGCGGGGCACGTACGGGATCAGCTCGAGCCGGCTGCCGAGACCGAGCGTCTCCGCCCACTCGCGGTCGGCCGGGCGGAAGTCTCCGGCGAACCGGGCGACGACGTCGAGGCCCGACCCGGCGAGTGCGGTCAGAAAGGGTCGCGGGTCGCGCCGGCCGAAGAAGCTGCCGGCGTGCGTGATCCGGAACCGCGGCGACGGGTGGTGCTCGATCCCGGCGAAGTCGTCGAAGTCGGAGCCGTTCGCGATCGTCACGACCGGGCCGCGCGGCTCGAGCGCCCGCGCCTCGTCGGCGATCGCATCGGCGGCGGCGACCACGGCGTCGGCGTAGCGGGCGACGAGCGTCGCCACGCCGCGCTCCCCCTGCTCCTTGATCCGGACGAGCCGCCGCTCGGCCCGCCGGTGCTGGTGGGCGACGAGCGAGTCGCGCAGGTCGGCGACCCAGCGGGCGCCGGTCGCGCGCTTGACGGCGGCGCCGACGAAGTGCACCGAGCTCGGAGGAGACGTGGTGATCACGGCGTCGATCCCCTCGCGGCGGGCGATCTGGATCGCGGCCGGGATCGCGGTCAGGTTCCAGGGCACGTTCTCGTCCGGGACGAGCAGCCGGCGGCCGAAGAGACGCGCCTGCGCGCCGGCCCTGGCGAGCCCGCTCGTCCCGTGCAGCTCGTCGGCGGGACGGCGCCCGCGCGGGCCGAGGTAGCGCGCCCGGTGCACCCACGCCTGGGTGGGAGGCTCGAGCTCGTCGTCGCGATGCACCCACTTCGGGTCGTCGGGGGCGAGGACGTGCGTCTCGATCCCGAGCGCGGGCAGGCGGGCTGCGGTCTTCAGCGTCCGCTGGACGCCGCCGCCGCCGGCGGGCGGAAAGTAGAGCGAGACGATCAGGACCTTCACGAGCCCCGGAGACGGTAGAGGACGTACCGTGCATCCGCATACGCGCGCGGCAGGCCGAGCGTCAACGTCGAGCGTTTGCGGTCGACGACGAGCCACGTCGCACCGTACGAGCGCGGGATGGAGAGATCGCCCGTCCGGAAGAACGCCCTCGCGTCGTCGCGCCGCTCGTACGGCCGGTTCGCCTTCGTGTCGGCGACGTGGCCGGGCAGCGCGTTGGCGACGTAGACGGGCGCAAAGGCGGCGATCAGGTAGCTCGTTGCGTCGTCGGAGAAGACGACGGCGCGCCTGGGCACGTCGTCCCGGAGAGCCGTGACCAGGCCCGGCGTCAGCTCCTTGCCGATCCGGGGCCGCTCGTCCCAGTGGGTGAAGCCGTGGAGGGCGACGGGGAGCACGGCCAGCGCGGCCGTTGCGGCCGCGATCGCGCCCACACGGTCGAGCTCCGCGAGGCGCTTCGGCAGGACGATGCCCACGGCGAGCGCCGCGGCGGCTCCGGCGAGCGCGACCCAGGACGCGAGCGCCGGTCCACCCCGGTCGAGCGAGTAGCCGAAGTCGCCGGGATAGGCGAGCTGGAACGCGATCCCGGCGCCGAGTCCGACGGCGAGCGCGCCGATCGAGAACAGTCGCGCGAGCACGGCGGCGCCGCCGGCGATCGCGAACGCGAACGGGACGAACCCGGCCGCGCGCCGCGCCTGCGAGATCGAGACCGCGTCGGCGAAGCGGGTGAACAGATCGGGGATCAGTGAGAGGACGAGGACGGTGAGGAAGCCGCCGAGGACGAACGCGGCCCAGCGCTTGCGCGCGGCGAGCACGGCGAGCGGAACGGCGAAGAGGGCGGCGACCGCCACCGCCCCGCTCCTCCCGAACACCTCCGGCGCCAGCCGGTAGCTTCCGTCCGAGAGCACGTCGAGCTGACCCTTGTAGTGCTGGAGCGCGCGCTGCAGCTCGCCGGCGGACGGGTCGACGGAGGCGGTCTCACGTGCGATCGGCCGCAGCCAGAGCGCAACCGCGCCCGCCGGCAGGATCGCGGCGGCGAGGCCGGCGATCCCCTCGACCACCTCGGTGCGAGCGAGCGCGACGCGGGCGACCGCGTAGCCGACGAGCGGGACGAGCACGAAGAGCGCGTAGGTGGGATGGACGAGGGCGAGAGCGACGGTGGCGGCCGCGATCGACGCGAGCCCGGCCCACGTCCGTCGGGCGACGAAGCCGAAGAAGAGCGCGATCACGGCGGGGACGAGAAGCTGGCGACCCGCCGTCGCGGGCAGCGCGAGCGCGGTGTACGAGACGCCGCCGCCGGCGGCGAGCGCGAACATCGCCGCCTGCGCCGCGAGGACGGCCAGCCCGCCCCAGGTGGAGCGGAATACCGCCTTCCCCGACTCCCAGGCGACGAGGAACGCCGCCGGGACGAGCACGCTCGCCTCGTGGAGGACGACGCGGGTCGGGTCGACGCCGCCGATCCTGGCGACGAGCGCGAGCAGTGCGTGCCAGAGCGGAAAGGCGTAGCCGGGATGGAGCCCGCCGTCACGGAACTCGTCCACCGAGCGGAGCGAGAGGTTGCCGAAATCGTCCAGCTTGCGCGCGCGCGCGAGGTGGAAGAGGTCGTCGCCGCCCGCCAGGTGCCGGGTGACGAACCAGAGCGCGATCCCGAACCCGACCCCCGCGACAGCAACCGGAATCGCCTGTAACAACCTGTTGCTTGGATGTCGACACGACCCCTGAGCAGAGGCCTTGCCGACCGTGCTCGCTTGTAACAGTCTGTTACTTGGGCGAAGGAGGTCGGCGCAGAGGGCGCCCGCGGCGACCACTGCCAGGAGGATCAGCGCCAGCCCGAGCGAGCCGTGGACGACGAAGACGATCGTCATCGCGCCGAAGAGCGCGGTCAGGCTCCACGCCAGCACGGCCGAGAAGCCGGGAACGCGCAGGACGCGCGCGACCAGAGCGCCCGGGAGGAGCAGGCACGCGGTCGCCGCGGCGAGCCTCAGCCAGAGCCCCCACCCCGTGTCCGGGCTCGCTCGGGCGATCCCGAGCGCAGGGAGGGCGGCGAGCTCCCAGGGGACGCGTCTCATCGCCGCAACAGCGACTCGGCCGAGCCGGAGGCGAGCCAGCGGGCGGCAGCGCGGTATTCCCGGCCGCGCTCGCCGCGGTACGCCAGCCCGCGAAGCCGGGTGCCGGCCAGGAGCAGCCGCCTCGCCTGCTCGGCCTGCCGAGCGCCGCGGTGCTTCGCGAACCAGCGGAGGTGGCCGCGCAGGTTCTCGGTGAACATGCGGCCCCCGTGCGCGGCGCCGCCGACGTGCACGACCTCGGCGTCCGGGCAGAACCAGATCGCCCACCCGGCCGTGCGGAGCCGGTAGAACCAGTCGGTCTCCTCGCTGAAGAGGAAGAACTCCTCGTCGAAGAGCCCGACCTGGTCGCAGGCTTCACGGCGGACGAGGAAGCACGAGCCCATCGCCCACTCGACCTCGCGCGCCTCGTCGTGGCCGAAATCGCCGGCGTAGAAGGCGTTCAGCGCGCGAGACCGCGGGGCGAGCTTGCGCAGGAAGAGGTACTCCGTCGCCAGGCGCCACAACGTCGGGAACCCGCGCGCGGAGCGCTGGAGCGTCCCGTCCGGGTTCCGGAGCCTCGGGGCGACGACGGCCGCGCGCGGGTGGGCGTCCGCGAAGGCGACCAGCCGCTCGACGGCGCCCTCGCCGACCCAGGCGTCCGAGTTGATCACGAGGTAGTAGCGCGGCGTCGCCGCCGCCCGGAAGCCCGCGTTCAGACCGCCGCCGTAGCCGACGTTCGCCTGCTCGATCAGGCGGACGTCGGGGAACATCCTCCGGACGAGCTCCAGCGTTCCGTCGGTCGAGCCGTGGTCGACGACGACGGTCTCGAGGCCGCGCAGGCTCTCGAGGCACCGCTCGATCCACGGCAGCCCGTTCAGGGTCACCGTCACGGCGGTGACGTCAGCCGGCGCCATGGTCGAGGCGCGGGCGCGCCGTCCCGCGCAGCCCCTCCCAGGCGAGGATCCCGGCCCCGGGCAGCGAGAGCGCGATCGTGACCACGAAGAAGAGGAACCCGGTCGCGAAGGCGGCGTCGGCGCCGACGCCGAGCTTCCCGAGGAAGCTGACGAAGAACGCCTCCCGGACCGCCAGCCCGTTGATCGTGAACGGGACGAGCATGACGAGGAAGAGCAGCGGCCCCATCACGTAGTAGACGCGCGGGGAGAGATCGACCCCGACCGCTCTCGCCGCCAGCCAGATCGCGAGCACCCGCACCGCCTGGACGGCGAGCGTGAGCGCGCAGACGCCGACCAGCAGGCCGGGGTGGCCGCGGTAGGCATGGATGCCCTCGTACACGGCCCGCAGCGGCCGCTCGACCTTCAACCGGCGGAGCACGGGCACCGTGCGGGCGAGCGGCGCCCGCATCCGCCGCGAGAAGAGGACGACGCCGAGCACGACGGTGGCGACGACGAAGCCGAGCTCGACCCAGAGGTAGGCGCCGACGTCGTACCGCCCGATCGCGAGCACGAAGCCGATCGCAGCGAGCACCAGGGTGGCGGCGCCGCCGAGCGCCCGCTCGAGCAGCACGGAGCCGGCGACGGGGCCGCCCCGTCCCGGATGCCGCCGCGTCGTCTCGAAGATCCGCATCGCGTCGCCGCCGATCGAGGTCGGCAGCACCTGCCCGGCGGTGTAGGCGGTGAAGTACGCGCGGGCCAGCCAGCCGAGCCGGTCGTGGATCCCCCGGCCGGCGAGCAGCTGCTGCCAGCGCCACGCCATCGGGAGGACGGTCGCGACCATGATCCCGACCGAGCCGACGAAGTACCCGAGCCGCGCGTCACGGAGTACGTCAACCGTCTTGCCGACGTCGATCTTCCAGAGGATGTACGCGGTACAGAGGCCGGTGACGACGAGCGTCGCGCCGATCCGGATCGCCCGGCGCCTCATCCCTCGAAGGACGCGTGTACGCGGCGGAGCGCGTCGATCGCGTCCCGGATGTCCTCCTCCGAGTGCGCCGGCGAGAGAGGGAGGGAGAGCACCTCGGCGCCCGCGCGCTCGGCCACCGGCAGATGCGGCTGATCCGGGTACAGCTCGCGGTATGCGCTCAACCGGTGGACAGGGAGGAAGTGGATGCTCGTCCCGATGTTCTCGCCGGCGAGCGCGTCGCGGTAGTCGTCGCGGGTCGCACCCGCCCGCTCGGGATCCACTCGCACGACGTACAGGTGGTGCGCGTGCGTGTCGCGCGGATCCCGCTCGACGGGATCGATCCCGTCGAGCTCGGCGACGGCGGCGTCGTAGAGCTCGACCTGCCGCAGGCGCAGGTCGCGGTGCCGCTCGACCTTGTCGAGCTGGCAGAGCGCGATCGACGCGAGCACGTCGGAGAGGTTCGCCTTGTAGCCCGGCACGGGGACGTCGTAGAGCGAGCCGTGTCCTCGACGCATGACCGTCAGCGACCGGACCGCCTCGGCCAGGTCGCCGCGGTTCGTCGTCACGATCCCACCCTCGCCGGCTGCGATCGACTTCGTCGCGTAGAGCGAGAAGCAGGTCGCGTCCGACAGACCGCCGATCTTTCGGCCCCGGTAGGCGCTCTCGGCCGCATGGGCGGCATCCTCGACGACGGGGAGCCCGAGCGCCCAGAGCGGCTCGAGATCGGCCGGCTGGCCGTAGAGGTGCACGGGCAGGATCGCCTTCGTGCGCGGGGTGACGAGCTCGGCGACCCGATCCGGGTCGATGTTCAGCGTGTCGGCCGAGACGTCGGCGAAGACGGCTGTCGCACCGGTGTGGACGATCACGTTCACGGTCGCCGGCCAGGTGATCGGCGTCGTGACCACCTCGTCGCCGGGCCCGATCCCGAGCGCGACCAGCACGAGGTGCAGCGCGGCCGTCCCCGAGGCGACCGCGAGCGCGTGCTCGGCGCCGACGTACTCGGCGAAGCGCCGCTCGAGCTCGGCCGTTCGCGGGCCGGTCGTCAGCCAGCCGGAGCGAATCGCCTCGGCGACGGCCGCGATCTCCTCGTCTCCGACCGCAGGCGGCTGGAAGCCGAGAAACGACGCGCGCTTAGACGACAGCTTCGGCGGGGGCATCGGCAACGACGAAGCGTACGGTCTCCGCCGCCCGGCCAGCGCGCTCGACCGCCTCCTCGCGGGTCGCGCCGACCGCGAGCGCCGCTCCGACCCGGTCCGAGCCGCGGCGAAGCGGCCCGAGCTCGGCGCCGGGGTCGGGGTACGTGCGGACCCAGAGCACGCCGTCCAGGGCGCGCGCCTCGCCCAGCCCCGCGATCGTCTGCAGCACTCCGGGCTCGGAAACGAAGAAGCGCACGCACGCGCCGCCCGTCCGCCGTACGGGCCGGAGGCGCTCCTCGTCGACCGCCTCGCCGAGCGCGGTCGAGAGCGCGAGCCCGTTCAGATCGACGCCGAGCGCCGCCTCGCAGAGCTCGGCGTCGTGGCCGCCGCCGAGGCGCGCCGCCAGCTCGACGACGTGGGCGCCGCGCTCGCCGACGACCACCTGCGTGTAGGTCGGGCCCTCGCGGACACCGAGTGCCTCGGCGGCCGCGCGGGCCGCGTCGACGGCCGCTCCGACGTCCACCGGCGCAAGGGAGCTGGGCCAGACGTGCGCGAGCGCGACGCCGAACGCGGGCGGCTCGGCGACGATGCGGTCGGTGACCGTCAGCGGCGTGAACCGTCCGCCCACCGAGAACGCGTTCACGGTCACCTCGCGGCCGGGGATCAGCTCCTCGACGAGGACGACGTTCGAGCGCGACTCGCCGAGCGCGAGCGCGAAGCCTGCGCCGAGCTGCGAGGGGCCGCGGACGAGTACCAGCCCCTTCTGGCCCTGACGGTCGGGCGCCTTGACGACGCAGGGGTAGCCGAACCCGTCCGCCGCGGCGGCCGCCTCCGCCGGCGCGGCGCAGACGACGTGCCGCGGATGGGGCACGCCGACCTCGGCGAACCGCTCGCGCTGCCGCAGTTTCGAGGTCGCCAGGACGGCCGTCGCCGGATCGATCGCGTGGGGCAGCACCAGCCGCTCGGCGATGCGAGCCGCGATCGCCACCGACCAGTCGATGCCCGGCGCGACGATTCCGTCGACGCGCTCGGCGGTCGCGAGCCGGTCGAGCTGTGGCTCGTCCTCGACGGAGATGATCGCCCGCCGGTCGGCGAAGCGAAAGCCGGGCGCCGCCGGGTTGCGATCGGCGGCGATCACGTGATGCCCGCGGTCGTGGGCCGCCTCGAGCAGCCCGAGCTGCCCGGCTCCCGCCCCTAGGACGAGAAGACGCTTCGCTTCCCCCGCCGGATTCCCCTCCACCAGCCGTCATTCTCGCGATACCACTCGACGGTGCGCGTCAGCCCCTCGTCGAACGACGTCCGTGCGCACCAGCCGAGAAGCCGCTCCGCCTTCTCGGTGGAACCGATATGGCGGTCGACCTGACCGGGCCGCTCGTCGACGAACGCCTTCAGGGAGGAGGGCTTGCCGAGCACGTCGAGCACGGCGTCGGCGATGTCGGTGACGGAGATGTCGACGCCGGTGGCGACGTTGATCACCTCGCCGGCGATCGAGTCGATGTCGACGCCGATCACCGCCTCGATCGCCTCGGCGTCGTCGTCGACGTACAGCCAGTCGCGGCTCGCGTGCCCGTCGCCGTGGATCGTCAGCGGCTCGTCCGAGAGCGCCTGCGTGATGAACCGCGGGATCACCTTCTCCGGGTGCTGGCGGGGGCCGTAGTTGTTGAACGGGCGGACGATCACGATCGGCAGGCCGTAGGTGACGAAGTAGCTGTACGCGAGCCGGTCTGCGCCGGCCTTCGTCGCGGCGTAGGGGCTGCGCGGCTCGAGGGGATGCTCTTCGTCCATCGGTGCGTAGGCGGCCGTCCCGTACACCTCGCTCGACGAGATCAGGATGAACCGCTCGATCGGCGTCTCGCGGACGGCGTCGAGGAGGATCTGCGTCCCCGCGACGTTCGTGGTCACGAACTCGGAGGCGCCGTCCTCGATCGACTTCTCGACGTGCGATTCGGCGGCGGCGTTGACGATCACGTCCACGCCGGCGACCACCTCGCGCACGAGCTCGCGGTCGCGGATGTCGCCGTGGACGAACGAGAGGCGCGGATGCGCCATCACGTCGGCGAGGTTCTCGAGGTTGCCCGCGTACGTGAGCGCGTCCAGGGAGACAACCTCGTAGCCGGTCGCCGCGAGCAGGTGGCGGACGAAGCCGGAGGAGATGAACCCGGCGCCGCCGGTGACGAGCACGCGCTTCGTCATCGCCTGAACCCTACCGTCCTGGCCGAAAGGGCCCGAGTAGCATGCACGCGTGCGGAAGTGGTGGGGACCGCGTCGAGGGGCGCGCCGCTGCCGACGCCGACGACCTCCGGTTGCTCGCGCAGGTGAACGCGCGGGCTGCCGTCCCGGTCGAGATCGCTTCCGCCGCCGGCGCCCCTGGAGATGAGCCGGACACGGGCGAGCCGGCGCGCTCCTCCCCGGTCAGGGAGCGCTTCCTGAAGGAGGCCCACCACCGGCAGTACGGCCGCCCGTGGGGGATGGGCCGGTACCTCTTCGACTTCGTCCGCGAGGCGGGGCTCCGCCCCGAGCACAAGCTGCTCGACTTCGGGTGCGGCGCCCTTCGGCTCGGGATCTGGGTGATCCCGTACCTCGACGCGGGGAACTACTTCGGGGTCGACTCGCACCTCGTCAGCCTCGAGGCGGCGGCGACCTACGAGATCCCCCTGCACCGGTTCGAGGACAAGCGGCCGCGCCTGCTCTGGAACGAGGACTTCGCCCTCACCCACTTCGAGACGACTTTCGACTACGTCGTCGACGGCTCGAGCTCGTCGCGCGTCAAGGAGCCCGAGCGGCTGCGCCGCGCGTTCGCCGGCTTCGCCGAGGTGCTCGAGCCCGGCGGCCGCCTGCTCACCGTGCCGGTGCCCGACCTTCCGGCCGAGGAGCTCGCCGCGATCGGCCTGAGCCTCGTGCGGGGTGAGGTGGTCCAGCGCTGCGAGCTCCTCGAGGGCCACGAGGGCCCCTTCCGGCCGTACAACGTCTGGAACGAGTTCGTCCGCACGTAGTCAGAGCTCGCGGTCGACCGTGTACAGCGGCCGCCCGCCGACGTCGCGCTGGATGCGGCCGAGGTACTCGCCGACGAGGGCGAGGATGAACCCCTGGACGCCGAGCACGAACAGGATCGCGACGCCGCCGAAGAGCGGCCCCGGGAAGTTCGCCCGGTCGATCCAGTAGACGACGCCCCAGCACCCGAGGGCGAGCGCGCCGAGGGTGCAGATCGTCCCGAGCGCGAGCCCGATCCACTGGATCGGCTGCGGCCAGAAGCCGGCGAGCACGTGCAGCGCGGTGCGGACGAGTCGGAGCGGCGAGTAGCGGGAGGCTCCCTCGCGGGCGGCGTGTCCGACGTCGACCTCGACGACGCTGGCGCCGGTCGAGAGCACGAGCGCCTTCGTGAACTTCTGCTTGCCGATCGCGTCGAGCACGGGCTCGACCGCGTCCGCGCGATAGGCGTTGAACGCGCAGCCGAAGTCGGAGATCGCGACACCGGTGAAGCGCCGCAGCATCCCGTTGATCAGCCGGGAGGGAAGCGTGCGGCCCCACGAGTCGCGGCGGGCGGCGCGCCTGCCGCTGGCGACGTCGGCGCCGTCCTCGACCGCCGCGACGAGCCTGGGCAGGTCCTCGGGCGGGTTCTGGAGGTCACCATCCATCGTCGCGACGATCGCGCCCCGGGCACGGGCGAGCCCCGCGTGCATCGCCGGGTGCTGGCCGAAGTTCCGCTTCAGGCGAACGCCGCGGACGCGAGGGTCGGCGGCATGGAGGCGCTCGACGGCCTCGAACGACCCGTCCGTGGAGCCGTCGTCGACGAAGATCAGCTCGAAGTCCCGGCCCTCGAGCGCGGCGACCGTGCGACGGTGGAGCTCCTCGACGCAGCCGGCCTCGTTGAACACGGTGACGACGACCGAGAGCTCCGGCGCGGACGACGCCTCGTCGATCGGAGCGAGCCTCACCATCGAGCCTAGTATGGCGTCGCGCGAAACACCCTGCTCCTTACGGAACTTTCGCCGAGCCCGGCTAGGCTCGAGCGAGTGTGGGGCGAAGGCGACTGGATCGTCCGCCGAGAGATCTGGCGAGGAAACCCGTGGCTGGGGACGATCGTGCGCGCCATCGCCGACCGTGAAGATCTTCTGGTCTCGTACCTTCCCGCCGGCGCGCCCTTCGGCTTTCCCGACGGCGACTGGCCCGGCGGCCGTCATCCGTGGCACGGTCGCGGGGTGTGGGAGGGACACGGCGTGCTGATGCTTCAGCGTCCCGGCGACGCGCACGCGATCTGGCATTTCTGGGCTGGGCCGACGCGCGAGTTCGCGGGCTGGTACGTCAACTTCCAGCGTCCCTTCGTGCGCACGCCGATCGGCTACGACACCTCTGATCTCGAGCTCGACATCTGGATTCCCGACGGCGGCCCGTGGCAGTGGAAGGACCTCGAGCTGCTGGACGACCGAGTGGCCGAGGGCCGATTCACGCGGCAGGAGGCCGACGCGGTGCTCGAGGATGGCCGTCGCGTCGCCGCCGACCTCGACGCGGGGCGGCGCTGGTGGGACGACGAGTGGCGGACGTTCGAGCCCGATCCGGCGTGGCTGCCCCCTCCCCTGCCTGCCGGATGGGACAAGGCTGGGCCACCCTCGGAGGAGAGCGGCCCGGACGGTCCGGCGTAGTTAGGCGGCTTCGAGCAGCGGCTCGGGGTCGGCGGCCCGGCTCTCCTGGGGCCGCCTGCGCCGCGGAATCGCGAACGCCGCCAGCGCCCCGGCACCGACGACCGCGGCCCCGACCCACACGGCCGGCGTCAGACCGTTCACGAAGGTCTGGCCGGTTCCGTAGCCGCCGTAGCGGGAGAAGATCGAGGCGAGCACCGCGACGCCGAACACGCCGCCGAGCTCGCGGATCGCGTTGTTGGCGCCCGACGCCTGGCCCTCCTCCTCCGGCCTGACGGCGGAGAGGACGACGTTCGCGACCGGCGCGAAGAAGAGCGCCATGCCGATCCCCGAGAGCACGAACGGGGCGACGAGCTCGCCGTACGGCGTCGTCGGCGTCGAGACCGCCGCGATCCATCCGAGCCCGGTCGCCTGCAATGCGAGCCCGAGCGCCATCAGCGGCCGGCCGCCGATCCGGTCGGAGAGCGCGCCCGCGATCGGCGCGACGAAGATCGGCATCGCCGTCCAGGGGAGGATCCTCAGGCCCGAGCCGAAGGGCGAGTAGCCCTGCACGGTCTGGAAGAACTGCGCGAGCAGGAAGATCGAGCCGAACATGCCGAAGAACATCAGGAGCGATGCGACGTTGGTGAGCGCGAACGTCCGGTTCCGGAAGAAGCGCATCGGCAGCATCGGGTGCTCAGCGCGCAGCTCCCAGGCGACGAACGCGGCGACGAGCACCGCCCCGGAGGCCAGCGAGACGAGGATCTGGCCGCTCGCCCAGCCCTGGCCGTTCCCGCGGACGAGGCCCCAGACGATCCCGAGCAGGCCGGCGCTCGCCAGGCCGAGGCCCGGCAGGTCGAGCCGGTCGGAGGGACCACGCGTCTCGTCCAGGCGCCTGAGCGCGAGCGGAATGAGCACGAGGCCGATCGGGACGTTGATCCAGAAGATCCACTGCCACGACAGGCCGGAGACGACGGCGCCGCCGACGAGCGGACCGAGCGCGACCGCCAGACCGCCGATTCCGCCCCAGGCACCGAGGGCGACGCCCCGCTTGTCGGCCGGCACCGCCGCGGAGAGGATCGTCAGCGTCAGCGGCGTGACGATCGCCCCGCCGAGCCCCTGCAGGGCGCGGGCCGCGACGAGCACCTCGATCGAGGGCGCGAGCGCCGCAGCCGCCGACGCGAGCGTGAACACACCGAGCCCGATCGCGAACAACCGGCGCCGGCCGAACCGATCGCCGAGCGCCGCCCCGGTCAGGAGCAGCACGGCGAAGGTGAGGGTGTACGCGTTCACCGTCCACTCGAGCCCCTCGATGCTCGCCCCCAGGTCCTTGCGGATCACGGGCAGGGCGGTGGTGACGACGAGGTTGTCCAGGGTGACCATCACGAGCGCGAGCGACGTGACGGCGAACGCCCACAACGTCCTCGTCCTCGGTGTGCCTCCTTTCATGGTGTTGCTCCTCTCTTGCGTAGTGACTGCTTACTCACTTCGATCGCGAAAAAAAGGGTCCCGTCAGTCCTCCTCGCAGAAGCCGAGCACCTTCTGCGCCCACGGCTCGTCTGCGTCGAGCAGGTCCATCGAGGCGACGACGTTGATCAGCATCCCCTTCGCGAAGAACCGCGACAGGGTGCCGGTGTCGACGCCGGCGACCCGCCCGACGTGGTCGACGAGCCCGCCGAACCCTCTGCGGGCGACGGCGCAGATCTCGGGGTCGTCGCACGCCGCGTAGGTCTGCATCTGGGCGCGGAGAAGGTTCGGGTTCGCACGGATCAACTCGCCGTACGCACGACCCATCGCCTGCAACGCCTCCTCGCCCGCCGCGCCCTCGGCAGCACGCTCGAAGGTCTCGAGCGTCTCGGCGAAGCAGCGCTCGATCGCGGCGACGAACAGCTCCTTCTTCGTCCGGAAGAGGCGGAAGAGGTACGGCTGCGAGATCCCCGCCTTGCGCGCGATCTCGTCGGTCGAGGCGCCGGAGAGGCCGTGCTCGGCGAAGACGTCGCGAGCCGCCTCGAGCACCTGCTCACGGCGCTCCCCGGCGGTCTTGCGCTCCGTTCCGGCAACCATCACGCGAAGGAAGTTATCACTCACTCACCACTTGGTCAAGTGCCTCGGCGACCTGGTCGAGATCGGACTCGGTCAGCCGGCTGTGGAGCGGAAGCGCGAGCGCGCGCTCGAAGCAGGCGTCGGCGCCCGGAAACGATCCCTGGTCGCGGTACGCCGACAGCCGGTGGAGCGCGTACGTCCCGATCTGACACTGGACCCCCCGGTTCCGGAGCCCGTCCATCACGCGGTCGCGATCGTCGAGACGGATCACGTAGGCCTGCCAGCCGTGACGGTCGCCGGCGTCGGCCGCGGGCAGCTCGACCGGGAGGGTGCTCAAGCGCTCCGCATAGCCGGCGGCGACGCGCTCACGCGCGGCCAGGAGCTCCTCGAGCCTGCGCACCTGCGGAATCCCGACCGCGCAGAGGATGTCCGACAGCCGGTAGTTGAAGGCCCCGGCAGGCAGGTCGTCGTAGCGGTCGGACGGGCTCCACCCGTGGTGGCGGAGCGAGCGGACGCGCTCGGCGAGCTCGGAGTCGTTCGTGGTCACCGCGCCGCCCTCGCCGGTCGTGACGATCTTCCGCGGGTGGAACGAGAGGCACCCGGCCGCGCCGAGGCCGCCGCAGCGCCGACCCTGCCGCTCGGCCCCGAGCGCGCCTGCTGCGTCCTCGAGCACCGTCGCCTCGGGCAGCTCGTCGAGCCGGGCCGGGCGTCCGAACAGGTGAACGGCCAGGATCGCCTTCGTTCGCGGTGTGATCTCGACCCGGGCGGGATCGACGTTGAACGTCTCCGGGTCGACGTCGGCGAGCACCGGCCGCGCCCCGGCGAGCGCGACGACGTTCGCCGTCGCCGGAAACGTGTAGGCGGGGACGATCACCTCGTCGCCCTCGCCGATCCCGAGCGCGAGCACCGCCAGGTGCAGCGCGGCCGTGCCCGACGAGACGGCAACCGCGTCCTCCGTCCCGCACGCCCGCGCGAGCCCGGCCTCGAGCTCGACCACCTTCGAGCCCATCGTCAGCTGGCCGCTGTCGAGCACCTCGGCGACGGCGGCAGCCTCGTCACCGCCGACGTCGGGCCACGCCAGGCGGATCGACGCGGGGCCCACGGCTCCCCCGCGAGCCCCTTCCTCCTCGGTCACGAGGCGGCCGCGGCCATCTTCTGCCGATACCACGCGATCGTCCGCTCGAGGCCCTCGTCGAGGTCGACTCTCGCCTCGAAGCCGAGCAGCTCCCTCGCCTTCTCGACGTTCGGCATCCTGATCTCGACGTCGGCGTAGTGCAGCGGCTGGAAGACGATCTCGCCCGCACAGCCGGTGAGGCGCTTGATCCGCTGCGCCAGGTCGTAGATCGTCACCGTCGAGCGTGCATTGCCGATGTTGAAGCTCTGCCCGACCGCCTCCGGACGCTCGAGCGTAAGCAGCACCGCCTCGACCATGTCGTCGACATAGCACCACGCGCGGATCTGCGAGCCGTCGCCGTGGATCGTCAGGTCAGCGCCGGCGAGCGCGGTCTCGATGAACGCACGGATCGCTCCGCCGCCGATCTGCCCCGGCCCGTAGACGTTGAACGGCCGCACCGTCACGGTCGGAAGCCGCAGCTCGTCGTGGTAGGCATGGGCGAGGTGCTCGCCGGCGAGCTTCGAGACCGCGTAGGTCCAGCGGGCCTCTCCGACCGACCCGATCGTGGTCACGTTCCCCTCCCGGGCGTTGATCGCGTGCGTGCCGAATACCTCGCTGGTCGAGAACTCGACGAATCGCTCGAGCGTGTCCCGCGCGCCGAGCGCCGCCTCGAGGACGTTGTACGTCCCGATCAGGTTCACGCGCATCGTCCGCACCGGGCTCTCGAGCACGGTGTCGACGCCGGCGATCCCCGCGCAGTGGACGATGTGGGTCGAACCCCGGGCGAGCTCTACCATCGCCTCTGCATCCAGCACGTCGCCCTGCCGGAGCTCGAAGTTCGGATGGTCGGCCAGGTCGGTCCCGGAGAGGGCGTCGCGGTGCAGGTTGTCGACCGCGGTCACCTCGTTCTCGTCGACCAGGCGCCGCGCGAGCGTCGTGCCGATGAAGCCCGCGCCGCCCGTGATCAGGATCCGCTTGCCGGAGAGCGCCATTTCAGGCGCCGAGTCTAGTCTCAGGTCGTCCCGGTCGCCGTCGATCCGCTCTGTAGCATCGCCCGCGGTGAGAACCGTCCTCTTCGTCGGCGCCGGGCGCCACCAGCGGCGCGCGATCCTGCGCGCGCGAGAGCTCGGCCTGAGAGTGGTCGCCGTCGACCGCAATCCCGATGCGGTCGGCTTGCCGGACGCAGACGCCAGCCACGTCGTCGACTTCGCCGACGTCGGCAGCGTGGTCGAGGTCGCGAAGGAGCACCGGGTCGACGGCGTGTTGACCGTCTCGGCCGACCGTGCGGTTCCGGTCGTCGCCGCCGTCGCCGACGAGCTCGGCCTGCCGGGAATCGGCACGCAAACGGCGCACCTGATGACGCACAAGGTTGCGATGCGCCGGCGACTGGCGGAGGGCGGAGTGCCGCAGCCGCGGTTCGCGGCCGTGCGCGTGCACCGCGAGGCGGCGCCGGCGGCCGAGACGGTCGGGTTCCCGGCCGTGCTGAAGCCCGCCGACTCCGGCGGCCAGCGCGGGCTCTTTCTGCTCGCCTCGCTCGACGACCTCGACCGCCACCTGCACGCCGCGCTCGCCGAGTCGCCGACCGGTGAGGCGATCGTCGAGGCCTTCACCGACGGGCTCGAGCTGAACGGCCTCGTGATCGCGCGCGGGGGGGAGCCGTATCCGCTCCTCCTCTCCGACCGGTTGCGCCCGCCGGGCGACGGGTTCGGCGTCGGCTGGATCCACTCGTACCCGTCCCGCCTGTTCGGCGACGTCTTCGAGGAGGCGCAACGGGTCGCGCTACGAGCGGTGCGCACGCTGGGCTTGAAGGACGGCGTCGCCTTCCCGCAGCTGATCGTCGCCGACGGACGGGCGCTCGTCGTCGAGGTCGCGGCGCGCATCCCGGGCGGGCAGATGGCCGACTTGGCGCTCCACGCGCTCGGCGTCGACCTCGTCGAGATCGCCCTTCGGCAGGCGCTCGGCGACCCCGTGCCGGACGAGCTCGTCCTTCCGCGACGCCAGCGACCGACCGCGATCAGGTTCCTCACCGCGAGGCCCGGGCCGCTGCCGACCGGGAGGGTGACGAAGGTCGGCGGGCTCGAGCGGATACTCGACGCACCGGGTGTCGTCCAGGCAGACGTCTTCATCCAGGAGGGCGAGACGATCTGGCCGGTGCGCCTCGACGGCGACCGGCGCGGCTACGTGATCGCCACCGGCCAGACGAACGTCCAGGCGCTGGAGCGTGCGGAGGCGGCAGCGCGGATGCTGTACGTGGAGACCGGGTGAACTGCGCGTTCGACCTCGAGCACTACGGCGAGCTGCTCGACGCCGCGCAGTCCGGTGGGTACCGGTTCGCCTGCTTCGACCGGGAGCCCGAGGCCGGCACGATCCTGCTCCGGCACGACGTCGACCTCTCGCTCGAGGCCGCGCTCCGGGTCGCCGAGCTCGAAGCCGAGGCGGGCGCGACGGCGACCTACTTCCTCATGACTCGGAGCGAGTTCTACAACCTCGCCTCACCGTCGGGCGAGGCGGCGATCATGCGTCTGCGCGAGCTCGGGCACCGCGTCGGCCTGCATGCGACCTGGCCGACCGTCGACCACGACGAGCGCTTCGACCCGGTGCTCGCCTGGCACAACCCCGCGCCCGAGTACATGCGTGCACCGGTCGACGGCCTCGTCAACGTGATGGAGGCGCCGTGGGCCGACGTGTACCGCTCCGACTCGAACCAGCGCTGGCGGCAGGGCTGCCCGCACGAGGCGCTGGCCGCGGGCGCCTTCGAGCGGCTGCAGATGCTCACGCACCCGGAGATCTGGGCCTACCCGGGCGCGACGATGCGCGAGACGATGCTCGCGATGCTCGACGCCGAGCGCGAGCGGCGCCTCGAGCAGCTCGCCGCCGACCGGATCGACCTGTCGTGACACAGACCGCCGGTCCTCGCCTTGCCCGGATCGCCGATCGCCGCCGGGTTATCCACAGGCCCTGCAATTCGCGGCGTTTTTGGGGTCAGACCCCGATACGAGAGTGTGACCTCGGCAACTTCACCCCGGGGGCACCGGAGCGGCGGGCAGCGAACGCGCGCTGGCTTGCCGCTAACCGGGCGGAGCTCGAGCGGTGGCTGTGAGGCCACTGACCGTGCTCGTCTCTGCCTGCGGCGCGCCCGGCACCGCCGCGCTCCTGCGATCGCTGCGAGAGAACGGCGAACGCGACGTCAGGCTCGTCGGCGTCGACATGTCCGAGCAGGCGATCGGCCGCCACCTCGTCGACGCCTTCCACATCGTGCCGGACGGGTCCGACCCGGGGTGCGCCGACGCGATGCTCGAGATCTGCCGTGTGGAGAACGTGGACGCCGTACTCCCGCAGTCGTCGTTCGACCTGCTCGTGCTCGCAGAGGCGAAGGGGAGGTTCGAGGGGATCGCCGTGCTCGTCTCCGCCCCGGAGGCGATCCGGCTCTCGAACGACAAGGCGGAGACGTACGCGCTCCTCGACCGGATCGGCGTCCGCGGGCCGCGGTGGCGGCGGGTGAGCGGTGCCGACGCCGTCGTGGACGCCGCACACGAGCTCGGCTACCCGGACGTGGACGTCTGCATGAAGCCGGTGTTCTCGTCGGGCTCGCGCGGCTTTCGCGTGCTGTCGGCGGCCGCGGACCGGCACGAGCAGCTGCTGACGAATCGTCCGGGCGTGGCGGAGACGCTGCGTCTCGACGACCTGGTCGACCTCCTCGCCGCGGGGAGCGACGACCCGACCGAGCTGCTCGTGATGGAGCTCGCGACCGGCCGGGAGCGGACGATCGACGGGATCGCGACCGAGGGCCGGATCGCGCTCGGCCACCCGAAGACGCGTGAGACGATGCGGGCCGGCCTGGCGATGTACTTCGAGACGCTCGACGACCCCACCCTGATGGATACCGCCCGGAAGATCGTCGCCGAGCTCCGCCTCGACCACTTCTTCAACATCCAGCTCGTCGGCGAGCACGTGATCGAGATCAACCCGCGGATCTCGACGATCGTCTACCAGGAGGACCTGAACCTGCCCTACCTCGGGATCAAGCACGCGCTCGGCGAGATCTCCGAGGAGGAGCTCGGCGCGCTCGCCTCGCGGGTCCGACCGACGCGGCGAGCGCTGCGCTACTTCGACCAGGTCGAGTGGGACGTCAGCGGGTCTGACCCCGGAGGGGTCTGACCCTGCCTTTCGACGCGCCGCTTTCGCGCGAGGCAGGGTCAGACTGAAGTCTGACCCTGAGGCGAAAGCGGGTTCACCCACTCGACCTCGCGGAAGCGCGCGAAGTCGGTGTCAGCAGAGTAGATCGTCAGTCCGTGCTCGATCGCGAGCGTTGCCAGCTGAGCATCGGGGATCAGATTCGCTCGCAGCCGGTACGAGATGATGAGCGAGCCGAGCACCTCGGCGTGACGACTGGTCGGTAACGGGATCCACGTCGCCTCGGCCGCCAGCCAGTCCTCGACCTGCGCCCAAGCTTCCCCGGGCTGCAATGGCCGAGGCCCGATGCGAGGATGGGTCGAGATCCGCAGGAACGCACTGAGCGCATCCCAGGGAATCGCCACCCGTCGCGGCCCATTCAGCTGCTCGGTCAGCCACCGCGATGCCTGCTCGTGAAACGGGCTCTCCTCGTCGGCCGCGAACAGGAGGATGTTCGCGTCGACGAGCATCAGCGGCGGGCGGGGCCCTCCAGGGTCTCCAACGCTTCGGCGATGTCGGTGACGTCGATCCGCATGCCCATTGGATAGGTGCGCTGCTTGAACTTCTTCCGACCGGGTCGCGGTGCGCTGAGCCCACGCCTGATCAGCTCGTTCACGGCCTCGCTCAAGCCGAGGGAGCCCTCCTTCCGGAGCTCCTGAACGGCCGCGGTGACGTCGTCCTCGAGGTTGACGGTCGTTCTCATGCAGTCACCGTAGCATCGTGATGCGAAATTATGCGCATCACGATGACGGATCGCCCACTGTCCCCAGAGGGTTGAATCTGGCGAATGCCGTCGCTCCGCGTCACCCATTGCCCCGTCAACACCGCCGGCGTCCCGTGGCAGAACGTGCTCGCGCTCCGGCGCAGGGGCGTCGACGCCAGGCTCGTCGTCTTCGAGCGCTACCGGCTCCACCCCGAGGCCGACCTCTCGCTCGACCGGACCGGCGGCTTCGCCCGCCGGCAGCTGACCCAGTGGCGCGCGCTCGCCCGGCTGCTCCCTCGGACCGACGTCTTCCACTTCTACTTCGGACTCACGCTCGTGCCGAAATCCCTGCAATTTCCCCTGTTACGTGCCACCCGCAAGCGCTCGGTGATGCACTTCCTCGGCTCGGACATCCGCGGCAAGCCGCCTGGCGAGCTCGCCTGGGCCGCCCGCGCCGACGCCCGGATCGTCGGCTCCTACGACGCGATCCGCTGGGTGCCGGACGCCGAGGTCGTCCCCCCCGGGATCGACCTGCGCGAGTACACGCCGGCACCGCCGGCCGATCGCGTGCGGCCCGTCGTCGTCCACGCGCCGTCCTCCCGCCGGCGCAAGGGCACCGAGCACGTGATCGCCGCCTGCGCCGAGCTGCCCGTCGAGCTCGAGATCGTCGAGGGCCTCCACCACGACGAGGCCCGCCGCCGTTACGAGAACGCGGACATCGTCGTCGATCAGCTGAACGCCGGCTGGTACGGCCTGTTCGCGATCGAGGCGATGGCCCTCGGCAAGCCGGTCGTCACCTTCCTCCACGACGAGGCGGTCGCGCGAACCGAAGACGCCTTCGGAACCAGGGTGCCGATCGTCTCCGCGACCGCCCGGACACTGGTCGAGCGCCTCCGGCCGCTCGCCGAGAACGCCGCCGAGCGTGTCCGGATCGGCGCGGAGAGTCGCGCGTACGTCGAGCGCATCCATGACGTCGAGCGCGTCGCCGACCGCCTACTCGACATCTACGCTCGCCTGTAGTGGCCCTCGGCGCCCAGGTCAAGCGGCTCGGCAAGCACACCGCGGTCTACGGGCTCGGCGGGCTCGTCTCCCGGATCCTCGCCGTCCTCCTCCTCCCGCTCTACACGCACTACCTCGGCCCGCGCGGGTTCGGGAAGATCGAGACCGTCGTCGCGCTGACGACCGTGCTCGTGATCGTCCTTCGCCTCGGGATCTCGAGCGCGTTCTTCCGCTTCTACTTCGACACCAGGGACGAGGCGGACCGAACGCTCGTCGTCCGCACCTCGTTCTGGTTCACGATGACGATGGCGACCGCGGGGCTCGTCGCCGGCTTCGTCCTCGCGACGCCGATCGCCCACGCGCTGAAGCTGGGCGACGACCCGTGGCTCGTCCGCGCCGCCTTCGTCGGCCTGTGGGCGCAGATGAACTACGAGCAGCTCACGTCGCTCTTCCGCGTCGAGGAGCGGTCGACCGCCTTTGTGGCCGCCAGCGTCGCCAACGTCCTGATCACGGTCGGCGTCACGGTCCTGCTCGTCGTCGGGCTGGACAAGGGACCGACGGGTGCGGTGGTCGGCAACTTTGTCGGGACGCTCGCCGTCTACCTCGTGCTGCTGGGCTACCGGCGCTACCAGCTCGGGCTCCAGTTCTCCCGCGACCTCCTCCGCCAGATGAACCACTTCGGGATGCCGCTCGTTCCCTCTGCCTTGGCACTGTGGGCGATCAACTTCATCGACCGGATCTTCATCGCCCAGTACAAGGGCCAGGCCGAGGTCGGTGTCTACTCGGTCGCGGTGCGGATCTCGTCGGCGATCGTCTTCCTGATGATCGCGTTCCGGCTCGCCTGGCCGGCCTTCGCCTACTCGATCGAGGACGACCGCGAAGCCAAGCGGACCTATTCGTACGTGCTCACCTACCTGGTCTTCGTCTGCTGCTGGGTCTCGCTGACGCTGGGCGTGCTGGCACCTTGGCTCGTCGCGTGGCTTGCGCGTGGGCCAGGCTTCCACCGGGCCGCCGACGCCGTCGCCCTACTCGCCTTCGCGACCACCGCCTACGCCGCCTACACGGTCGTTGCGATCGGGATCGGCCGGGCGCGCCAGACCCAGTTCAACTGGGTCGTCTCGGGCCTCGCCGCGATCGTCAACATCGTCCTGAACGTGATCCTGATCCCGCCGTACGGGATGATCGGCGCGGGAATCTCCACCGCCGCCGCCTACGTCGCCCTGCTCCTCGGGATGGTGCTGAACGCGCACCGCGTCTACCCCGTCGCCTACCAGTGGCGGCGGGTGTCTACGCTCCTCGGCGTCGCGATCGGGCTGACCGTGCTCGCCGGCGTGCTCGACGTGCCGCTCGCGGTCGCGATCGTGATCGCGCTCGGCTACCCGCTCGCGCTCCTACCGCTCGGCTTTTACCTGCCCGCCGAGCGCCGCCGACTCCGCAGCCTGTTCGGCGTCTCCTAGCCGGCCGACGACGTGGTTGCCGAGCACGAGCAGGTCCATGCGCGTCTTCAGAAAGGTCTCGACCGCCTGCCGCGGCGTCATCACGATCGGCTCGTTCTCGTTGAAGGACGTGTTCAGGAGAATCGGCACGCCGGTCCGGCGTTCGAACTCCTTGATCAGCCGGTAGTAGCGGGGGTTGGCCGACTCGGTCACCGTCTGAAGCCGTCCCGTGTCGTCGACGTGGTTGACCGCCGGGACGAGCTCGCGCTTCTCCAGGCGCGTCTTGTACACGAGCACCATGTACGGGGACGGGTAGTCCTGCTCGAACCAGTCGCCGGTCGCCTCGGCGAGTACCGAGGGGGCGAACGGACGGAACGGCTCGCGGTGCTTGATGCGTGCGTTGAGGATGTCCTTCATGTCCTCCCGCCGCGGGTCGGCGACGATCGAGCGGCTGCCGAGCGCGCGCGGACCGAACTCCATCCGGCCTTGAAACCAGCCGACGACGTCGCCCTCGGCGATCCGGTCGGCCACGTGCGGAAACAGCTCGGCGTCGTCGAGACGGCTGGCCTCGAGCCCGGCGGCGGCGAGAACGCCTGCGTACTCCTCGTCGCCGTACTCGGGCCCCGTGTAGGCGTGATCCATGACGAACCCGCGCGGCTTGCCGAGCTCCTGGTTCCAGATGTGGTAGGCGGCGCCGACGGCGATCCCCGAGTCGCCTGCGGCCGGCTGCACCCAGACGTCCTCGAACGGCGTCTCCGGGCGGATCCGTCCGTTCGCGACCGCGTTCATGGCGACGCCGCCGGCCAGGCAGATCCGCGGGATCCGGGTCCGCTCCCAGAGCGCGCGCACGAGGTGGAGGTAGACCTCTTCGAGCATCGCCTGGAGCGAGGCGGCGACATCCTCGTGCAGCGAGGCGAGCTCCGAGCCGGGCGCGCGGGCGGGCCCGAAGGCATCCTCCATTCGCTCGGAGAAGAGGCGGCCGATCGACGGCGTCTGCTCGTCCCAGCTCATGTCCACGCCCTCCTTGTCGTGGACGAAGAAGTCGAGCCCGAGCTCGAAGACGTCGCCCCGCGGGTGGACGATGCGCCGCATCTCGTCGAGAAAGCGCGGCGTCCCGTACGGCGCCAGGCCCATCACCTTCCCCTCGTCGCCGTAGGTGGGGAATCCGAGCCACTGGGTGACGGCCGTGTAGAAGATCCCGAGCGAGTGCGGGAAGAGGACGCGCTCGAGCACCTCGATCGACGATCCGTGCCCCTCGGCGAGCATCGTGCTCGCGAAGTCGCCGAACCCGTCGACGGAGAGGATCGCCGCCTCCTCGAACGGCGAGACGAAGAATGCGCTCGCGACGTGCGCCTGATGATGCTCGACGTGGTGGAGATCCGCCCCGACCTCGCTCCCGAGCGCCTGCTCGAGCTCGGCCCTGACGTCGCGCACCTTCGCGGCGTTCTCGAGCCGGGCCCTGAGGTAGCGCGGGCTCGCCCCGTGCAGGAGCGTGCGCAGGACCTTGTGGCCGAGGTTCGCCTTCGGGTTGCGACCGATCGCGACGTGGTCGAGATCGTTCGGCTCGAGTCCGGCGTCGGCCAGGCACCATGCGGCGGCCCGGGTCGGAAAGCCGGCGCAGTGCTTGACGCGGTTGAACCGCTCCTCCTCCGCCGCGCAGAGAAGCTCGCCGTCCACGACGAGGGCCGCCGCGGCGTCGCCGTGGTACGCGTTGAGCCCGAGAATCGCCGTCACGAGGCCGATTCTACGGGCCGTCTGGCGCCGGCTCCCGTCGCTCTTCGGCACCCCGAGCCTCTTAGCCGGCTCTCAGCGTTCTCTCAGGCCGCGTTCAGACGCGCGTGATCCCATAGGTGGTGCATCGCGCATCCAGACGAAAGGAACCCCACCGTGAAACGTGTGATCACGATCGCCGCCGCACTCGTCGCCGCAGCCGGGATCGGAGCCGGCGCCTACGCGATTGCGGGCGCAGGCGGAACGAAGACCGTCGTCCGGCAGGTGACGGTCGCCGGCGCGCAGCCGACCGCCGCGGTCACCACCCCGCTGTCGGTCACCGATGTCTACAACCGCACGTCGAAGGGCGTCGTCGAGATCACCGTGTCGAGCTCCGTCAGCGTCGACCCCTTCGGCCGTCGCGGCTCGCAGCAGGCCCAGGGGTCGGGCTTCGTCTACGACGACGCCGGCCACATCGTCACCAACGCC
>JBBRXG010000039.1:0-23277 GCA_038248655.1 Gaiellales bacterium
GGCGCTAGGCTTCTCGCCCTTCCCGCCCGACGCCAGCTCCGCCGTGTGGGTGTCACAGCCGCGCAGATCGTCCTTCACCTCGCCGATCACCGTCTGGTCGTTCGTGTTCCCCGGCCAGGATCAACGCCCTTTACACGTAACTTTAGAGTACGTCTGAGAGGCGCTTTTCGTGCTGAAGCCCCTGCAAATCGAGATTTGTCCTGCTAACGCACAGCACTCCGTGCGTCTAGTCGCCGGTGCGTTTGTGGTGCGCTAAGAGCTACAATCAATATGTGAAGCGCTACCGCCGACTGCGTCGACTGCGACCCGACGCCGAGCTGATTCGCCGCCGGGCGGCGGGGGAGGCGCTGCGCGAGCTCGCTCGTGACTACGGCGTCCGGCACACGACCCTGAGCCGCTATTTCGCCCGGCCGGAGGTCGTCAAGCAGCTCAGGGAGGCGGCGCGGCTGCTGCGGGCCGAGCGGCAAGCGGTCGCGGCCCGCCTGCACGCCGAGCAGAAGGCCAAGCGCGAAGTCGGCCGTCTTGCCCAGCAGCAGGGTGCGGAAGGGCGCGGAGCTGCGGGCCGGGCGGAACCGGAGCCCGCCGCACAGGAATCGGCGGCAAGGTCGGTGTCCAGGATTGGCCGCCGCCCCAGCGCTGTCGACCAGGCAGCCGCTCGCGCGGTCGAGGCAGGCGAAGGGATGGAGGCGGTGATCGAGTTGACCAGGCTCGGTCCGCTCGGGAACGCGCTCGGCTTGGTCGATCCGGCGGTCCTCGAGCGAGCGCTCGAAAACGACGCCGCTCGAACAGCCGCGATCCGACTTCGCCGACTGAAACCCGACGCCGAGCTCTATCGCCGCCGCGCGGCCGGCGAGGCGCTGCGCATGCTCGCCCTCGACTACGACGTCGCGCACACGACCCTGAGCCGCCACTTCGCACGGCCGCAGGCGGCCAAGCAGCTCAAGCAGGCGGAACGGCTCCTGCGAGCCGAGCGGCGAACGGCGGCAGCGCGCCGCTCGGCCGAGCGGCGCTTCGAGCGGGACGTGCGCAGGAAAGCGAAGGAGCAACTCGCCTTCGAGCAAGAACGCGCCAGCCTGGCTGCTCGACGGCGTCCGAGCAGCGCCGGACGGCGCCCGGCCCGCACCGCCCGTGCGGCCTGGCTCGACGCCCGCGACGCGCGCCTGCCGCTCTCCCGCACCGACCTCTACAGCCTGAACGACCACGCAGCCGCCCGGGCCGCCGCTGCAGGCGGCGGGATCGAAGACGTCCTCCAGGCAACCGGACTCCGCACCCACGACAACCTCCTCCACGCGATCGACCCAACCATCCTCAAGCGAGCGCTCGACAACGACACCGCCCGAGCAGCCGCCGCCGAAGCCGCCAACTAGCGCGCGCATCCTCAAGCACGTCGCCTTTCCAACATTCTGCGACGTACCCGACCCGCGGTACCAGGAGAGGCTGCCGCCGATGTCCGTATGCCGTCCGGGCGATCGGGGAAAGCCCCGGTTAGTTAGCCTGGCATGGATGAAGCGTCTGGTGAGCGTCGAGTTCGGCCCGTCGCGGTCGAGACGGTTTGGGAAAGCCCTGGCCGAGGCTCGCAGCGGCGTCGGCGAGTGCAGCGAGGTCGAGCCGGGCAGGTACCGGGCGAGCTTTGTCCTCGGCGAGGACTCCGCCGCCTACACCGGCCTCGCCCGCTTGCTCGAGCGGGTCCGCCACTGGCGGGCGACCGAGGTCTACCGAGGACGATGGGCCGGTCTCCGCCTTCCACGCCAAGGAGATGGCCTGGTGCGCTTCCTTCTATCTTAAGGCGTTCCGGGCCTGCCGCTTCCACTTCGGCTACGGGGTCCTGCCCAGCTGTTCGGTCTGTCCCCTGTTCGACGCCGAACGAGCGATCCGGGACATCTTGGGCGAGAACCCACGCCCCGGGGCGGTCGTCGAGTTCACCCTCGACCCGAGACTGCGCGCTCTTCTCGTCGGGGAGCTCCAGCTTGAGCTCGACGAAGACTTCGAGGTCGGCGACTTCGTGCCGGAGGAGTGGACAGAAACCGCGGGTGAAGAGCCAGAAAGCTGAGTAGTTACCCGGCGACGGGGACCTGCGAGGGTGAGAAGGCGGCCGGATGGCGTGAGCCGTCCTGGAACTCGATCATGATTCGCTCTGCCGGGTGCCCGCGTCCCGGTTTGATCGTGGCGCGGGAGACGATGCTGCGGAGCGCCGCCAGCTGCTCCGGCACCGGCAGCTGGCCGAATTCCGCGCGCGCACCGGCCGGGAAGAGGAGCCTGGTCGAGCCGGGCTGGGGGTCGAGCGCGGCCAGCGTGTCCTCGGCCTGCTCGAGCGCTTGCAGCGCGTCGGAGTAGGCGAGCGCGAACGCGGCCGGCTTGATCGTCCCCTTCAGCGCCTCCACCTCGGCGAGCTCGGCCTGGGCCGCCTCAAGCCGCGCCTGCGCCGCCGCGAGCTGCTCGGCGTTGCCGCCCTCGTCCTTCGCGATCATGCCCAGGTGGGCGAAGGCGACGCCGATGATCCAGTCGTCGGCCAGGGCGTAGCTGATGCTCGCGTGCCCGCAGCCACGCTGAAGGCAGCGCAGGATCGGGTAGCTGCCGTTCGCCTGCCCTTTGACGAGCCCGCCGCCACAGTGGCCGCAGCGGCAGAGCCCCTGCCCGAGCACATAGCCCTCGCCGCGTACGCGCGTCTTCTCGCCCTCCTTCGGCTCCAGCCGGCGCTGCACGCGCCGGAACACCTCGGCGGCGACGATCGCCTCGTGCGCGTTCGGGATGCGAACCTCGCCGTAGGTGCGAACACCGGCGTACGCCTCGCGCCGGAGGAAGCCGATCACGTTCCGCCCGTTCCAGCGATTGCCCCGCAGCGTGCGCAGGCCGTGCTCGTTCAAGAAGTCGGCCACCCGACCCGCTGTCGCCAGCTCGCCCCGGTCGAACCGCTCGAACGCCTCGCCAACGAGCGGGGCGTCCGCGCTCGGGATGTACCAGCCGAGGATGTCCTTGCCGTTTGAGTCCCTGCCGACGACCTCGAACTCGTAACCGACAGGCGGCTTCCCACCGAGCGAGGTGCCCGCTTCCAGCTTCAAGGCCGCGACCTGCCCGGCCTGCTCGACCGCTTGCTCCGCCTCCAGCGTCACGAACGCCGCGAACACGGTCAACATCGCCCGCCCCGAAGCACTCGAGGTATCGATCATCGGGTCGAGACAGACCACGGCCGCACCCAGCTTCTCGAACTCGTAGATCAGATCCAAGATCCCCACCGTGCTGCGACCGAAGCGGGACAGGCGCGCGACCGCGATCCCGCCCAACCTCCCCTCACGCACGCCCTGCACCGCACGGTCGAACGCCGGCCGACGCATCTTCCGCCCGCTCTGATCGGTGTCCTCGAACACGTCCGCCGCCGGTACCAACTCGTGCGCGGCCAGGTAGTGCTCGATCCTCCGCCGCTGCAGCTCGTGCGAGAGCAGCTCCTCGTCCGAGCGCCTCCCCTGCTCCGACACACGCGAGTAGACAGCGACCGGGCGCGACGGCTTCCCGTCCGGACTCATCCCTCATACTCTACCCAGAATTATGCGGTTGTCAATCTTCGGCCTCTCGATGGACTACCAGGTCTTCCTGCTCAGCCGGATCAAGGAGCGGCGCGACGAGCTCCGCTCCGGGGACGGGGCTGATTCGACGACTCGCGCGGTCACGTTCGGCGTCGCCTCGACCGCCCGCATCATCACCGGTGCGGCACTGATCATCGTCGCCGTGTTCTCCGGCTTCGCGAGCGGCGAGCTGATCATGTTCCAGCAGATGGGCTTCGGCGTCGCGGTGGCGCTGCTGATCGACGCGACGATCATCCGCTCGGTGGTGCTCCCCGCCACCATGCACCGGCTCGGGCGCTGGAACTGGTACCTGCCACGTTGGCTCGAGTTGCTGCCGCGGGTCGAGATCGAGGGGGCTGCCGCGGCTCCGCCGCAGTAGGCTCTGACGGTGAGCCTGCAACCCGATCGCACCGTCGAGGAGCTGCGCGAGCTGCGGGAGCTGACCGGTGACGCGAACGGTGCGCAGCGTGTCGCCTGGACCGACACGTGGGAGCAGGCGCGCGAGTGGCTGCGCGGCAAGCTCGACTTCGCCGAGCACGAGATCGACGAGGCCGGCAACCAGTGGTTCACGCTCGGCGGAGCATCCGACCGGGCGCTCCTGATCGGCGGCCACCTCGACTCGGTCCCGAACGGGGGCTGGCTCGACGGCAGCCTGAACGTCCTCGCCGGCGTCGAGGTGCTGCGCCGGATCGCCGAAAGCGGCGAGCCGCCGCTCACCGTGCGCCTGGTCGACTGGGCCGACGAGGAGGGCGCCCGCTTCGGACGCTCGCTGTTCGGCTCGAGCGCCGCCGCCGGCTCGATGCGCGACCAGGACGAGCTGCGCGCGCTCACCGACCGCGACGGGGTCGCACTGCCCGACGCGCTGGCCGGGCACGGCGTCGACCTCGACCGGGCGACCGACGCCCACGCCCGGCTCGCGACCGCCGCCGCGTACCTGGAGCTGCACATCGAGCAGGGCCCGGTGCTCGAGTCGCTCGACCTGCCGCTCGGGGCGGTGCTCGGCACGTTCGGGGTCGAGCGCCACCGGATCACGTGGACGGGCCAGGCCGCGCACGCCGGCTCGACGCCGATGGACCGCCGGCGCGACGCGCTCGCCGGCGCGGCGAGGCTCGCGCTCGTCATCCGCGAGATCGCGGCGGAGACGGGCGACGGAGCCGTCTGCACGAGCGGAGGGGTCGTCTGCAAGCCGGGAATCGTCACCTCGGTCGTCGAGACCGCCGAGCAGATGCTCGACCAGCGCCATCTGGACGCCGGCAAGCTGGCCGCGATGCTCGAATCGGCAAAGCAGGCGTCGGCGTCGTTCGCCGTCGACGAGCGCCTCGAGGTCGCCTGGGAGCGGATCTGGAGCATCGACCCGATCCTGTTCGACGACACATTGATCCGGCTCGCCGACGAGGCGATCGAGGAGGTGGCCGGGCAGTCGCACCGTCTGCCGAGCGGGCCTCTCCACGACGCCGCCGAGGTCGCCCGGGCCGGGATTCCGACGGTGATGCTCTTCGTCCAGAGCCTCCGCGGGCTCTCGCACACGAAGCTCGAGGACACGAAACCTGAGCACATCGAGCTGGCGGTGCAGGCGCTCGACCGGCTCGCCTCGAAGGCGCTCGAGCACTTCTCGAAGTCGTAACCCTTTTCTCAGCTGCCGTTCAGGATCGCCGGGCAGCCTGTGCTGGACGACACCGCCGGGAACCGTTTCCACTCCCTCCTCCCGGCATCCCGAGGATCCGGCCGCCGCGGCCCGCCTCCAGCCGATGGAGCGTGCTGCGGCGGCCGGTCGATTTTCGGCGGTCTATGCTCTGAGCCCGCGGATGTTGAGCTTCGGCGTCACGATCCTCCCCGACCCTCCGTGGCAGCGCCTCGTCGAGCTCATGCGGCTCGCCGAGCAGAGCGGCTTCGACTACGGCTGGACGTACGACTCGCACGTGCTCTGGCAGGATCCCTACCCGCTGCTGACGCTGGCGGCGATGAACACGGGGCGCCTGAAGCTGGGGCTGAACGTGACCAACCCGGGCACGCGCGAGCCGACCGTGACCGCGAGCGCGTTCGCGACCCTCCAGGACGTCTCGAACGGGCGGATGATCGTCGGGATCGGACGGGGTGACTCCGCGCGGCGCGTGATCGGCCAGCAGCCGGTGAAGGTGGCCGAGTTCGAGAACGCCTGCCGGATGATCCGCGACCTGATGAACGGTCGACCGGTCGAGTGGAACGAGACCGAGATCGAGCTCCAGTGGGCGAAGGGCAGGCCGGAGATCCCGCTGTACATCGCCGGCTACGGCCCGAAGGTGCTCGCGATCGCCGGCCGGGTCGCCGACGGCGTGATAATCCAGGTCGCCGATCCGGAGATCGTCGAGTGGATCGTCGGGCAGGTGCGCGCAGCCGCCGCCGAAGCGGGGCGCGACCCGTCCGAGGTGAACGTGGTGGCCTGCGCGCCCGCGCACGTCTCGAGCGACCTCGCCGATGCCTGCGAGCAGGTGCGCTGGTTTCCCGCGATGGTCTCGAACCACGTGTTCGACGTGCTCTCGAAGCACGACCCTGCCGACCTGCCGCCCGCGTTGACCGACTACGTCTCGCGGATGCAGCGCGAGCAGTACGACTACTCGGAGCACAGCCGCGTCGGGGCAAAGCACGGCGAGCAGATCACCGACGAGACCTGCGAGCGCTTCTGCATCCTCGGCACAGCCGAGCAGCACGTCGAGAAGCTCCGCCGGCTCGAGGCGGCCGGCGTCGATCAGTGGAACATCTACCTGATGACCCACGGCCAGGAGGAGACGCTCGAGGTCTACGGCCGTGACGTGATTCCCGCCTTCCGCGGCTGAGCGGGTCGCCTCCGCAGGACGCGGGAACGCGATTCGCCCTGCGCGGCTCCCTGCCGATAGGTCCGAGTCGATTGCGGCGGGTCATCCCTCGCGGAGTGGACCAGGACCGGCTTGCGAGCCGGTAACGTGGCGACTGTGGAGATCCGGGTCGGGCCGCCGAACCTGACGATCCACGCGGACGAGCAGTTCTTCGTCTGCGGACCGGATGCCAGGGTCGCCGAGGACGAGCAGCAGGGCTTCTTCAGCACCGACACGCGCCTCGTCTCGACCTTCGAGGTGACGCTCGGCCGTACGCCGCCGGTGCTCCTGAACAGCGCCGTGATCCAGCCGTTCTCGGCCCGCTTCGAGTTCGTCAACGACGAGGGCGAGACGCGGGGCGGCAAGCTCGACACCGCGCAGGTGGGTCTGCGGGTCGACCGCGTGCTCCACCACGGCCTGCACGAGGACTACGACGTCGTCAACTACGCGCCCCACGCGGTCGACCTGGAGCTCGAGCTCCGGATCGAGGGCGACTACGCAGATCTGTTCGACGTCAGGGCGGATCGACTGGTCCGCCGCGGGACGCTCGAGTCGCGCTGGGAGCCGGACGAGCGCGCTCTGCGCACCAGCTACCACAACGAGGACTTCGAGCGAGGCCTCCGGATCATCGTCGAGCGCTGCGACTCCGAGCCGGCGTTTGCCAACGGGCTCCTCTCCTTCCGCATCCAGCTCGCGCCGAAGGAGCGCTGGCACACGTGCGTGCTCTGGGTGCCGCTCGAGGTCGAGCAGGCAGGAGCCGATCCGCTCCGCGACTGCCACGCGCTGGTCGACGGCGACCGCGGGCTGGCCGAGCGGCGGCGGCGCTGGCGCGAGCGGGTGACCCGGATCCGGACGAGCGAGCCGGCCGTGGACGCGATCGTCGAGCGGGCGGTCGACGACCTGGCCGCACTGCGCATGCGCCGTCACGACAACGCGGCCCAGGCGGGGGCGCGCGAGGCGCTGGAGCAGATGGTCCCCGCAGCCGGCATCCCCTGGTACGTCTCGCTGTTCGGACGCGACTCGCTGGTCGTCTCGCTGCAGACGCTCCTCGCCACGCCCGGTCTCGCGATCGGCAGCCTCCAGGCGCTGGCGTATCTGCAGGGCGACCGGGAGGACGACAGCCGCGACCTGCAGCCGGGCAAGATCGAGCACGAGTTCCGGCACGGCGAGCTCGCGCACTTCCGGCTGATCCCGCAGACGCCCTACTACGGAACCCACGACGCGCCCTCGCTCTACGTCTGGACCGCCGCCGAGACGTGGCGCTGGACCGCGAACCGGGGGCTCGTCGAGCGGATCCGTCCCAACGTCGAGCGCGTGCTGGAGTGGCTCGACCGCGAGGGCGATCGGGACGGCGACGGTCTGCAGGAGTACCAGACACGGGCGGGCGACTGGGGGTACTACAACCAGAGCTGGAAGGACTCGGGGGACGCGATCGTGCACGCGAACGGCGAGCTGGCCGAGCTACCGCTCGCGACCTGCGAGCTCCAGGGCTACGCCGTCGCCGCGAAGCGGGGCTGGGCGGACGTGCTCGAGCAGGCCTTCGACGAGGGCGATGCCGCGCGGCGTCTGCGCGACGAGGCCGACCGGCTGGCTGCGGCGATCGAGGAGCGGTTCTGGTGGGAGGCGGAGAGCACCTACCTCCTAGGCCTGGACGGTCGCAAGCGGCCGATCGAGTCGGTCGCCTCCAACGCCGGCCACCTGCTCTGGGCCGGGGCGGTGGAGCCGTCGCGGGCGGCGGCGGTCGCCCGCCGCCTGCTCGCCGAGGACCTCTGGAGCGGCTGGGGCGTTCGGACGCTCTCGTCCGCGCATGCCGCCTACAACCCCCACTCGTACCACTGCGGCTCGGTCTGGCCGCACGACAACGCGATCCTCGCCAACGGCTGCGCCCGCTACGGACGGCGCGCGGAGGCAGCGCGGATCGCCCGCGGCCTGTTCGACGCCGCCGCATGCTTCCAGTACAGCCGCCTCCCGGAGGTGTTCGCGGGGCTGGAGCGGGACGCCGGCTCGTTCCCGGCCCAGTACCTGGGCGCCAACGCTCCCCAGGCCTGGGCGGCGGGCGCCGTTGTCCATATGGTCAACGCTCTGGTCAACCCCGAGCCGGACGCGATCGAGCGGCGCCTGACGCTGCGCCCGGCCCTCCCGAAGTGGCTCGCGGAGATCGAGCTCGACAACGTGCGGGTGGGAGAGGCCCGGGTCGACCTCGGAGTTCGCGATGGCGAGGTCGTCGTCCGCCGGCAGCACGGCGAGATCGACGTGAACGCCGAGGTTGCGGTCGGCTGATCCGGCGAACCGCGGGTCGAGGGACATACCGTCGTCGCCACCGCCGTTACGGTGTTGCCGTGTCGCGCCGGACGGTGCTCGCGCTCGCAGGAGTTCATCAAGGACACACGGTGATCGGCGAGCGCATCCTCGGCGCAGCGCTCGGGTGGCGCCCCGTGGCGCGCGTCGTCCGTGCGACCCACGAGCGCTGGGACGGAACCGGCTAGCCCGACGGGCTCGCAGGAGCCGAGATCCCGCTCGCCGCGCGGATCGTTGCCGTCTGCGACGCGTACTCGGATGACGTCGACGCGCCCGTACCGGAGCGCGGTCGCCCCCGAGGTCGCCCTCGAGGAGCTGTGCCGCAGCGCCGGCACCCAGTTCGACCCGGACGCGGTCCCGCCTTCCTCGTCCGGTCGAAGGCCCTCGCGCGAGCTCCGGCCGGCCGACGCCGCCTAACGGCGCGCGCCCGGCTCGGGCTCCTGCGCCGCGAGCCAGGCTGCGACCTTCTCCGGTGATCGCAGCCGGACGAGCGGCCGGCCCTCGAACCGCGGCGGCCACTCCCAGCGACGGCGCACGTGGGAGTGGACGGTGTAGGGAAACAGGGCGTTCCAGCCGAGGAACGCGTTCCGCCACGTCTCGCGGTTCCCGTTCCACAGCTCGACGTCGTCCCTGATCCTGGCCCGATGACGCCGCCACAGGCGCACCATCGACGTGCGGAGCGGCAGGTCGAGCCAGACGATCGTGTCCGCCTGGTCGATCAACCAGGTGCCGAGCTTGCCCATGTAGTTCCCGTCCGCGACCCATCCGTCGAGCGGCGCCAGCGCCGCGTCGAGCCGCTCGCGCAGCTCCCCGGCGGTCGCGGCGGTCCAGTCCGGACCGTGGTGGAGGGCGTCCAGCTCGATGTGCTCGACGCCCAGGCGCTCGGCCAGCTCCGCGGCGAGCGTGGTCTTGCCGGCACAGCTCGAGCCCAGCACCGCAATCCTCCTCGCCACGGTCGTTACGGTACCGCCGTGTCGCGCCGGACGGTGTTCGCGCTCGCAGTCGGCCTCGTCGCGCTCGGCGGGTCCGCTGCGACGGCGGGCGCTCCGGGCGGGCTGCCTGCGGCCGAGGGCCATCTGAGCCTCGTCGCCTTTCCGGGCTACGCCGAGGCGGGCGGAGACGACCCGCGCGTCAACTGGGTGACGCGGTTCGTACAGTCGACGGGTTGCAAGGTGCGGGTGCGCACGGTGCGGAGCTCGACCGAGCTCCTCGACGCCGTCGCGCACGGCCACTACGACGGCGTGGCCGCCTTCGGCGACGTCACCCAGGTGCTGACCGGCGGAGGAGAGGTGACGCCGCTCGACACGACCCTGATCCCCAACTACGCGACCGTGTACCCGGCGTTGAAGCACCTGCCCCAGAACGTCGAGCGCGGGCGCGTGGTCGGGATCCCGCACGGACGAGGCCCGATCACGCTCGTCTGGCGTACCGACCGGGTCCGGGTGGCGCCGTCCGGATGGAGCGCGCTCTTCGACTCCCGGTATGCCGGGCGCGTTGGTCTCTACGACGCGGCGATCACGCTCGCAGGAGCGGCGCACCACCTCGGCTTTCGAAACCGGTACGAGCTCGACCGGACACAGTTTCTCTCAGCCGTCCGCCTGGCCGCCGAGCAGCGGGCGAACGTGGGCGCCTACTGGCAGGACCTGACGAGCGCGCTCGCCGACTACACCGGCGGCAACGCCTTGATCGGCGAGGCGACACCCAGGCTGGCCGCGCTGCTCCGCCACGACGAGGTGCCGATCCGGTCCGCCGTCCCGGCCGGTGGCGCCGCCCGGTCGGCATCGTGGATGCTGCTCTCGCGTGGCCGCCACCCCGGCTGCATGTACCGCTGGCTCGACTACATCCTCTCGCCGAAGGCGAACGCCGCCTCCGCCCGCTACCTGGCCGAGGCGCCCGCGACCCCCGCCGCCTGCGCGTACATGGACTGCGCGGCGGTGCACGCCGGCGACGAGCGCTGGTGGTCGCGTCTTTCCTTCTGGCGGACCCCCCAGCACGACTGTCACGACACGAGGGGGGCGAAGTGCGCGGACTGGTTCGACTGGTCGGACGCCTGGGCGATGATCCGGTCCGACTGAGCGAGCCGGTTCGGTCGGGTCGCGATTGAAGGTGGATAATCCCCTCTCGCCCGTGTCGCTCCAGCAGCAGCAGACCGAGACCGATCGCGTCGTCGCGGCCCGCGAGCAGAGGCGGCCCGTGGGATCTCGACCACCCTGCTGGTCGTCGGTCGCGCAGACGGGGCTCGGATCTGGGACGTCGAGGCCGCGAATACCTCGACTTCGCCCGGCGGCATCGCCTGTCAGAACACCGGACACGGCTTCGCCGCCGCCACGATCTGGGATCCTACGCACCGAGTAGAGGAGGTTGGTATGGCGACGGTGACGAGTCACGAGAACTTCGTCGGCGGGAAGTGGGTCGCGGCCGCCGACGGTGGGACGATGGAGGTGCAGAACCCGGCGACCGGCGAGACGATCGCCGAGGTGCCCGCCTCGAGCGCCGCCGACGTCGACCGCGCGGTCGAGGCCGCGAAGGAGGCGCTGCCCGAGTGGCTGGAGGCGACCCCCGCCGAGCGGGCCGAGCTCCTGCTCGCGCTCGCCGACGTGATCGACGCGAACACGGAGGAGCTGGCCCGGATCGAGTCGCGCAACGTGGGCAAGCCGCTCTCGTACGCGCGCGACGAGCTGCCGGTCTGCGCCGACAACCTGCGCTTCTTCGCGGGCGCCGCGAGGGTGCTCGAAGGCCGCTCGGCCGGCGAGTACATGCGCGGCTACACGTCGATGATCCGCCGCGAGCCGCTCGGGGTCGTCGGCGGGATCGCGCCGTGGAACTACCCCCTGATGATGGCGGTCTGGAAGCTCGCGCCGGCGCTCGCCGCGGGCAACGTCCAGGTGCTGAAGCCGTCCGAGCAGACGCCGCTTTCCCTGCTCCGCTTCGTCGAGCTGGCCCAGGACGCGATCCCGCCCGGCGTGCTGAACGTCGTCACCGGCGACGGCGTCCCGGTCGGCGAGCGGCTGGTCACCCATCCCGACGTGCGCCTCGTCTCGCTGACGGGTGACGTCGAGACCGGAAAGACGATCGCCCGCACCGCCGCGGACACGCTCAAGCGCGTCCACCTCGAGCTCGGCGGCAAGGCGCCGGTGGTTGTCTTCGACGACGCCGATCCGGCCGCCGTCGCGGAGGGGATCAAGATCGCCGGCTACTGGAACTCGGGTCAGGATTGCACCGCCGCGTCGCGCGTGATCGCCGGGCCGAAGATCTACGACTCGCTCCTCGAAGAGCTCGTGCCCGCCGTCGAGTCGCTGAAGGTCGGCGATCCGGCCGAAGGCGACGAGATCGAGATGGGCCCCGTGATCTCGAAGGCGCAGCAGGAGCGGGTGCTCGGCTTCCTCGACCGCGCCGAGAGCGCGAAGGCGTCGATCCTGACCGGCGGCGGGACGCACGGCGACCGCGGCTTCTTCGTCGAGCCGACCGTCGTCGCCGGCGTCGGACAGGACGCCGAGATCGTCCAGCGCGAGGTGTTCGGCCCGGTCGTCTCGGTGCAGCGCTTCGGAAGCGACGAGGAGGCGCTCGCGTGGGCGAACGACGTCCGCTACGGGCTCGCCGCCTCGGTCTGGACACGCGACGTCGGCCGGGCGCTGAACGCCGCCCGCAAGCTCCAGTTCGGCACGGTCTGGATCAACGACCACATCCCGCTCGTCTCCGAGATGCCGCACGGCGGCTACAAGGAGTCCGGCTACGGCAAGGACCTCTCCACCTACTCGCTCGAGGACTACACCCAGATCAAGCACGTGATGGCGAAGCTGGACTGATGACCGCCGAAGCCCGTACGGACGCCCCCGACGTCCGGATCGAGAACGTCACGAAGCACTTCGACGGGGTGGTGGCGGTCGACGACCTCTCCGTCGAGATTCCACCCGGCTCGTTCTTCGCGCTGCTCGGCCCGTCAGGCTGCGGGAAGACGACGACCTTGCGGATGATCGGCGGCTTCGAGGAGCCGAGCGCGGGCCGGATCCTGCTCGGCGACCGTGACGTGGTCGGTCTGCCGCCGTACCGGCGGGACGTGAACACGGTCTTCCAGAGCTACGCCCTCTTCCCGCATCTGACGATCGCCGAGAACGTGGCGTTCGGCCCTCGCCGAAAGGGCGTGAAGGGACGTGATGTTGCCGGCCCGGTCTCGTCGATTCTCGAGAAGGTCGGTCTCGCAGGCTTCGACACACGGAAGCCCGGTCAGCTCTCCGGGGGCCAGCAACAGCGGGTCGCGCTCGCCCGCGCGCTCGTCAACAGCCCGCGCGTCCTGCTCCTCGACGAGCCGCTCGGAGCGCTCGACCTGAAGCTGCGCAAGCAGATGCAGCTCGAGCTGAAGGCGATCCAGAACGATTTCGGGATCACCTTCGTCCACGTCACGCACGACCAGGAGGAGGCGATGACGATGGCCGACCGGATCGCGGTCATGAGAGGCGGTCGGATCGAGCAGCTCGGGACGCCGAGCGAGCTGTACGAGCAACCGAAGACCGCGTTCGTGGCAGGATTCCTCGGCGTGTCGAACCTCCTCTACGGCTCGGTCTCAGGGGAAACTGCCGTGCGGCTCGACGGCGGAGCCGAGGTCAGGGTTGGTCGCTCGGCGCTGGCCGGCCACTCCGGAGAGGTGGCGGTCGGGATCCGTCCGGAGAAGATCCGGCTCGGCTGCGGGGAGGGCAACAAGCTCGCCGGCCGCGTCACCGAGGTGGCGTACGTGGGCGTCTCCACGCAGTACATCGTCGCGACGCCAGCGGGCGCGCTCACCGTCTACGTCCAGAACGCAGAGCCGGGGTCGCGTCGAGCGGCGCCCGGCGATCCCGTCGATCTGTCGTTCAACCCCGACGCTGCCTTCGTCGTCTCCGCAGCGGAAAAGGAGGAGGAGAGGGAATGACCCAGGGATTCACGCGCGCAGATCTGCTTCGCCGCGCCGCAGTCGGGGGCGCCGCGCTCTCGGTGCCCGGCGTGTGGTCCGCGCTCGCACAGGCGGCCGGGCCCAAGCTCGGCAGCACGCTGACGATCTCGAACTGGCCGCTGTACATCGACATCGACGAGAAGACGAAGAAGCGGCCGACGATCGTGCAGTTCCAGAACCGCTACCACGTCGCGGTCAGGTACATCGAGGATATCAACGACAACGCGAGCTTCTTCGGCAAGATCCAGGCCCAGCTCGCGCGCGGCCAGTCGATCGGCAGGGACATCATCGTCATGACCGACAGCTCGCCCTACCCGGCGCTCCTGGTTCAGAAAGGCTGGGTCGAGAAGCTCGACAAGAGCGTGCTCCCGAACATCAAGAACCTCGAGGACACGCTGAGGCATCCTGCCTGGGATCCCAACCGGACCTACAGCCTGCCGTGGCAGTCCGGGCTGACCGGGATCGGCTTCAACCTGAAGCGGACGAAGCCGATCACGACCGTCGATCAGCTCTTCACCGACAAGCGCCTGCACGGCAAGGTGACGCTGCTCAACGAGATGTCGGACAGCATCGGGCTCGTGATGCTCGCGAACGGCGACGATCCCGCCAAGGTGACGGACGCGAGCTTCAACCGCGCGCTGACGAAGATCCAGAAAGCGGTCAAGTCGGGCCAGATTCGCCAGTTCACCGGAAACGACTACTCCGGGCTGATGGCGAAGGGCGACGTGTGGGCCGCGTTCGTGTGGTCGGGCGACATGGTGCAGCTCCACGCCGACAACGCCTCGCTCCGCTTCAACCTGCCGAAGCAGGGCGGCATGATCTGGACCGACAACATGCTGATCCCGAAGAAGGGCGACGCGACGACCGCCTCGGTGTTCATGAACTTCGTCTACCAGCCGAAGATCGCCGCACAGATCGAGGACTATGTCAACTACATCTGCCCCGTGAAGGGGACGAAGGCGGCCCTCTTGAAGACCGATCCGGCCGTCGCCAGGAACCCGCTGATCTTCCCGACCGCCTCGACGCTCCGGAGGGTGCACCAGTTCGACCCGAAGGCGCTCTTCAACGCGGACTACAAGACGAAGTGGCAAAAGCTGCTCGGCGCCTGAACGCGTGAGCTTCTTCCACCGCCATCGCGGGCTGACGCCCTACCTGCTGCTCGCGCCGGGGCTCGCCTGGCTGACCGCGTTCTTTCTCGTCCCGCTCGGGTTTCTCGGGCACCAGTCGCTCGAGAAGCAGAACCCGATCGACTTCACATACACGTTCACATGGGCGTGGCACAACTACTCGGACGCGCTCTCCACCTACCACGGCCAGCTTGTCCGCTCGTTCGAGTACGCGGGGATCGCGACCGCGATCGCGCTGCTCATCAGCTACCCGCTCGTGTACTGGATCGCGTTTCGCGGCGGCCGCTGGAAGAACCTGCTCCTCCTGCTGATCATCGCGCCGTTCTTCGTCACCTACCTGATCCGGACGCTGGCCTGGGAGACGATCCTCGCCGACCAGGGGCCGGTCGTCAGGGTGCTCCGCGAGCTGCACCTGCTCTCCGCCGACGGCCGGCTCCTCGCCACGTCGGTCGCCGTCGTCGCCGGGATCACCTACAACTTCCTTCCCTTCATGGCTCTGCCGCTGTACGTTGCGTTGGAGCAGATCGATCCGCGGCTGATCGAGGCGGCGCAGGATCTCTACGCGAGCAAGCCGCGCGCGTTCCTGCGCGTGACGCTTCCGCTGTCGATGCCCGGAGTCGTCGCCGGTACGCTCCTCACGTTCATTCCGGCCGCCGGCGACTTCATCAACGCGCAGCTCTTGGGCACGCCGCGCCAGTACATGATCGGGAACGTGATCCAGTCGAAGTTCCTCGAGTTGACGGACTATCCGGCCGCCGGGGCGCTCTCGGTGCTGTTGATGGTCGCGATCCTCGCGTTGATCGCCGTCTACGTTCGCGTCCTCGGCACCGAGAAGCTGACAGGGTGAAGATCGCTCGCCTTCGGCTCGCTCTCGCGGGGGAAACAGCCGGTTTCCCCCGCGTACCCCCTTCCCCACGACCCGTTGCACCTCAGCGACCGTTAGGAGCCGCGCCCGCCATGTCGGTCGCGGCGACGGGTGCTTGGAGGATCGCGAAGGTGGATTCTTGACGGCTGCCTTCCGCGTCGTCCGGCACCACGCGCTGACCGTGTACGCCGTGCTCGCCTTCTCCTACCTGCTGATCCCGATCGCGGTGGTCGTCCTCTTCTCCTTCAACCATCCGAAGGGCCACTTCAACTACACGTGGCAGGGGTTCACGTTCGACAACTGGCGGAACTGGGACGCGGTGCCGGGACTCCGCAGCGCAATCGGGGTCTCGCTCGAGATCGCCCTGCTGTCGGCGCTGGTTGCGACCGTGCTCGGGACGCTCATCGCGCTCGCTCTCGTCCGCTACGGCTTCCGCGGCCGCGGCCTGACCAACCTGTTCGTCTTCCTGCCGATGTCCACACCCGAGGTCGTGCTGGGCGCGTCTCTCCTGACGTTATTTCTGACCATGAGCACGCCGCTCGGCTTCACGACGATCCTGATCGCTCACATCATGTTCAACATCAGCTATGTGGTCGTGACCGTGAAGGCGCGCCTGATCGGATTCGATCGCCATCTCGAGGAGGCGGCGATGGATCTGGGCGCGAACGAGTGGGCGACGTTCCGGAGGGTGACGTTGCCGCTGATCGCCCCGGGAGTGCTCGCGGCCGGGCTGCTGGCGTTCGCGCTCTCCGTCGACGACTTCGTGATCACCAACTTCAACGCCGGCACGACGGTCACGTTCCCGTTGTTCGTCTGGGGTGCGGCCCGCGTCGGCGCGCCGCCGCAGGTGAACGTGATCGGGTCGGCGATCTTCTTCGCCGCGATCGGACTGATGCTGGTGAACGTCCTGTGGCAGCGGCGCAAGTCCGCCGCGCAACCGAGCTGAGAAGGAGGCCGAGATGGCCGTGACCACCCCGATCGTGATCGACCGCACACGAGTCAGGGAGCTGATCGAGCGCGAGGGTGCGCGCCTGAACGAGCGCACGCAGGGCTCGAAGACGATGTACGAGCGGGCGCGGCGGACGCTCTCGGGCGGGGTCGCCTCCTCGTACCAGCTGCGCGAGCCGTGGCCGATCTACCTGACGCACGGCGAGGGAGAGCACGTCTGGGATGTCGACGGCACCGAGTACGTCGACTTCCACAACGGCTTCGGGTCGATGACGCAGGGACACGCGCACCCGGCCGTGACGAGGGCGATCCGGGAGCGCGCCGCGCTCGGAACGCACTTCGCCTCGCCGACCGAGGACGGGATCGTCGTCGCCGAGGAGCTCGCCAGACGGTTCCGGCTCCCGAAGTGGCGGTACACGAACTCCGGCTCCGAGGCGACGATGGACGCGATCCGGATCGCGCGCGGCCACACCGGCCGGGAGGTCGTGCTCAAGGTCTTCGGCTCCTACCACGGACACCACGACGCGGTGATGATCTCGATCGGCGTCCCGTACGAGCGGATCGGCGATCGGGACAACCTCTCCTCGCTCCAGTACGGGGCCGGGATCCCAGCGGCGGTCGTCGGCCTGACCGCGGCAGTGCCGTTCAACGACGCGGACGCGCTCGAGCGGCGCATCGAGCGCCTCGCCGGGGAGGGACGCCTGCCCGCCTGCATGATCATGGAGGCGGCGATGATGAACCTCGGGGTCGTGCTTCCCGAGCCCGGCTACCTCGAGGCGGTCCGCGAGATCACGAGACGGCACGGGATCGTCCTGATCTTCGACGAGGTGAAGACGGGCCTGACGGTCGCAGCCGGCGGCGCCGTCGAGCACTTCGGCGTCGTCCCGGACCTGGTCACGCTGGCGAAATCGCTCGGCGCCGGCCTCCCGTGCGGCGCGATCGGCGGCTCCGAGGAGGTGATGGCCTGCGTCGAGGACGGCCGGGTCAACCAGGTCGGGACGTTCAACGGCAACCCGCTGACGATGGCGGCGGCGCGGGCGAGCCTGTTCGAGGTGCTCACGCCCGAGGGGTACGCGCACCTGCACCGGCTGAACGAGCGCCTGCTCCAGGGCTGCGGCAGCGTCGTCGAGCGGTACCGGCTTCCCGGCTACGCGGTCGGGATCGGGGCGAAGGGCTGCGTCACCTTCTCGCCCGTCCGGGTCGTCGACTACGAGACGTTCAAGGCCCACCAGGACGAGGAGCTGACCGAGCTCGGCTGGCTCTGGAACATGAACCGCGGCATCTTCGCGACGCCCGGCCGCGAGGAGGAGTGGACGATCTCCGTGCAGCACACCGACGAGGCGGTCGACCGCTACGTCGCGGTGTTCGAGGAGCTCGCCCGGGAGCTGACCGGCTAGCCGCCCGTCGAGGGCGACCGTGCGAGATGACGACGAGCCTGGGCGTAGAGGGGCTCGGGAGCCATGTCGGCGCCGTTCGGCCAGACGATCGTGCCCGCCTCGGGATCGACGGCGACCTGGGCGAAATGCGAGGGGTCGCGGAGCGGTTCGAACACCCCGCTCCAGACGACGTCATCGAACCCGACGTCTCCGACCGTTCCGTCCGCGAAGGTCAGGCGCAGCCGGTAGCCGCCGATCACCTCGACCGCCGTGACGTCCACGAGTTGCTCCATCAGCGCCATGTTAGGGAAGCGGCTCGATTGGTTGTCCGGGTTCGTTGTGACGGGCTCTCGTCCAATTGTCGAGGAGCTCACCACGATGGAGCAAGGCCCACTCCGCGACAAGCCCGAGTGCCCGGCCCGGCAGCGATCCGGCTACGACTCCCCCGTCGAAGTCGATCGACGCGGCATGACCCGCGTAGCGCGCGTGGAAGTGCGGCCGTGCATGCGCGCCGTCGTTCCAGTACATCCAGAATGGCGATTCCGTAGAACGCGCTGATCCGAGGCACGACTCGACGGTACGCACCTCGCGCCGGCGGCGGAGATACGGTGGACGAGAAGACGCAGGATCGATACAGGCTCTGCCCATAGGTGGGTCGCGATCTAGGCCGCTTCGCCCAGCGCCTCGCCGAGGACGCCGCCCATCGTCTCCAGCTCTGCTTCCGTGATCACGAACGGCGGCGAGATCTGGAGCGCGACGCCCCGGATCCCGCGGACGAGGATGCCGCGCGCGTACGCCGCGTCGATCACCGTCTGGAGCTTCTCGGGGTCGGCGAACTCGACCGCGCCGAGGAGCCCGACGCCGGTGCGAACGTCGGCGACGGCCGGGTGGTCGGCGAGCGGGCGGAGCGCGTCGGCCAGCAACGGCTCGAGCTTCCGCACGCGCTCGACCAGCTGCTCGCGTTCGATCACGTCCAGGTTCGCGAGTCCGACCGCGCAGGCGGTCGCATGACCGGAATAGGTGTAACCGTGGCGGAACACGTTCTGCGTGCCCTCCGACCAGAACGGCTCCGCGACCCGGGGCGAGGCGATCACGCCGCCAAGGGGGATGTAGCCCGAGGTGATGCCCTTCGCGACCGTGATCAGATCGGGCGAGAGCGCGAAGCGCTCGGTGGCGAACCACGTGCCGACGCGGCCGAAGCCCGTGATCACCTCGTCCAGGACGAGCAGCACCTCGCGCTCGCGGCAGATCTCCTGCACTCGGTCGAGGTAGCCCTCCGGGGGGACGAGCACGCCGCCGGCGCCGATGATCGGCTCGGCGAAGAACGCCGCCACGCGGTCGGCGCCGAGACGGTCGATCGTCTCGCCGAGCGCCTCGGCGTCGTCCCAGGGCACCTGCTCGACGTCCGGGACGAGGCGGCCGTAGGTCTCGACCAGCGGCGCCATCCCGCCGAGGGAGGTGCCGTAGGCGTTCGAGCCGTGGTACGCGAACTGGCGCGAGACGACCACGTGCTTGTCCGGCTTCCCCACCGCCGCCCAGTACGCGCGGGAGAGCTTGGCGGCGGTGTCGATCGACTCGCCGCCCCCGGACGTGAAGAAGACCTTCGCGCCGTCGAACGGCAGGAGCCCGGCGATCCGCGCCGCCAGCTCCTCGGTGCGCGGCGACGTGAACCCGTCGTAGGTCTTGTAGGACGGGAGCTCCCGCATCTGCGCGGCGGCTGCGTCGGCGAGCTCCGAGCGCCCGTAGCCGACGTTGCAGTACCACAGCGCGGCGGAGACGTCGATCAGCGCGTTGCCCGCCCCGTCCCAGACGGTCGAGCCCTCGCCGCGGACGATCGTGAGGCCCTGGTCGCGGAACGCGCCCATGTTCGTCATCGGGTTCCAGAACGCGCGCGCCACCGCTCCGCGATGCTATCGGCGTGCTGAGCCGCGTGCCCTGGTGGCTGGACGAAGCGCCTCCCGACCCGGAGGCGCCGCCGCTCGCGGGCGGCGCCGACGCCGACGTCGCCGTCGTCGGCGCCGGGTACACGGGACTCTGGACCGCCTTGAGCCTGCGCCGGCGCGACCCGGCGCTTCGGGTCGTCGTCCTCGAGGCGGACCGGGTGGGGTTCGGGCCGAGCGGTCGGAACGGCGGCTTCTGCCACGGTCTCTGGGCGTCGCTCCGCTGGCTGCGGGACGCTGTCGGCCAGGAGGGCGCGCTCGCCGTCGCCCGTGCCTCGTCCGGCGTCTACGACGCCGTGCGCGCCCTCGGCGAGGACGTCTGGGCCCGCGAGGGCGGCATGCTCAAGATCGCGACGACGGAGCACCAGGAGGCGGCGATCGACCGCGCCGTGCGAACGGCGGCGGAGCTCGGCGTCCCCGACCAGGCAGTCGCGCTGACCGCGGACGAGACGCGAAGCCGCTGCCGATCGCCCGTCTTCCGCCGGTCGGTCTGGTTCCCGGACGGAATCACCGTGCAGCCCGCCCGCCTCGTCCGGGCGCTTCGCCGCGCCGCGCTGGCGGCCGGGGTCGAGCTGTACGAGCACACGCGCGCGACCTCGGTCCGGGCCGGGCTCGTCGAGACCGGCGCGGGTCGCGTGCGCGCCCCCGAGGTCGTCGTCGCCACCAACGCCTGGATGACCGGCTGGCGGCCGGTCCGCGGGCGCCTGACGGCCTTCGGCAGCTACGTCGTCCTCACGGAGCCGGTGCCGGAGCTGCTCGCCGAGATCGGCTGGACGGGCGGCGAGGCGATCACCGACGGGCGGATGTTCCTCCACTACTTCAGGACGACGAACGACGGCCGCGTGCTGATGGGCTCCGGGTCCGGCCCGATCGGGCCGACCGGCACGGTCGACGCCCGGTTCTTCGACGACCCGGAGACGATCGACCGCGCGGAGCGCGGCCTCCGACGGCTCCTGCCGGCGCTCGCGGGCGCCAGGATCGAGCGGGCCTGGGGCGGTCCGATCGACGTGTCCAGCGATCACCTTCCGTTCTTCGGCACGGTCGACGGAGCACGGATCCACTACGGGGCCGGCTACTCGGGGAACGGCGTCGGGCCGAGCTGGCTCGGGGGGCAGATCCTCGCCTCGCTCGTGCTCGGCGCCGACGACGAGTGGTCGAGGCTGCCGCTCGCCAACCGCCGCCCGCCTCGCCTCCCGTTCGAGCCCGCGCGCTACCTCGGCGGGGCCGCGGTCCGGCGCGCGATCCTCGCCGTCGAGGAGGCGGACGAGCACGGCCGCCGTGCGGGCCCGCTCGCCTGCGCCGTCGCCGGTCTTCCGCGCCTGCTCGGTCTGCGGATCGGGACGCGCTGAGGCGAGAAGACATCCGGCGGGCATGTGCTACTTTTGTGCGTCATGGACCGTGTCGGAGTACGCGAGCTACGCCAGAACCTCAGCGTCTACCTGCGGCGCGTGAAGGCGGGCCAGTCGCTGGAAGTGACGGAACGAGGCGAGCCCGTTGCGCAGCTGGGGCCGGTCGTGGACGAGAGCGATCCGGTGGCGCGGCTCGCGCGCCAGGGGCGGATTCTGAGGCGCGGCGCTGGAGATCTCTCGAAGATCCGGCCGCTGAAGCTGGATCTCGAGCGGCCGCTGAGCGCGATCCTCGAACAGTTGCGCGAGGACACCGTCTGATCTACCTCGACGCGTCCGCGCTCGTGAAGCTCGCGGTCGAGGAGCTCGAGTCGGAGGCGCTCGTCGGCGCGATCACCGGCCTCGGCCCGTACGTGACCAGCATCGTCGGCGAGATCGAGACGGTCCGCGTCTGTGCACGCGTGAATGTTCCGCCATCCCAGGTCGACGAGCTGCTCGACGGCCTCGTCGTCGTCGCGCTGGACGAGGACGTTCGCCGGCTTGCCGTCGCGGCCGGCTCGCCCGTGCTCAGGACGCTCGATGCGATCCACCTCGCGACCGCGCTCTCGCTCGGCCGCGATGTGGAGCAGCTGGCGACCTACGACACCCGGCTGAGCGCGGTGGCGGAGGAAGCCGGGTTGCGCGTGCTCACCCCGAGATGAGCGGACGCGGCCCCTCGTCTGTCTAGACAGACTAGACACTGTCTAGTACACTAGACGGCATGATGACGCTGGACGACGAGGTGCTGCGACAGGCGAGGGATGCCCGGCAGCGGCTGGTCGACTACGAGAGCCAGACCGCCCACGCCCGTGTCGACTACCACCACGCGATCAAGAAGCTGCACGCGGCCGGAGGGTCGCTGCGCGAGATCGCCGAGGCGCTCGAGCTTTCGCACCAGCGCGTGCATCAGATCGTCGAGGACCCGGCTCCGGCCGCGACCGTGGCGTGGGGCGGGCCGATGCGCCGCCGCCGCCGGGCGCATCGCGGCGACTTCCTCGTTCGCTTCGACGCCGCCGCCCGGCAGGTGATGGTCGAGGCGCAGGGCGAGGCCGACTCGCTGCGGCACAACTACGTCGGCACCGAGCACATCATGCTCGCGCTCCTGCGCCGGGGCGTCGGCGACACCGGGGTCGAGGCCGAGGCTGCTCGTCGCGAGATCGTTCATCGGATCGGCGAAGGCGCGGAGTCGGTGCCGCTGAGGATCCCGCGACCGTTCACGCCGCGGGCGAAACGGGCGCTGGAGCAGGCGCTCGTGGCCGCGAGCGCAGCGAACCGCGAGCTGATCACGCCGGAGGACCTCCTGCTCGCGATCGCGTCCGATCCGAAGGGAACCGGCGGTGAGATCCTTCGGGCGCTCGGCGTCACACCCGAGCGGCTGCGGCCGCAGCCCGGGTCGTAGCCGCCTCGGCCGCGTCGCCGCCCCCGTTCACCCGGACGAGATAGGCGGCCGCGCGCGCCGCAGCATCGGCGAGCAGGACGCCGACGGCGGCGTCACCGCCCACCGCTCCGACCGCAGAGGCCGAGGTCTGTGCGGCCAGCTCGGCGGTATCGGCGGCGAGCTCGACCAGCCGCAGCGGAATGTCGATCGTCCGCTGCCTGGACTCCTCCGATCTCGTCCGCAAGTACTCCTGGTATGCCGTCGCGTCCGCGGCCGCGAGCAGCCGGGCTTGGGTGGCGTACGCCCCGGCCCGCTGCGACAGGTCGGCGCGCCCGACCGTCCGCGCGGTGAGGAGCGCGAGCTTCGCAGCCAGTTCGATCGTGCGGGCGATCGCCGGCCCCGCTGCAAGTGGCGGCTCATGAGGGCTCACAACAGCGTTGGGGGCAAGCACGAATGATGGAAAAGCGTCCGCCGGCGCGCGGAGGCGAGACCCCGCTCTCGCCGGAGCGCGAGAGCCATAGGCGATGTGCGTCGAAGGAGGGGGCCCGTGGGGGGACCAGGGGTTGCCCCCCGCCAAGAATAGGCCCACCGGGCGGCCGCGCTCGGCGCTGTCGACGGTGAACGCAGCCGGCGGCGCCGAGA